>NZ_LT828648.1:1364285-1705357 GCF_900169565.1 Nitrospira japonica | reverse complement strand
ACGGATCTTGATGAGTCCGACGTTCAAACCCTTGTCCTTGCAAATACGGACCGCCTCACGCGACTGGGCCGCGGCGCTTCCCGAAGCGATGATGATCGCATCGGCGCCTTCCACGTTTTCGGCGCTCAGCAACCCACCAATATATTGGTTGATATATTTACGCGAACGTTCCACCGCCGCCCAGACTTCCTGCTGCCATACGGCGTGGATGTTGTAGGCCATGAAGTTCGATTTCTGAACCGGGGCATCGCGGGACAGGCGCGCGGGAGGATTCTCCGCATCAAGCACCGGGACCGCTCCACGCCACGCTTCGCGCGGAGGAAGCTTGATCCCTCTATCCTGCATGCGCACATACCCGCGGGCATGCGTAACGAAAAAACCGTCGCAGCATACGCCGACCGGCAACGTCACATCGTTTTTTTCGCTGATGGTGAACCCGGCCATGGTGAAGTCGAACATGTCCTGCTGATTCTCGGCGTGAAAGACGATCATGCCGCAGTTGAGCAGGTAGGACACCTCGATGTTGTCCGGTTGAATGGCCAGCGGGGCGTTGACGACGCGGCACGTGAACATGGCCACCACGGGAAGCCGATGGCCAGGCCAGGAGGCGATGCCTTCGAGACCGCGCAAGGTGCCGGGTCCCGCGGTCGCGGTATAACACCTGACGCCTGCCCGCGATCCGCCCGCAATCGCGGCCATCACGCCGACTTCTTCTTCGCCGCGATAATATTCCTTGACGTAGCCTTCGCCGTAGAGGACGCCGACCAATTGCATCGTTTCGCTTTGCGGGGTGATCGGATAGGCGATGGCCAGATCGACGTTCGAACGGCGAATGGCTTCCTTTGCCGCTTCGCTGCCCGTGATGAATTCCTTCGTACGCGGCGCCTCATGGAACATGTACTCGGGCGTCACAACCTTCTGCCGCTTCGCCTCAGCATGCGGATCCTTCTTCCCGTCCGCCTTCGGAGCCGCCACGCTGGTGATCGGATCACCCTGGGGGTTGGTCTTTTGCTGGGCTTCCAACGCTTCACTCATGGTCGCACCTCTTTAAGTGATGAGCCGATTCGCTCAGCTACCCTTCTCGTTTCATGTGTTCTGCGGAATGACCGAACATGGCCGCACTGCCTGCCCCGCCGGGGGTCGGAGCAAAGGCCGCCGGATTCGTGTGAGTCTTCCCGTCATGGACTTTGGACTGCGTACCGGTGAACCGGACGTTCTCGCCGCTTTCCGGCAACTTGATGCCCATTTCTTCACGAACCTTCTTGAAGATCTGCGCGACCCGCTTGATCTTTGCGGTATCGGAGTCTCGAATCGTGAGCATGGCATCCTCATGGCCTTGCTCCGCACAGATCGCCATTGTGCAGCAATTCGTTCCCGCCCGGATCATCTTCAACGTCAGATTCGCGTAATGGCAATGGACACCGATAAAAATGCACGCTTCGATCTTGTTGCCCCAAATTGTCAAATTCGGATGATTGGGGTTGATGACTTCTTCCGGATCGATCTTCGGATACTTCGGGCGATAATCCGGCATCGGAATGATCATGACTTCGGGAATCTGCGCGGCGATTTCCAGCGTGGCCTTGGCCTTTTCCACCGCGTGGTCATTCCACGCCCACAGGAGCAACGGACCGGGGAAAATCGTGGCGTTCGGACTGGTCAACATCTTCCGCGCCATTTCCTCGATCACCTTTTCCTCGTTGGGCTCCAGCAGACCGTAATAGAGCCCCTGACCGGGATCGGGAAGCGCCACGCCCAGCTGCGCCGCAGAAGGAGGATGAAACCCGGCAGGCCCCGGGACAATGATTTTTTCTCTTGTATCTGGTGTCGTCGCCACGCCCAACTCCCCTTTCTGGTGCTTACCCGACTACGGGACTCGCCAGGACCGCGGTAGTGCTCTTTTCGCCGTAGGTGATGTTGTCGGTCAAAGCGGCTTTCGGCAATTGATCGATCATGATCATTTTGATGGCGTTGTTCTTCGCCATATTGTCGCAAACCCATACGCACTGTGCGCAGCCCTTGCACCGGTCCACGGCGACATAGGCGGATCCGTACTTGAACCCCTTGTCCTTGCCCATCTCATCGCTGTACAGAATGGTATTGGCTTCCGGACAATACTGCGTGCAGAGCTTGCAACTCTTCGCGGCACAAATTTCGACATCGATATCGGCTACGAGATACATGGTGCTCCTTTAGGCGTTGGCAGCCGCTACGGGCTCTTCCGCCCGCTTGACGTCTGCGGCCGCCCATCCGTGATCGACGGCGTAATTCCACCCTGCCCGCATCACGGCGACATTTTTCTCGATCAATTCTTGCTTCTTCTTGAACTTCCGCTCGACCACACTGTCCAACGCCGCGGTACCGCCTGAAACGACGAACCCTTTCCCGAGGAATCGGTCTTTCACTGCCTGGTCCAACCCCGCCATGTTCGTCAACCCCGTGATGGCACCGATACAGCCCATCAGCGCCATGTTGGTGGCGAGATCCATCCCGGCAACTTCCAACGAAATCTTGGTCGCGGGGAAATAATAGAGTTTCGCGCGGCGCTCTTCCAATTCGCGGGCTTGGTCTTTGTGCAACCTCATCGGCCCGTCGTTGTTGATCAATGCGACTCCGTCTTCCTTCAACCCAAAGTAGAACGGCATCGTATAGGACTTGCCGTGGGTGATGACCTGGGGATGGAAGATGATGATGATGTGCGGGAACGTGATCTCGCCGATCTCATAAATCGCTTCGTCCGACACGCGGACATAGCTCTCGACCGGCGCCATCCGCTTTTCCGACCCATAGAATGGAACAATCGTGCTTTCCCCGCCGGCGTTGATGACGGCCGTACTCAAGATGTGAGATCCCGTCACGACCCCTTGACCTCCAACACCTGCCATCCGAATGTTAAATCGCTTTGCCATGGTCGGTCTCCCTTCTCTGGGTATTAGGCCTTGCTCGGAATCGCCCCGGCAGGAGCAGCCGGCTTGGCGAGAAACTCCTTGTAGCCGTACCGTTCGGTCAAGTACTGCTTGGCCTCGTCGCTGACGTACTCGGAGAAGGCATAGCGGTCGTTCTCGACCGTCTTCGCATCTTCCATGACTTTATCGGTCGGAATCGCGTATTCGATGTTGCAGGACGTATACGCTTGGATATAGGTGGATCCGACTTCGCGGGCAATCAACACGGCTTTCTTGATAACGCTTTCGACGCGGCGCGGATTATTCGGCACCACCGTGGCGACATAGGCGCACCCGGCAACCTTGGCCATTTGCACCATGTCCATCTTTTCAAACTTCTTGCCCAGCGGAGCCATCTTCAGCACGGCGCCGCGGTTGGTCATGCCGCTCTCCTGACCGCCGGTATTGCCATAGACCTCGTTGTCCAACATGATCGTCGTGAACCGCTCTTTCCGGAACCAGGAATGGAGCACCTGCTGGAATCCAATGTCAGCCGTACCGCCGTCGCCGGCCATTACGACCACATCCTTGGGCTTATCACCAAACCGAAGACGGAGCCCACGGGAAAGACCGCTGGCAACGCCGTTCTGGTCTCCATAATTGCCGTAGACAAACGGGATGGCGGCCTGGGAAATCGCCAGACGACCGCAGCCGGCGGTGCCGACGGTGATGGTGTCTTCGGGATTGGGGAACGCGATCATGGCGAGCCTGATAAAGAGGGTCATTGCGCAACCGGCGCACATCGGGTGTTCTTCGAGTACTTCCTTGAAGCTACCCATTTGAGAGACGGAGATCTTCTTGCCGAAGGGACCGTGCTCGACCATGTCCCGATATTCTTTCGGCATGAACTTTTCAAACCCATTGGAGAATTTCACATAATCAAGACTCATCGGGACACCTCCCTCTCTCGTAACACCGGCACCCAACCGGCCGGTGAACAACTATGATTGTGCGCAACAAACCTGCAGGAAATCGAGGCTGGAAGAACTGCGTTGATACTTCCACAGACTTTCAAAAGTTCGATCATCGTAGCAAAGCCGAAAAAAGACTGTCAACGGCAATGTTGCTTCCCTACTGATCGGACACGACTGTGTCAAAGTCTATAACTTCCTGATAATCAACGCAACTTCTCAGAAGGCCCACTATCGCCGAAAGAAGGCCTAGCATCACATCTTTCGATAGGCCATTCGCCCTAACCCCATTCTCCACTTGCGGAAAACCGCGACATAGGCGAGCATGTACTCTCGCTCCAAGCATAACGGACATTGCCGATTCAGCCGAATGTGTCTACACTAGAACTATGAACCAGCGCGTCATGATCCCCGGGGAAGATGAGGGAGCCCAACATGTGGGCGGCGTCCATAAGCGCCCTCCCATCCCCGATAATTCGTTAAAGGCCGAATGCCCGAAATTCATGAGCCACGGTCCCTGCGGGGGCGTGCGAAAAGGAGGGCTCTGCGAGGTGTATCCCGAGATGAAATGCCCCTGGGTTTCGTTGTTTATCGAACTGGAAAAAATCGGCCAGACCGAGTGGATGAAACAGCTGTAAGTCTACGCGGCTCTCAGGTCGGACAATCCGACGGCCGTTAACACGCCTGCCCGCCGCGACACCATGGCAGAACGAGGTAGTCAGAAGATGACCCGCAGGTCCAAGACGAAGTTGGGGTATAACGATCGGCATGCCAAGAGCGGTATTACAGCCCCTTTGCCGGATATCGAAACGTTTCCTAACCAATATAAGGGCTACGAGATCACCATCGAGATTCCCGAATATACGGCCATTTGTCCGAAGACCGGGCTGCCGGATTTCGGCACGATCACGATTCACTACATGCCGGACAAGGATTGCCTGGAGCTCAAATCTCTGAAGATGTACATCCACGCCTACCGCAATCTCGGAATCTTCTATGAGAACTCCGTCAATCGCGTGCTCCAGGATGTCGTAACGGCCTGCCGGCCCGTTTGGGCAAAGGTGACCGGCACCTTTGCCGCGCGCGGGGGGCTGCGGAGCGTCATCGAAGCCCGCTACCCTTGACGGCGGTCAGCTCCATTGTCGACTACGGCTCCGGCTCGCTCAACCCCCTCAAGCCGCCGAGCCTGCCTGCCGACGAGATCAAGAAATCCCGACATGACCGCTACGCATCACACTGAACGATTTCTTGACTGATGGCTACCTACGCAATCGGAGACGTGCAAGGTTGCCGAGATCAACTGTCCCGTCTGATCGACCGAATCCACTTTGATCCGACCCGGGACCGCTTGTGGTTCGTCGGCGATCTCGTCAATCGCGGGCCGGATTCGCTCGGAGTCTTGCGCCTCATCAAGAACCTCGGCACAGCGGCGTTGGCCGTGTTGGGCAACCACGATCTCTTTTTGCTCGCCGCAGCGGAAGGCATCGTGACATTGCGCCCCAAGGACACCATTGATGACGTCCTCGGAGCCGACGATCGTCCGGAGTTGATGGACTGGCTGCGAAAGCTCCCGCTTCTGGTCCATGACCAGTCCGCCCTCATGGTCCATGCCGGATTGCTCCCGCAATGGACTGCGGCAGACGCCATGCAACTGGCGCACGAGGTGGACGAAGCCCTGGCTGGACCCGAGTACCGGGAATTTCTCCGTGACTTCTTTCATGCCTCGCTTCCACCCTGGCATCCGTCGCTGACGGGAAGGATGCGGCGAGCCAGTGTGGCGCGAGTGATGACGCGAATTCGAAGCTGTACACCGGCCGGGGAGATGTCCGGCTTTTCCGGCGCTCCGAAAGATGTCCCCCCCGGCTATGTACCTTGGTTCCGTATCCCCGGCCGTCGAAGCGCCGATACCACCATTGTCACCGGCCATTGGGCCGCCTTGGGGCTGCAACTCAAGCCCAACCATTTGGCCATCGACAGCGGATGTGTATGGGGTCGATATCTGACAGCCGTCAGGTTCGAAGATCGTGCCGTCTTCCAAGTTGAAGGTCCGCGACCAAACCGCTAACCGCCATTGGCCGTTTTCTCACACGCCCAGCGCAAGCCGGGGAAGAGGCACCTTTTCTCCGATTCCAAACGACAGCGGTTCCGAAACCTTGTCGGGGTCCACATAGGTTCCGAACAATCGATCCCAAACCGTAAAAAGAGCGGCGAGATTTGCCGTGTAATGTTCGGGACGATTACTGTGATGGATATGATGATACCGTGGGGTCACGATCAGCCATTCGAGCCACTTGAATCTCCAGGCGACGTTCATGTGCATCCAGTCGTTCTGAAGGGCATTGAACATGCCGATCGCCAGGTACATCCACCAAGGCGAGAGATCCAGAAAAGAGTAGGCGAAGATATAGGGAAGATTCACGATCACCTGCTGCGGGATGGTCGCTCGGACGCCGGCAAGCCAGTACATGTACGTCGGCACATGATGCCACTTGTGGATGCGCCAGACAGGCGCCGTATGCATCAACCAGTGGATCCAATAGTGACCGAAATCTGCGATCACGAAATAGGCCGTGACACGCAGAGGCAGTGGAAGATTCAAGACGACGTCCGGCAGATTCGGACGCACTGCGATCCACAAGTCGATGTACCCTGCGATAGGAAAGATGATGAACTGATAGAGGAGAAAAACGGCGAAGTCATAGACGATGACTCTGCTGTACTCGACCTTTCTGGCCGGCCGGATCAATTCGATGGCGGTCACGCCGAGCAGTCGGATCAGAAAAAGAAGGGGAAAAACGAGATCATGAGCCAGGAGGTACTGCCGAAACTCTCGAGTGAAGACCCACTCGAACCATTCCATGAACCCAACTCCTGCCAACCGGGACCGATTGGACAGTCAGACTAGGGCGAAACTATTTACCACCCTACCGATAGCTTTCCGAGTCCGAGGGGAATTTGCCCTGTTCCACCTCTTCTTTGTAACGGCGCAGCGCTTGGAGGGCGTCGGCTTTGAGATGGGCGTACGGCTTGACGAACTTCGGAACAAAGTCATCGAACAGCCCCAACAGATCGTACAGTACCAAAACCTGTCCGTCGCAATGGGGTCCCGCGCCGATCCCGATCGTCGGAATGGCAAGTGTATCCGTAATCGACTTGGCCAGGTCGGCCGGCATCGCTTCCA
Source organism: Nitrospira japonica (assembly GCF_900169565.1). Taxonomy (NCBI): domain Bacteria; kingdom Pseudomonadati; phylum Nitrospirota; class Nitrospiria; order Nitrospirales; family Nitrospiraceae; genus Nitrospira; species Nitrospira japonica. The sequence goes on along the minus strand of NZ_LT828648.1, from coordinate 1,698,320 downwards.
ATACTATGGCCACGGCACCGGCCGCTTCCAGCGCCTTGGCGTCCTGCACCATCGTTTCCGCCTGAGCCGCCTCCTTGCCTTGCACCTTATACCCGCCATATTGATTGACGGACTGCGGAGTCATTCCCAGATGCCCGACCACCGGAATCCCGGTTTGCGTCATATCGTGCACGCGGTCCACCACCGCCGACCCACCCTCAAGTTTCACGGCATGCGCGCCGACCTGTAGAAACCGTCCCGCGTTGCGCAGGGCATCCTCCCGGCTGGCCTGATACGACATGAAAGGCATGTCGCCGACCACGAGGGCCTGTTGCGCCGCCCCGGCGACCAACTTCGTGTGATACAGCATCTCGTCCATGGAAACGGACAGGGTATTGGCTTTGCCTTGCACGACGACCCCCAATGAGTCGCCGACCAGAATTGTCTCGATCCCTGCCTGTTCGATGATGCGGGCAAACAAGGCGTCGTAGGCCGTCACAACGATCAGCCGTTTTCCGTGCTTGTACCGGCGAAGATCCGGAACTTTCATCATCCAATGCCTGATTTGGTGAGGATCTCTCCAAGCCGATGCGTTGCTTTGATGGCCATGATATGAACCCCGTCGCAGTGAGGTCGCACCGCGGCAATCGTTCGGACGGCGATCTCCACGCCGGCATCCTCCGATTTGTCGCCTGCGGCCCGCAATTCATCGATCATCGCTTGGGGGACGGACACACCGGGGATATGGGCGTTCATGAATTCAGCCATCTTGGCGTTTCGCAATACCAGAATGCCGGCAAGCACCTTGACCTTGAACGGACGAACCGCCGTCATGAAGCTCGCAAACTGTTCCGGATTGTAGATGGCCTGCGTCTGAAAGAAGCCCGCACCGGCTTTGACTTTGACCTCGAATTTGGCGAGCATCGGTCCCAACGGATCGGCTTCGGGCGTGACTGCGGCGCCGATCTGAAACGCCGTGGCGCCGTCGAGCTTGTTGCCCGCCATGTCGCGGCCGTCATTGAGGCCCTGTACCAACTGCATGACCTGGACCGAATCCAAATCATAGACCGGTTTGGCATCCTTGTGATCGCCGACCGTGGGATAGTCGCCGGTCAAGCACAGGACGTTCCTGATGCCCAGCAGATGCGCGCCCATCAAATCCGATTGCATGGCGATTCGGTTCCGATCCCGGCAGGTCAACTGCATCACCGGGTCGTGCCCCAACTCGTACAATAACCGGCAGACCGGCAACGATCCGGCGCGGACCACGGCGGCCGTGTTGTCGGTCACATTAACGCCGTGTACTCGACCCACCAGCTGCCTGGCATTGTCCAGCAGGCCGGTGACGTTCGTCCCCTTGGGAGGGTTATACTCGACCGTCACGGCAAACTGTTTACGATCAAGGACGTCTTTTAGTCGACTCGGCTCCCGCGTCATATTCTTCCTTCTCGCTCGCTCCCCGCCTCCTCCTACGCGATTCCTGCCATTCTCCTAGCAGACTCCACGGTATTGTCCAGCAACATCGCGATCGTCATCGGACCGACTCCGCCGGGTACCGGACTGATCCAGCCTGCCTTTTGGCTCACCGGCTCAAAATCGACGTCTCCGCACAGTTTGCCATCCGACGTCTTGTTCGTGCCGACGTCGATGACGACGGCTCCCTCGCGGACCATGTCGGCTGTGACGAACTTGGCCTTTCCGATGGCCACAAGCAGGAGGTCTGCCTCGCGACACACGGCAGCCAGGTCTTTTGTCTTCGAATGACAGATGGTGACCGTGGCATTACGCTGCAACAGCATCAGCGCCAACGGCTTGCCCACGATGTTGCTCCGCCCGAGCACGACGGCACGTTTACCTTCGATGGTCACGCCGGTGGACTCGATCATCTTGATCACGCCCTTCGGCGTGCAGGCTTCAAATACAGGATGCCCCTCGACCAACCGGCCGAAGTTATAGGGGTGAAACCCGTCTGCATCTTTGTCCGGAGACACTGCTTCCAAGATCACTTTGCTGTCGATATGTTTCGGCAGCGGGAGCTGCACGAGGATCCCGTGGATTTTCGGATCGGCGTTTTTCTTGTCGATCAAGGCCAGCAGTTCGGCCTGGGTCGTGCTGGAGGGCAACTTGTGGTCGTCCACGTAGATGCCCGCCAATTCACACGCCTTCTGCTTGTTCTTGACGTACACGTGAGACGCAGGATCATCCCCCACCAAAATGGTCGCCAGTCCAGGTTTCGTTCCCGTCTTGGCCAAGACTTTCGCCGCCTGGGCCGCCAATCCGTCCCGAACCTGTTGTGCCAATGCTTTCCCATCAATGAGTTTCGCTGCCACGGCTCCCTCCGTTCCTGTCAGCCAACGAATCGTTCCATTAAACGCGCACCTTAACAGGGCATTTTTGTGCAAGTCAACGTGCGCCGCGGTCAGGCCTTGGACGGCTCTCGCCGCGGTTTCTTGACAGATTCTGCGCGGCACGGCTACGATGATTCATTACCATGGCTATCATGCCAATCCATTCGTGATCACCATTTCCCCACCATTCTCTCACATCATCGGACGTCGCCACCTGGGCACTTTGCTCGGCGTCTGGCTGATCGGGATCGTCGCCGTCCATCAAGCCGCCGCACAGGTGACCGTCGTCGATCTCCAATCGCCGTACAGTTTCGTTAGCGGACCCGCGGGGAATGAATATTTCATCTCCAGCGTCAATGGAGAGCCGGAGCAAGCGGATAACAACGGCTTCATTACGAAACTGGACGCCAGCGGCAAGCTGACCAGTCTGAAGTTCATCCAGGGGGGTAAGAACGGCGTGACGCTTCACGCCCCCAAAGGCATGGCCCTCGCCGGCAGCACCTTGTACGTCGCCGACCTTGATGCCGTCCGAGGGTTCGACACCGCCACCGGTCACTCGACGGGGACCGTGACGATCCCGAGCGGTATGGGCGGCGGTTCCTCCGCTGCGTCCCTCACCGATGTGGCATTCGACGGTAAGCGGTTGCTGTATTGTTCGGACCAGCGGGCCAACCGCATCTATCGCGTCGAGATCGATTCCGGAAAAGTCTCGCTCTTGATCGCCGATCCTCACCTCGCCGGTCCGACTGGGCTGGCCCTTCACCCCAAATCCGGGCAGTTGATCGCGGTGAGTTGGGACAAAGGGAAAATCTTCGAGATCAGCCCGGACGGACATCTCACCGAATTGGTGTCCAACGGATTCTTCTCGAGCCGATTCGCGAACTTGAGGGGCGTCGATTTCGATCGTTGGGCGAACATGTACGTTTCGGACTTTACGACGGGGAAAGTCTGGCGCATGACGTGGGACAAACGATTTCAAGTCATTGCCGAATATCTCCCGTCGCCTGGAGATCTCGGCATCGATCGCACCAATAATCTGATCCTGGTGCCTTACGAGTCGGCTCATGCGGCCGAGATGAACGGCCTGGAAACACCGTCCGAAGGCAAGTCCAAGCAGGAAAAGCGCACCCTCGCCGACTATGGCTTTGTCCCTCCGCCGCCAAAACCGGGAGCCGGGGGAGCAACCAAATGAGTCAGTGCCTCTACTGCAAGCAACGTAAGGGCAAACGCTCCTGTCCGGCCTTGGGCGGCCTGATCTGCCCTCTTTGCTGCGGAGAACACCGGATCGTTCGGATTGCCTGCCCTCAAGATTGCGACTATTTGGAGTCAGGAAGCGACTATCAGCAGAAGCGGCTGGGAGAGCACTTCATGCCGCTACGACGTGAGTTCTACAGGCAACTGGCGGATTTCGGGGGTGAAAAAGCCGTCGCCCTGTACAATCTCGTCGAAGTGGTCACGTTCAGTTATTTCCAGGATCGGCGCGACGGACAGGACGCGGAAATCATCACTGCGATCCAAGCTCTTCGACGGACGCTGAGCCCGCTTCACGTACCCTCTGCCCCGATGCCCATCTTCGCCGAACACCTGAAAAAGGAATACGACTCGTTCAAAAAACAGAATCCTCAGCAGATCGCCGACGCAACCCTCGCCCCCGAGGTGCTGGATCGGTCGATTCGTTTCGTTTCGGAATTTTCCGGCGCGGGATTTCAATCTCAGCGATTTCTGGCCGGCCTCGTCGGATACGTCCGCGCCTATCATCCTGAGATTGCGGCGCACCTCACGAAGCAGCACGAAGCCGGTCGCATCGTGCTCCCCAATCAATCCTTCGCGCCCCCCTCCCCGGAACCCCACGTCCACGGCCCTGGTTGCGAACACCACCATCATTAATCACACACACGGGGTTGCGGACGATCCGGCCGCGCCCGTGAAGCGAACCACTGAGATGGGTCCGTCACACGACGGGAATCGTTTCATGCGGGAATCTTGGTATTCTACGCGGAGGCGTCGTCGTTGGGGGAGTCAGCTTATTCGATGACGGTTATCGTCATCTCGACCCGTTCGTTCGGCAAATCGTGGTCGTTCCGAGGCAGGCCAGCAATCTTGTCCGCCACCCCCAGCCCTCGCGTAATTTCACCGAAGACGGTGTACTTGCGATCGAGGAACGGCGAGACTTCCACGACGATGAAAAACTGGGATCCGGCAGTATCCGGTTCATTCGCACGGGCCATCGACACGATGCCGCGCTTGTGAGGTGTTTCGGAAAATTCGGCTTTCAGCAGGATCGGATTCCCCTTTTCATCCTTGGGGCCTCCCTGACCGTAGGTTTCCTTGCGAAGAGAACTCTTGGTGTTCGGATCGCCCCCCTGGATCATAAAGCCGGGAATGACCCGATGAAAAATCGTGCCGTTGTAGAAGCCGGACCTGGCCAATTTGAGGAAATTCTCGACGTGCTTGGGCGCAAGGTCCGGATAGAACTTCATGTGCATCTCGCCGAACTTGGTCTTGATAATCGCTTTGGGGCCATGGTCCGGCGGCGGCAGCGACGGAACGACCTCTGTTTTTCCACCGCAGCCGACCACGAGCCCGATCGCGGCAATCGCGACGATCTTCGACAGAAGACGGCACACTCGCATCGGAGGTCTCCGCTAATTCACCAGGGTAATCGTCATTTCCACCCGCTCGGTCGGAAGGTCGCGGGGATTTCTCGGCAGGTTGGCGATCTGATCGGCCACTTCGAGGCCTTTCACGACTTCGCCGAATACCGTGTATTGATTGTCCAAGAAATTCGAGTCCTTCACGACGATGAAAAACTGTGACCCGGCGCTGTTGGGATCGTTCGTCCGCGCCATCGACACGATGCCGCGGCGATGCGGGATGTCGTTGAACTCGGCCTTCAGCCGCTCGTTCGGCCCGCCCTGGCCGTAGGTCTCGGGTTTGTTCACGTCTTTGGTATTGGGATCGCCCCCTTGAATCATAAAGCCGGGAATCACACGGTGAAAGATCGTCCCGTTGTAAAATCCCGACTTGGCCAGCTTCAGGAAATTCTCGACATGTTTGGGAGCCTTGTCCGGAAAGAACGCAATCTCCATGTCGCCGAACTTCGTTTTGATGATCGCCCTTGGCGACGTTTCAGCCTTGCCGGACATCTTGTCGGCACCCTCCGCATTCCAAGCTCCCGCAATGAGGCCTGCCCCGAGACACGCGCCTACCATCAACCGCTTCCACATCTGCATCATGTCCTCCTCACGATATCGCGATCCTGCTGATTCATCATGTCGGCAAACTTTCGGCACGAGAGCCACCGACGGCTCATCATACCATGGCTGCCGCGGTCTATCGCTCGAGCCGCTGCAACGCCTGCCTCGCGGCGGACTGCTCCGCCTCTTTCTTACTCCGTCCCGTCCCCTGCCCGACGGGCTCGTCCTTCACCACAACGACAACCTCGAACACCTTATTGTGATCCGGCCCTGTTTCTCGAACAATGTCGTAGCGAGGAAGCATCTCGTGCCGTTTCTGACACCACTCCTGGAATTGGGTCTTGAAATCCTCAGCGCCGGGATACGTTCCCTGGTCGGTGGACGAACGAAGTTCGTCCTCAAACAGACGCAGCGTCACCGCGCGGCTCGCCCCATATCCTCCGTCCAGATGAACGGCGGCAATGACCGCTTCCACTGCGTCGGACAGCAGGGATTGCTTTTCGCGTCCTTTGGAACGCTCCTCTCCACGACCTAGCCTGAGATGCTCGCCCAGCTTGATTCGCCTGGCGACCCGTACCAGCGAGGACTCACTCACGAGCTTGGCCTTGAGTTTCGACAACGCTCCTTCCGAACAATGGGACAACCGCGAGGCCAGATATTCGCTGATCACCAGCGACAGCACGGCATCGCCCAAGAATTCGAGCCGCTCATTATGGGCTGCACCGATCGGCCTCCGCTCATGAACGTACGAGGAGTGCGTCAAGGCCTCCTGCAGAAGAGCTGCGTCGGCAAATTGGTAGGCCAAGGATTGCTGTAAGACGTCGATCGAATTGGTGGGCGTCATGGGAGCCCGCGCATTCCCTGCGAAGAACGGCTACGCGTCGGGGTTCTTAAACAACAGGCACGCGTTGACGCCGCCGAATCCGAAGGAATTCGACAAGGCGACGGACACCGACGCGGGTCTGGCCTTGTGGGGAATGTAGTCGAGGTCGCATTCGGGATCGGGGTTATCAAGGTTGATGGTGGGAGGCAGCATCCCGTGATGCAGGGCGAGCACGGTGAATACAGCCTCGATGCCACCGGCTGCACCGAGCAGATGCCCCGTCATGGATTTCGTCGAACTCACGGGAATTTGAAATGCGCGGTCCCCGAAGACCTGCTTGATCGCCTTGGTTTCAATGGCGTCCGCCATCGTCGACGTACCGTGAGCGTTGATGTAGCCGACTTGGTCTTTGCGAATCCCGGCGTCCTTGAGGGCCAGTTCCATGCACCTGACGGCACCCTCCCCCCCTTCGGACGGCGCAGTAATATGATAGGCATCGCTGTTCATGCCGTATCCAATGAGCTCGGCATAGATGCGGGCGCCGCGACGCCTCGCGTGTTCGAGCTCTTCCAAAACCAGCACGCCGGCCCCTTCACCCAGGACGAACCCGTCGCGGTCTTTGTCGAACGGACGGCTGGCCTTGGTGGGTTCGGCATTGCGGAACGAAAGCGCCTTGGAGGCGGCAAATCCCGCCACCCCGAGCGTCGTAATCGCCGCCTCGGCCCCCCCTGCGATCATCACGTCGGCATCGCCCCGCTGAATCAACCTGAATGCATCGCCGATGCAGTGATTACCCGTCGCACAAGCGGTCACCGCGCAGGAGTTCGGCCCCTTCGCCCCGAGCCGAATCGCCACCTGACCCGACGCCAAATTGATGATCGTCATGGGAATGAAAAAGGGAGACACGCGACCGGGCCCCTTGTCTTTGAGCACGGTATGATAGTGCTCGATTGAGCCGAGGCCGCCGATACCGGACCCAATATACACGCCGACCTTGGTCGCTTCCTCCGGCGCGACTTTCAGTCCCGCATCGTCCACCGCCAACTGCGCGGCCCCGACCGCATAGTGGATGAACGCATCCATCTTCTTGATTTCTTTCTTTTCGATGAACTGGGCGGGATCGAAATCCTTCACTTCGCCTGCGATCTGAGCGTCGTACCCGGTGGGATCGAATTTCGTAATGCGGCCGATTCCGGATTGACCGGCGCACAACGCCTTCCAGACCTTTTCCACCCCGGTACCCAGCGGCGTCACCAACCCCAATCCGGTGACGACGATGCGCCTGATTGATCGCTCGACCATGACTGCCCCTGCTTAGGCTTTTTCCTTGATGTAGTCCAATGCCTTGCCGACCGTCAGAATTTTTTCCGCGTCTTCATCGGGGATCTCAATGCCGAATTCTTCCTCCAGCGCCATCACCAACTCGACCGTGTCGAGAGAATCGGCGCCAAGATCCTCTACGAAGCTCGCTTCGCTCGTCACTTCGTCTTCTTCGACTCCCAGCTGTTCGGCGATAATTTTCTTGACCCGTTCGTCTACCGTTGCCATGGCTGTCCCACCCTCCTTCTATACTATACTGTGAACTCACGTCCGCTGCCGGCCGAAACCGCCGCGACAACGTCCCGTCAACCCCAATGATCCGGCGCCTCGACGACGATTCGATCCCGCCTCGGCACGGGTTATGACATCAACATTCCTCCGTTCACGTGCAGCACGTGACCGGTAATATACGCCGCTTCCTCCGATACCAGAAACCGGACGGCCGCGGCAATGTCCTGCGGGGTCCCCAACCGACCGAGAGGAATCTGTTTCTGCAGGGTCTCCTTCACCTCGGTCGATAATCCCTGAGTCATCGCCGTGTCGATGAATCCCGGCGCCACCGCATTGACGGTGACGTTGCGGCTTGCATACTCACGGGCGACCGTCTTGCTGAATCCGATCACCGCCGCTTTCGAGGCGGCATAATTGGCCTGTCCGACGTTTCCCATAGCGCCGACGATCGACGCGATATTGACGATGCGACCATAACGCTGTTTGGTCATCGGCTGCAAGACCGCCTTCGTGCAATTGAACGTTCCGGTCAAATTGACCTGGAGGACCAGGTTCCAATCCTCTTCCTTCATGCGCAGCAATAAACCGTCGCGCGTGATTCCGGCATTGTTGACCAGGATATCGATCTTTCCCCACTCCTTGAGTACGTGATCGGCCATCGCCTTCGCGTCGTTGGCGTCCGCGACATTTACCTTCACGTTGAGCGCTTTCCGCCCCGCCTGCTCGACTGCCGAAACCGTCTCTTTTGACCGGGCCGGATCGAGATCCGCCACCACGATATCCGCACCCGCTTTCGCCAACGATTCCGCAATGGCCCGCCCGATTCCCTGGGCTGCGCCGGTTACGATCGCCACCCGACCTTCCAACGATGCCATGCCGCTCCTTTCAATTCTACAGAGGCAGGGAAAGACTCTTTCCCCGGCGATCCCGGGTCATCTCAAGGCCGCAATCGCGGCTTCCAACGACTTGGGATCATTGACGTTCATCGTCGCCACCTCCGGCACGATGCGCTTGATCAGTCCGGTCAGCACGGCCCCGGGGCCGACTTCAACGAACGTCGTGACGCCCATTGCGGCCATCGTCCGGACCGAATCTTCCCACAGCACCGACGACGGAAGCTGTCGGACGAGGGATGGAGCGATCTCCGCCGCGCGTTTCAACGATTTGGCTTCCGCATTCGTAATCACAGGAACTTCCAGGTCCGACCAGGAGACCGCGGCAAGATCCTTGGCCAGCCGATCGGCGGCCGATTGCATCAACGGCGTATGGACCGGGACGCTGACGGGCAAGGGGATGGCCTTTTTACAGCCTTTTGTTTTCGCGATTTCGATGGCGCGTTCCACGGCTGCTTTTTGACCGGCGATGACGACTTGACCGGGAGAATTGAAGTTGGCGGCTTGAACCACACCCGCCGAAGCGGCTTCGCGGCACACGTCACTGACGGCATCCGCGCTCAATCCCAACAGGGCGGCGACCGAGCCGGTGCCGGGCGTCACGGCTTCCGACATATACCGGCCTCGTTTCTGAACAATGCGGACTGCGTCTCCGAACGAAAGCCCCCCGGCCGCCACCAGCGCGGAATATTCGCCTAGGCTGTGACCGGCTACGGCGACCGGCTTGATGGCCGCCGGTTCGAGCGCCCGAAGCGCGGCGATGCTGCTGACCAACAATGCCGGCTGGGTATACTCGGTCAGATTTAGGCGTTCGGCGGGCCCTTCGAAACACAAGGCCGCGACGTCGTATCCCAGCACCGAGGAGGCCTCGTCATAGACCTGTTTCAGCGCGGGCTGAGCCTCATACAGTGCCTTTCCCATCCCGACGGACTGGGACCCTTGGCCCGGAAAAATCAATCCGATTCCTGCAGTCATAGAGGGCTAGATATCTAAGAAATCCCTTGGAATGTCAACGGGAAAAGTTCCCCGCCGCGCACACGAGCTTTCCCTCCGTGAGCCGCGCCGGAGGCGAACAGGGGGCTACCATCGTATGAGGGCCGAGGCCCAAGTCAGCCCCGCGCCGAACGCGCCCAGCATCACCAGCGATCCCTCTTTGATCCGACCTTGCCGAACCGCTTCATCGAGCGCGATGGGAATCGAGGCCGCCGACGTATTGCCGTAACGATCCAGATTCAACATGATCTTCTCGAGTGGAAGGCCCAAACGCTCGGCGACCGCTTTTAAGATGCGGATGTTGGCCTGATGAGGCACGTACAAATCGATGTCCTCAACCGTAAGATTGTTCGATGCCAACGTTTCGCGGGCGATTTCTTCCAACATGCGCACCGCAACCTTGAACGTCTCATTACCCTTCATCTTGACGCAGTTCATTTTCTCCGCGATGACTTTCTCGGACAGCGGAAGCCGGGATCCTCCGGCCGGCACGGCGATCAATTCATGCAGTCCGCCGTCGGAGCGGAGATGAGTCGACAGAATCCCTGCATCGCCTTGGACACCACTGACCACCGCCGCACCCGCCCCGTCGCCGAACAGGATACAGGTATTGCGGTCGCTCCAGTCGAGGATGGCCGACATGACCTCGGAGCCGATCACCAGCACATGCCGCATACCGGTCCGCACGTACGCATCCGCAACGGACAGGGCATACACGAACCCGCAACAGGCGGCGGAGAGATCACAGGCCGCTGCGCGCACGGCTCCGAGCCGATGCTGAACCAAGCACGCCGTGGCGGGAAGAGGATAATCGCCGGTGCAGGTGGCCAGAAGGATGAGGTCGAGATCCTCGGCACGAACGCCGGCGGCACGAAGGGCTTGCTCCGCCGCCCTCACCGCCAAGTCCGAGCAGGCCTCGCCCGATGCCGCGACGCGCCGTTCACGGATGCCGGTGCGTTCGATGATCCATTCATCCGAGGTAGCCACCATGGCTTCGAGATCGCGGTTGGTCAGGACCTTCGGCGGAGCATAGGACCCGGTACCGGTAATGCGCGCCCTCATGTCGACGGCTCCTCCGGCAGCCGGCTTTGGGCCAGACTTTCTTCGATGTCCCGCTGGATCAATTCATCGACCCGGCTCTCGGCCAATCCTTTTGCGCGCCGAATGGCGTTCTTGATCGCTTTGGCGGATGAACGGCCGTGACAAATCATCGTGATGCCGTTGACGCCCAGAAGCGGCGCGCCGCCGAATTCGGCGTAATCGATCCGGCGCTTCAGATTTCGGAGCGGCGAGGCGATCAGCGGATAGGCGAGCCGCCCGAGCAGCGACCCGGAGATTTCCTTGAATAGGAGTTTTTTGATCGTCTCGGCCACGCCCTCGGAAATTTTGAGGGCGACGTTTCCGATAAATCCGTCGCACACGACGACGTCCGCGTTCCCGCTATAGACGTCTCGTCCCTCAACGTTCCCGACGAAGTTCAGGGCGCTCCCTTTCAGGATCTTGAACGCCTCCTTCGTCACTTCATTGCCCTTGCTGTCCTCTTCGCCGATGCTGAGAAGCCCGACCCGGGGGTTCGGCTTGCGAAACAGGTGTTTGCCGTATTCGTTGCCCATGATGGCAAATTGAGTCAAGTGCTGGGCGGTGCAATCGACATTGGCACCGACGTCCAGCAGGATGGCTTCCCCTGTCAGAGTCGGCAAACTCGTAGCGATCGCCGGACGTTCGACCCCCTTGGTCAAGCCCAGCACGAAAAACGAAGCCACCATGCTGGCCCCGGTATTGCCGGGGCTGACGACGGCGTCGGCTTCGCCGTTCTTGACCAACTCCGTCGCGATCCAGATCGAGGAATCGCGCTTCTTCCTGGCCACGGTGGCCGGCGATTCGTGCATCTCGACGACCTGGGGCGCGTGTTTGATGGATAGGCGGGGATCGGTAGAGCCCAGCCGGCGGCATTCGTCGGCCAGAACCTTCTCGTCACCGACGAGTACGACATCTACGTCGAAATCCTGCGCGGCGGACAGGGCGCCCTCGATACAGGGGGCGGGACCGTGGTCTCCCCCCATCGCATCGAGCGCAATTTTCATCCGCGATGGTGTGGTCACTCGTGCTTGAAGATTCGGTTGATCAGCCGCGACACTGGAGGCGTTCGTCATCGGCCCTGGAAGCTTATAGCAGAAGCCCGGACGACACAACAGGGGACTCGAAGCAGGCCATTCCGCATCTCAATTTGACCTGTTTCGCGTACCAGGCTCCGCCTCGGCGCGGGCACTCTGATGAATCCATCGGCTCGCGCCAGCGGTGCGTCCGGGCCACCAGACGCGCGCCGGCTTTGCCATCCGTCCTAGACTTCTTCGACCTGGATGACGGCCTTGCCCTTATATGTTCCGCAATTGAGGCAGGTGTAATGCGGCAGCTTGAGTTCGTGGCATTGAGGGCACACGGACATGCCCGGAGGCGTGACCCGCAGCTTCTGCGTGCGCCGCTTGTCACGTCGGGCTCGGGAATGTTTATGTTTCGGATTCGGCATGGTTATTCCTCCAAGCGGTCGATACCGGCCGGTGATCCGCCGGGTGTCGCCCGATTATTTCATGTTCCGGATGACCCTGAATGCCGTCGGGACCGGCTCCGCCGGACACTGACAGGGTCCTTCATTCAAATCCTGGCCGCAACGCGGGCACAAACCGGCACACTCTTCGCGGCAGATCGGCTGCATGGGCGCGGCCAGGATCACGTGTTCGCGAAGCATCGGGGCCAAGTCCAGGTGATCGCCCTGATAAAAATATCGATCGTCATCCTCAGCCTCTTCCTCCGCGACAGGCTCACCTTTTCCATGCACAGGCTTGCCTTTACGGACATCGGAGGTCCGGGTCTGGCGCCCGCCTGGGTGAGGATCCTTCGTGGCTTCTTTACCCTCACGTGCATATGCCGCATGGACGGAAAATGCCAGTGCGTCGTCGTATTCCCGTAGACAGCGGACGCACTGCCGGACCGCCGTGCCTTCTACGACCCCTGTGACGGCGATCATGTCGTCCGCCTTCATGAGATCAAGGCTCACCGACAGCGGAGCGCGAATCACGGCGTCCCGTTCCGTCAACCCCAGTTCGTCGGCCGTCACTTCTCCGACCAGCGAGAGGTTCTCGGCGGTGATTTCCGCGATCAGCGGTGTGAGCAGTCCCATCGCCGCACCAGCCAGCATGACAACCGTACTATCGCTCTTCGGCGAAACTGATCAAGGCAATATGACGGGCGCGTTTCACCGCGGTCGTCAATTCACGCTGATGTCCCAAACAGTTGCCGGAGATGCGGCGCGGGACGATACGTCCGCGCTCGGTCAGAAAATTGCGCAGGAGACCGACGTCCTTGAAATCAATCGGTCCTTTTTCCACGCAGAAACGGCATGGGCGCCGGCGCTGGAAAAACCGCCCGCCTCCGTCACCCCGACCACCACCGCTGCCACCTCGTTCTCGTTCCATCGCTGCTCTCCTTCGCGATCACCGCTTATTGCGGGTCTTCGTATTCGTAGGCCGGTTCCTCATGATGACCGGCGGGATCGCTTCCGCCGCCGCCACCGCCCGTATCGCCTCGTTTGGGCATGAACGTCACGGTCTGTGCGACAACCTCGTGTTTGCTCCGCTTTTGCCCGTCTTCGGTTTCCCAGCGTCGATGCTGCAGCCGGCCCTCCACGATGACGCCGTTTCCTTTGCTCAAATACTGTCCGCAATGCTCGGCCTGTTTACCGAACACCACGATATCCACGAAGCAGACCTCTTCTTTGAGATCTTCCCCCTGCTTATACCGGCGGCTGACCGCCAACCCCAACGTCGCCACCGGCGTACCGTTGGGCGTATAGCGCAGCTCCGGATTGCGCGTGAGATTGCCGAGAAGGATGACTTTGTTAAACCCTGCCACCGGCAAATTCCTCCGATGGCGCCTCGGCGGCCCGACGCGGCACGAGTTCCTTCTCGAGGTGAACCGTCAGAAACTTGATGATGTTGTCTTCGAGCCGATAGGCTCGCTCCAGTTCGGCGACGGTATTATTGGGCGCTTTGAAATAAAAGTAGACGTACGTGCCCTTCCGTTCCCGTCGGACTTCGTACGCGAGTTTCTTTCGACCCCAATTCTCGGCTTTGATGAACTGTACGCCAGTCTTGTCGGCGACCGCTTTCATCTTTTCGATGAGCGCGTTCGTTTCCTCATCGGTCACGGACGGACGGATAATGAACAGAGACTCGTAGAGCTCCATGCGGACATCCTCCTGGACAAGGCCCCGGATCACGTCCGGAGCGAGGTGTAGGTGCGCCTTTAGCCAGGCGCAAAGAGGGTGCACCCTAACACAAGGATGAAAATGCTGTCAAACCTTGAAGGTATCCACGTACTTCGAGACATCCGGCTGTTGATCGAGATTCCCTTATGGCGACACCGGGTCCGACGACATCGAACCTCCAGGAGCCGGAAATTCCACGAATACGGCGCTGAGTATCCCAACGACGGCGGTCAGTACTATCGCGGCGACCATGATCGCCATTGCATAGCCGAGAGACCGCTCGGGCGGAGACTTCATGAGGACTGGCAGCCCCAAAGAAAATAGATAGAGCGTATAGCATCCCGCCAACAGCCCCAAGATGCCCAACGCGGGCACGAGATGAAAGATCCCGCCGACCCAGGAAGCCGTCGCGCCATACGCCGCGACCTTCAATGCCTGCATTCGATCTCTCTTGCCACCGAAAGTCGGCGCCAGCGCATCGATGATCAGAGCGAGCACATACACAGCTGCCAATCCCAATCCGTAGCCGACCATCACCTGGGGAACCAAGGTTGGAAGCGGTATCCGCACGGTTCCAATGGAGGGGATCTCTAGGCCGATGAGGGACATGCCGATCAGCATCGCAACTGGCCCGATTGCGGCCAGCGGCATGATGTATCCGGTGTAGAGCACCTGTGCGGAGATCTGCTCCGGTTCGATCACCGGCCATTCGGCCTCAGGCTGACACACGATGTTTTTTGCTCGCTCGACCAGATTCATCGTACGCGCGGAAGCTACCATGCACCCACACATATAGCAAAAATGGGAGCATGGCACGCTGCCAATCATGCATTGCTCTTTCACGCTTTCTTATGACCCCTCATCAACATTCTGTTCTCCATCACTCATGACGCACGCGTGAGTCCGCATACAAATCGCCGTTGCCATCGGCCTCACCGCATGATTGACATCGGGCATCTTCATTTGTAACCATTGGATACTTCCAATCGAGCACGCTTGTGATGGATCGCCATATCGCCTACGTGCAGATCCCATGTTTTGGGATTGCCCTCGCCCAAGCCACTGACCCAGTGCTGCGGAACCGTCCTGTCGTGCTGGCCCCTCTTCATACTCCACGCGCCTTGGTCCTTGAAGCCTCTCGCGAAGCGATGCAGGAAGGCGTGAGGCCCGGCATCCCAATCGAGTTGGCCCGGCGTCTCTGTCCAAACCTACGGCTCATTCCGCCGGACTTGCCGTCAATGCGGGCGGCTCATCGCTCCGTGCAACGAACCGTTCTGCCGTTCGCGCCGGCGTGGGAATCGATCGGACTCGGAGCCCTGTTCCTGGATCTCACCGGAACGGCTCGCTGCTTCGGCCCTCCCATCGATACGGTTTCCCGCCTCGGGCGGGCATTGACCCGGCAGCAAGGATTACAGACTGTCATCGGACTGGCAGGCAGCAAGCTGGTTTCGCAGCTGGCGGCGACCTCTCTCACCGCATCACCGCACATACTCTCCATTCAAGCCGGCTCGGAACAATCGTTTCTCGCCCCCTTGCCGGCCGCATGGCTTCCAGGCCTCCAGCATCACGCGCGGCACGTGCGCGCGTCACACATTCTGCAACGGCTGGAAGACTTGAATCTGAAGACCATGGGAGCCGTTTCATCCGTACCGCTGGTTCACCTGCAATCGGCTTTCGGCGCTGCGGCCACGTGGCTGCATGATTGGGCATCGGGAGTCGATCCGTCCCCTGTGCGTTCTCCGGCCGATCAACCGGCAATCGAACAGTCGCTCGGACTGAATCCCGATGAGATCGATGACGACAGGCTGCTGAAACGTTTATATGTCCTCTTGGAGAATCTCTGCGCGACTCTTCGGCAGCAAGGGCGAGTCTGCCGGCGCCTGCAGCTCCTCGTTCGACACAGCGATCACCAGCACCAGCTCGCCCAACAACGGCTTCACCATGCGACCTGTTGGGAGGCCGATCTCCAGCCGGTCCTCAGACGTCTGTTCATCCGGTGCTTCCGGCGACGCGTCCGGCTGCAACACGTCACGCTTCAGGTCGATCAATTGGAGTCTCCGATCGACCAGCTTGAACTGTTCGAAACATGGCCGGCCTCGACGCCGCCGGTGCACCAGCGTCTCTCTCTGGCTGTGGACCGGATCCGCGCCAAGTTCGGCGTGCAAGCCGTTTCTTGGGGTGCGGTCAGGCCATGACGCCTCCTCCGTTCGTTCATCTTCATGTCCATTCGAGTTACTCGCCCATGCGCGGCGTATCTCCCCTCGACGAGTTGTGTGCCGTAACGCAGCAACAAGGCCTCTCCTGTCTGGCATTGACCGATACCAACGGGCTCTACGGTGCCATCCGATTTATTGATCTCGCCCTGCAGCGGGGACTGCGGCCCATTCTCGGCGCCGAACTGACGACCGCCGGCCACCGCGCCGTGCTGCTGGTCAAAACACCGGAGGGCTATGCCAATCTCTGTCGTCTATTGTCCGAACGGCACGGCGATCGGCCATTCGATGTTCTTTCCGCCGTGGCCCGCCATCGCCAGGGCTTGATCATTTTCACCGACGACGAGGCGGCCCTTTCCGCGTGGGCTACGCAATCCACTCGCGATCTCTATGTGGAATTGACGCCCGGTCCCGCCATGTACGGAACGTTGCAGTTCAGCCGCCGCAGCGGGCTGCCGCCGGTCGCCACCAACCGGGTGTATTTTGCACGCCCGGACGCCTACGGCACACACCGTCTGCTGCGCGCGGTCGCCCTCAACACCACGCTGTCGCGATTGCCAGCCGAAGCCTGCTGCGGACCGTCTCAATGGCTGATGCCGCCTGCTCGGATGGCCTTGCACTTCCCCCATGCGCCGGCGGCGCTGGACAATACGGTCCGGATCGCCGAGTCCTGTCACAGCAAGTGGGCCGTTCACGACGTCGCCGCGCCTTCCTTCGGAAGCCTCAAGGACGACGAGGCATTCGACACCCTTCGCCTGCGCACCTATGCGGGTGCGTCCGAACGATATGGCGCGCTCTCGCCGGAGATCCGGGAGCGCATTGAAAAAGAGCTCGGGATCATCCGGCAGAAACGCTTCGCTCGTTATTTTCTGGTGGTGCACGAACTCGTCGGAACATCCGAAACGTGCGGCCGCGGCTCGGTGGCGGCGTCAATCGTGTCCTACTGCCTGAAGATCACGCACGTGGACCCGCTCAAGCACAATCTGTTCTTCGAGCGGTTTTTGAATCCGGGCCGCACCGATCCACCCGATATCGACATCGATTTTCCTTGGGATGAACGCGAGGCGGTATTCGAGACAATCTTCACGCAGTACGCCGGGCGGGCGGCAATGGTCGCAAACCAAAACCATCTCGGCCTCCGCGCCGCCATCCGCGAAACCGCGAAAGTCTACGGCATGCCGGCCGGGGACATTTCGACCGTAACCTCCCGCATCATTCGTGAACAGACCTTCGTTGATGCCCCAACCGGCGCGCAGTGGCTCCGTGCGATCGTAACGGCCCTCGGCCTGAATGCCCCGTGGCCTGAAATTTTGAGGCAGGCACTGCGGGCACAGAATCATTTCCGCCATCTCTCCCTGCACTGCGGAGGCGTGGTGATCACGCCCGATGACGTCAGACGGTATGTGCCCATCGAACGGACGGTCAAAAACCGGCCGGTTATTCAATGGGAAAAAGATCAGGCGGAAGAAGCGGGTCTGGTCAAAATCGACATCCTGGGGAACCGTTCGCTGGCCGTCATCCGCGATGCGCTGGAGGCCGTCGCGCGTCATACGGGCCGCCACATCGACTACGCGGCCTGGGATCCCTTGCACGACCGGGCCACGCAAGATCTCATCAAACGAGGCGATACGATCGGGTGCTTCTACATCGAATCGCCGGCCACGAGGCTGCTATTGAAAAAACTCTGGCTCGGCATGCCGCCGGACCGGCAGCCGACCCCCGACGTGTTCGACTACCTGGTCATCGTGTCGTCGCTCGTCAGACCGGCCGCCATCACCTTCGTCCATGAATTTGTCCGACGCGCCCACGGAGAACCCTACGAACCGTTGCACCGGCTGATCGAACCCATCCTGCGCGAGACGTTCGGCATCATGGTGTACCAGGAGGACGTCACGAAGGTGGCGATGGCTCTGGCCGGGTTTTCCGTGGAAGATGCGGATCACCTCCGCAAGATCATCAGCAAAAAGCACAAGCGGCGGCAATTGCAAGACTATTATCGGCAATTTTGCTTTGGCGCGGCGGGCAACGGAGCCTCGCCGGAAGTGGTCGGGAAGATTTGGGCGATGATCATGAGCTTCGCCGGCTACAGCTTCTGCAAACCTCACTCAGCCAGCTATGCGCAGGTCTCATTCAAGTCAGCCTATCTTCGTGCCCATTATCCGGCGGAATTCATGGCGGCCGTCATCAGTAATCACGGCGGGTTCTATTCGACGCTCGCGTATCTTTCCGAGGCACGCCGAATGGGATTGGCGATCCTCCTTCCGGATGTGAATGCCAGCGACTGGGCCTACCGGGGAGAAGGTGAGCGGCTGCGCATGGGGCTGATGCAGGTCAAGACACTGCCGGAAGAGTTCTGCGTCCGAATCGTCAAGGAGCGGACGGCTCACGGTCCGTATCGCTCCTTTCGGGATTTTCTCCAGCGCATCAACCCCGACACGGAGCAGGCTCGAGCGCTCGTTCGCGCAGGCTGCTGCGATTCCATCGCCGGCGAATTGACCCGTCCGGCCCTGCTCTGGCGGCTCTACGCGGGCACTTCCGAGCCCGATCCGTTGCCGATACCCGATGACTACGCTCCCAAACAGACATTGGCCCATGAGATCGAATCGTTCGGTTTTTTGGCGACCCGCCATCCTCTGACACAGTATCGGAATCAGATTGAGCGAGTGCGGCCGGTGCCGGCTTCACAAATGGGTCGGTTCATCGGACGCCACATCACCATGGTGGGATGGCTCGTCACGGAAAAGCCGGTAGAAACCAAAGACGGCCTTCCAATGGAATTTATCACTCTGGAAGACACCACCGCCCTCTATGATGCGACCCTGTTTCCGGACGTCTACCGGCGCTGCCATCGACTTCTGTCGTCCAGACGGCCATATGTGGTATGCGGGGTGGTGGAAAGCTCCTTCGGTGCCCTGACCATCACGGTTTCGGACCTACGTTTTCTCGATCGCGTATCGAAAGACGAGTCCTCCCCATCGCTGTCCTCCGAGCCATGGTATGATGGTTTGTGAAACTGCATCCTTTCCAATCCGCCGCTTCGTTCATTCCCCCAAGACTGACTCCTCCCGCTCTCCGGCGTGCGGCGGCCTGCTGCACCGGCTGCGATCTCTATCGGACCGCCACGCAAACAGTCTTCGGAGAGGGACCACGCCATCCCTCAATCGTGTTCGTCGGCGAACAACCGGGCGATCAAGAAGACCGGATGGGACGGCCCTTCGTCGGACCGGCTGGAGCCCTGTTGAATCGGGCCCTGGCCGAAGCGGGCATTGCACGCGACAAGGTGTACGTCACCAATGCCGTCAAACATTTCAAATGGGAACCGCAAGGCAAGAAGCGCAAACACAAGCGGCCGTCGGCCGCCGAAGTGGCTGCATGCCGGCCCTGGCTGCAGGCAGAGGTCTCGGTGTTGAAGCCGCATGCACTCGTTTGCCTCGGTGTCACGGCCGCGCAATCGGTATTCGCCAAGACGGTCCGACTGAGCGAGTTAAGAGGTCGGCCGTGGGATACCGCACTGGCAACCCACGTATTTGTGACGATCCACCCCTCGGCGATTCTCCGATATCCGGACGCAGCCGCGCGCAGTGAAGCATTTGGTCGCTTGGTCGAGGATCTTCGACGCATCGGACGATTCGTACGCAACCAGGCAGCCTAGCCCATGTCAACCGGAGCCATAGACGGGCTTTTCACAACTCGAGAGCGCAACGCTGCGCCTTGTCTTGAGGGCCGAACTAACTGTTGGTGAACCGGGGTGCGAATCCTACCTGCCGGTCTTGAACCAATAAATCAGTTCGAAGAGGTGGAAGTCGCCTCCACGTGAATGAGAACCGTAGAGGGTCGCGTCGGAGTAGTGCTGAAAATGATACCCGAGTCCAAGCGGTCCGAGGAAGCGGCTGGTCACGCCAAAGGTCCAGACAAATTGAAATGCACCGCCGAAATTCTGCACGCCATACTTGTGATCGGTAAGCAATGCGCCACCGATACCCATGTCAAAGGACAACAGTCCGTCCTTCCTGCCGATCAGGACATCCAACGGCACCAATGTAAAAATTCCATTGGTCTCTTGGGCCGCATTGAGCACTCCGCCTGAAGTCAGCAGTTTAGTCCCCAGAACCCAGTCCGTCCCGAGATCCCGCTCCCAGGGAAGTCGCGCTGTAAGCACGAGATCGGCCTGCCGAAAGTAATACTTCTGCTCCTCTTC
Organism: Nitrospira japonica; assembly: GCF_900169565.1. NCBI lineage: Bacteria > Pseudomonadati > Nitrospirota > Nitrospiria > Nitrospirales > Nitrospiraceae > Nitrospira > Nitrospira japonica. Next base: position 1,677,861 of record NZ_LT828648.1, on the reverse strand, counting down.
GAGGGGCGAGATGCCGCTGAACCCCCCTCTCACCGCCAACGATTCGAGCCTGAACTCGCCGGCCCATCCAAGCGAACCGACCCCGACGATCCAGAGCCAGACGACACACGCATATCGCAGCTTCCCGCGCCCCCGGGCCTGACGCACGTGATGCCTCTCTATGATCCGTGATTTCGAGGAAAGGAATCGATGTCGGGCATGTTGATCGAGAAACCGCCTAGACGTTGAATCGGAAGTAGACGATATCCGCCTCTTTGATCACGTAGTCTTTGCCTTCGAGACGAAAGAGTCCCTTTTCTTTGACCTTGGCCTCCGATCCATGTGCCAACAGATCGTCGTAGGTATACACTTCGGCGCGGATGAATCCCCGCTCCATGTCCGAATGGATCTTTCCAGCGGCCTGCGGCGCTTTGGTATTCTTGACGATCGGCCAGGCGCGGGACTCGATTTCACCGGCCGTAAAGAACGTGATGAGATTGAGCAACGCATAGGCCTCACGCGTGAGGCGCACGAGGCCGGATTCGCTCAAGCCCATCTCCTTCAGGAAGTCGGCCCGCTCAGCCTCGGCCAGCGACGAGACCTCCGCCTCAAATTGTCCACAGATCCTGACTACTCGCGCCCCGCGTCGTGCGGCAAATTCTCGTACCGCTTCGACCCTTGCCTCGTCGGCCTGTTGTCCTTCCGATACGTTGGCCACGAACAAGACCGGCTTTGCCGAAAGAAGCTGGCATTCGTCCAGCAATGCGCGCTCCTCCGGTTGATAGGCCAGGTTACCGAGCCATTCCCCCTTATCGAGCATTCCGATCAAACGTGCGAGAAAGTCCATCTCGAAGGCCGCTTTTTTATCACCGGCCCGCACTTTTTTTTCCGTCTTCTGCTTGCGCCGGTCCAGGGCCTCCAAATCGGCCAGCATCAACTCGGTCTCGATGACGCCAATGTCGCGGAGCGGATCGACCCGACCGGCTACGTGCACGACGTCGGAGTCAGAAAAGCAGCGCACGACGTGCAGCAACGCGTCGACTTCCCGGATATGCCCAAGAAATTGATTCCCAAGCCCCTCTCCCTTGCTTGCCCCCTCGACGAGCCCGGCGATGTCACGGACTTCGAGGGTGCTGTACGTCGTCTTTTTCGACTTGAAGATGTCGGTCAGCGTGAGAAGACGAGGGTCCGGCACCAGTGCGATGCCCGTGTTGGGATCGACTGTGGCAAACGGGTAATTGGCCGCAAGGGCGCCGCTTCCAGTCAATGCATTGAACACGGTGGTCTTGCCGACGTTCGGCAATCCGATCATTCCGCAACAAAGTCCCATGCTTCACCCTATTTCCGTTACCGGTCAAGAGACCGGCGCCTGACCCTCGACTCATCCACAGTTCACGTACACTGAGCGTTCATTCTTCAATTGCACTTTGATGATCGCGCACATTGAACCGGTTCATCGCCGCCTCGGCGCCCCGGTGAATCACACATTCCAGCGCATCGACGGCGCGCTCCAAACACGGCTCAAACACATCCAACTCTTCCTGCGTCACCGGCTCCAATACATAGTCCGCCGAATCCTGCCGGGGAGCGGGTCGGCCGATCCCGATCTTGATCCTGACGAACTCCGAAGTGCCCAGGGCTTCGACGACCGACTTGATGCCGTTATGTCCGCCATGGCCTCCGGCCCGTTTGATCCGAAGACGTCCCGGTTCCAGATCAAGGTCGTCATGAATGAGAAAGAGATCGTCTGCGGTAAGCTGAAAGTGGCGGAGGAGGCCCTTGAGCGGCGGACCCGTCACGTTCATGAAGTCGAGGGTGCCGGCAAGCTCGATGAGTTCCGAGCCAAGCCGTCCCGACCCTCGCTGAGCCGTCCCGCGCCTGGAGAGACGGATCCCCCATCGGGCAGCGGCCCGTTCCAGCACCCATATGCCGGCATTGTGACGGGTATGGGCGTACGAGGCACCGGGGTTGCCCAACCCAACGATGAGGCGCAACGTTACTTCTTCTTCTCGGCTTCCTTCTTCTCAGCCTTCGGAGCTGCAGCCGCGGCTTCCTTCTTTTCTCCAGCCTTCGCGTCGGCTGCGGCAGCCGGAGCGGCCGTCTTCGACGCCTCCGCCCCTTCGGCACCTTCAGCCGCGATCTTGCCTTTCGCCATGACTTCCGGTTCCTTTGCCCCCTCGGGTCCGGCAGCCTGACTGGTCAATAAGGCTTCGAGTTTGGCATCCGACATCGGCACGGCCACGCTCACGACCATCTGCTCCGGATCGTCGAGGTACCGGACGCCGTCCCGCTTGGCGATATCCTTGAGATGAATGCCCTGTCCGATGGCCAGCGGAGACGCATCCACCTCGATATGATCGGGCATCGCGGCGGGCAAACACTCGACCGACAACTCACGCATGTTGAAGTGGAGAATTCCGCCTTCCTTCACGCCGGCCGGCGTGCCCCCGATCACGTGCACCGGCACTTTGACGCGAATCGGCTTCTCCATGGAAATCTCGAACAGATCCGCATGAAGGACGTGACCCTCCACAGGGTCCACCTGAAAATCACGCAACAGCGCGGTCCGTTTGGGATTGGATTTGACCCCGGAGATGCTCAAGGAAATGAGCGCCGTGCTGCCCGCCTGCGACTTCAGAATTTTAACGAGAGGCTCCGGCTCGATGGTCAATAGAAGACACTCGCCCTGCCCGTACAACACCGCGGGAACTTTGCCCTCCCGCCGCAACTGGCGCGCGGCGCCCTTACCGGTTTTTTCCCGCACGGTGACCGCCAAATCGAATTTCATGTCACTCCTCCGTTCCGCGTCTTCACAATCCGCGCTAGGCGAACAGCGAACTCACCGACTCGTCTTCATGGATGCGTCGGATGGCTTCGCCCAACAACGGCGCGACCGACAATTGATACAGTTTCGGGCAGGTCTGATCCTTGCCGCGAAGTGGAATCGTATTCGTCACAATGACCTGCTTGACGCAGGAGCCCTGCAATCGATCGAGAGCCGGACCCGACAGGACCGCGTGCGTGCAGGCCGTCCACACTTCGCGGGCTCCTTTGTCGGCACAGGCCTGGGCTCCTTGCACGATCGTCCCGGCCGTGTCGATCATGTCGTCCAGCAACAGCGCGCTCTTGCCCTCGACGTCGCCGATGATATTCATGATCTGCGTCTGATTAGGCCCCTCGCGCCGCTTATCGATAATGGCCAGGGTCGCCTGCAATCGCTTGGCGAAGGCGCGGGCCCGTTCGACGCCGCCTGCGTCAGGCGACACGATCACGAGATCCTTGACCTTCTTCTTCATGATGTAGTCCAACAACACCGGCAATGCATAGAGATGGTCGACCGGCACATTGAAGAACCCTTGAATCTGTCCCGCGTGGAGATCCATGGTCAACACGCGATCTGTTCCGGCCGTACTAATGAGGTCCGCCACCAATTTGGCTGAAATCGGAACGCGGGGCTGGTCCTTGCGGTCCTGCCTGGCATACCCGAAATACGGAATGACCGCGGTGATCCGGTTCGCCGATGACCGCTTGAGTGCATCGATCATGATCAACAGCTCCATCAAGGAGTCATTGACCGGCTCGCAAGAAGACTGCACGACAAAGACGTCGGCCCCGCGGACATTCTCCTCGATCTTGACTCGAATCTCTCCATCACTAAATGACGCCACGGTCGCCTCGCCCAATTTGACGCCGAGATAGGCGCAGATTTCATGGGCGAGGGCCAGGTTCGCGTTGCCAGAGAAAATCATCAGTTCTCTGCTCATCGGTCCCTCGAACGGTCCTCTGGATTAGCCTATTCAGATCCTGACTGAATCGTGGTTCGTCTCGACGACGGGCCGAAGCGGGCGAGAATTTGGAACCCGCCTACTCCTGTTTGCTGCGCGTTGTTGAGGAAGCCAACTGAGGGAGGGAACTCTAGCGGAATCCGGAGGGACTTGTCAACAAAGCGCGGCCGTCCGCCCGGCGCCGTGGAGCATCGCTAGGAGGCAATGAGGGGGCCCGAACAGGTCGGAACCACGAAGGTTTTCAACCGGCTATCCGATAGGAATTCCGTCTGCGCGCGTCGAGCAGACTGTTCGTCCCCATACAATCCGAACACCGTGGCTCCGCTGCCCGACAGAAGCGCGATTTCGGCCCCCCGTGAGAGGAGCGTTTGTTTGATTGCTCCCAAAGCCGGATGTTTGGCGAACACCGGCGATTCGAAGTCATTCTCCGCCGCCGCCTTGAGCTGCGGCCAATCCACTTGAGTCTGTTCGTCCAATCGGCGCTGCCTGTCCGACAGAGGCCTCACCCCCTGCCGTGACGTAGCCAGTTCGTGATAGGCCCATCTGGTCTCAACGCCGAATCCCGGATTCACCAGAACGGCCCAGCGGGCATTTTGAACGGCTACCGGCTTGACCGCTTCCCCTCGTCCTGCAACGACCGCCGACGGCGCGAAGAGGAAAAACGGTACATCGCTGCCCAGCGTCTGCGCAATGTTCCGCATCTCCATCTGGGACCATTCGAGCCTCAGCAGCCGATTCAGACCGACGATTGTCGCAGCCGCATCGCTGCTCCCTCCGCCCAGACCCGCCCCCAGCGGAATCATTTTCTTGAGCTCGATGTCGAGCCCCACCGCCGTCCCGGCTCGTTCCAATACGGCGACCGCGGCCTTATGGACGAGATTGTTGTGATCGCCTGACAACTCCGACGAATCGCATCGAAGACGAACCTGTCCCGTATGGGACAGCCGAAGACGCACTTCGTCTACCAAGGCGACGGTCTGCATGATCGACCAGACGTTGTGATACCCGTCGGGGCGACGGTCTAGGATCCGAAGGATGAGATTGATTTTGGCGGGAGCCGAAACGGTGACGACGGAAGAGAGGCCAGTTGGTTCGGATACGGAGGCACGGTTAGTCACGACCTCCTTTTATAGCATACTTCTCCAGCCGATACCGAAAGGATCGGGTGTTAAGCCTCAGAAGCCGCGCAGCCTTCTTCTTGACCCATCTCGTCCGTTCCAGCGCTTTCATCAGCAGATCCTTCTCGATGCCGTTGATCAGCCCTTCCAAGTCCAGGCCGTCCTCCGGGAGGTCCGCCGGAATTCCCTGCTGCGCTTGCGACGTCACCGAGTGGTGCAGCCATCCACGAATATCGTGCTCCCTGACCGGTCCTCCGGCTGCAAACGCGACCACGCGCTCGATCAAATTTTCGAGCTCACGGACGTTGCCGCGCCATTCATGACCGAGCAGAACGTGCATGGCCTCGGGAGTCAGAACCGGCGCCGCCTTTCCGCTGTCCTGCGCGAACTTTTCCAGAAAATGTTTGACCAGGAGAGGGATATCGCCAGTCCGGAGCCGTAGCGGAGGCAGGCGGATGGGGATGACGTCGAGCCGATAGTAGAGGTCTTCCCGAAACGATCCGTCCGCCACGGCCTTCTCCAGGTCACGGTTGGTGGCCGCAATGATGCGGACATCGACCTTCATGTCCTGATTGCCACCGACGCGCCGGAACTCCCGCTCCTGAATCACTCGCAGGAGCTTCACCTGAATGGCCGGGGTCGTATCGCCGATCTCGTCGAGGAAGATCGTGCCCCCGTTCGCGACTTCGAACAATCCGGCCTTGTTCGCCACGGCGCCGGTAAACGATCCCTTCATATGGCCGAACAGCTCGCTTTCGAGCAATGTCTCGGGCACGGCGCTACAGTTCACCGCGACGAACGGCATCGTGCTGCGGGCGCTGTTGTAGTGAATGGCCCGCGCGACCAGTTCCTTTCCGGTCCCGCTTTCTCCGCAGATGAGCACATTGCTCTTGGCATCCGCCACCTTCCGCACCACGTCGAAGACCTTCTGCATCGCTTCGCTTTGGCCGACGATCTGCGCAAAAGACGACTGACTGGCCATCTCGCGCTTGAGGAGCATGTTCTCGGTGGACAACCGGCGCTTCTCAAGTGCATTGCGGATGATGAGTTGAACCTCGTCGACTTGAAACGGCTTGGTGAGATAGTCGTACGCTCCCTGCTTCATGGCCTCGACGGCCGAGTCCGCCGTCGCGAAGGCCGTCACGACCAGCACCACCGTATCCGGCGAAGAGGATTTCACCGCTTTGAGGACATCCATTCCGCCGGCCTTCGGCATGCGCAAATCGGTAATGACCAGATCGAAGATGTCCTTGTTGACCTGGCCGATGGCCTCTTCACCGTCGGCCGCCTCCGTGACGGCGTACCCGGCCCGCTTGAGCATGATGCTCATCACTTCACGGAGACTCTTCTCGTCATCGACGACTAGGATCTTTTCCACGGTGTTCGCCCCTCATGCCAAAGCCGTACGCCGTCGTCCCCGGAACGGGGCATGCACACGACGAAACGAGTTCCCTGCTGTCGTTCGCTTTCCACCTTAATCCATCCTCCGTGCAGGTCGACGATACGATGGACCGCTGCCAAGCCCAATCCGGATCCCGCTTTCTTGGTCGTGAAAAACGGGAGAAAAATCTTGTCGAGATTCGCTTTTGGAATCCCTTGCCCCTGGTCCTGAAACGAGATCTCGATGACTTCTCCTTTTCGACCTCCCGCGTCGATCTGCCGACATCCGGTGGCGATGGTCAACTGCCCGCCGTCCGGCATAGCTTCAAAAGCATTTGTGGCGAGGTTCCAAAAGACCTGTCGCATTTGATTCTGATCAATCTGGGCGATGAGCGAACCGGATGCGAGTGTGGTCACGATCGTGATGTTCGAGCGGGTCCGTGCTTCATGTTGGACCAGATCCAGAGTCTCGGCAAGGACTTTGTTGATATCGGACTCCGCCAGATTAAGCGCCGGGGGACGGGCATACTGTAGAAATTCCGTGATGATTGAATCCAATCGCGTCGCTTCCCTGATCGCGATATCCATCAATCTCCGATCCGTGTCGTCCGCCGCCGCTTCCTTCCGGAGCATCTGCATGGCTCCCGCGAGCGCGCCCAGCGGGTTACGAATCTCGTGAGCCATGCCGGCCGACATTTCACCCAAGTTGGCCAGCCATTCTTTTCGGCGCATTTCCTCCTCTAGATCCCTGATCTGCGTCAGGTCCTTGAAAACTCCCACTAACCCCTCCTGTTGCCCTTGTTCGTGCAGTGGAGACACCGTCATACCCAGGACGAGCCGGTTTCCATCCGCGCGTTTGCATTCCACTTCAAAACGGCTCACGGCCGCCATGCCGGCGCCGTCGTGCAGTGGTTGGGCAGGATGCCAGTTGAATACCTCGCGCCACTGGCACCTGAGCACTTGAGATAGCGTGTAGCCCGTCGCCTCCTGCGCAGCCGGGTTGAACGATGTGATCGCCCCGCTTCCATCGGCGGTGAATACTCCGCTACTGATACTCTGGACGATGTTCTCATGAAACGCCTGAAGTCTGGTCAGTCCCTGTTCCTTTTCACGCAACGACCGGTCAGCTTGCTGAAGTTGATCGGCCAGGGTTCCACTGAGCAGTCCTACGACCAGAAGCGCCAGGGCATATGCGCCGAAGGTCTGAAACGTCTCGGGCGCGGTCAATTGGCTCTTCGACCCCCAGTCCCATCCGTCAGCAAGCCCGTAGAGTTGAACGTTCGTCACCGCGCCGAACAAGATGATGCAGCCACAGGCCGCGAACAGTCCGACGCGTTTTCGCGGCACAAGACTCGCGACCGTCACCGTCATGACATAGAGAACTGCAAACGGGCTGTCGACGCCCCCGGTTCTCACCACCAGCACGGTTTCCAATAGAAAATCGATCCCGACTTGCGCCCAGAAAAATACCGTGAGACTTGCGGGGGCGGTGAGAGAGGGCAGTACGAGGGCGGATGGAATCGTAACCGCGTAGGTCAGGATGATGAGCGCATAGTACGTGTCGACTTGTTCCCCTTTTGTGGCTTGAAAGACCAGGGACAAGCCGAGCATCACGGTGACAATCGCCACCCGGAATGCCATTAACCAGCGCAGTCTGGCCCGCAATTCATCCATGCCGTCAGACAAGAAACGACCCCTGCGAACGGGCGTCAAGGCGTGTCGTTGAGATCAGGGAAGCGGTCGCGGACCACGGGAAACAGCCCGAGCATCCCGATGGACCCATGATGCTGAACCGCCGCCGTAGAGGCGGCTGCCTGAAGCAGTGATACGTGAACGGACTCCTACCCGATCGCCGACGCCATCTTGAAGATGGGAAGGTACATGGCGATGACGATGAACCCGATGACTACCCCCAGGAACACCATCATCATCGGCTCGAGTAACGACGTGAGGGAGGCGACCGCCTGGTCGACTTCATCCTCGTAGAAGTCTGCGATCTTCCCCAGCATCGCATCCAGCGCGCCCGTCGACTCTCCGACGGCGATCATGTGCGTGACCATCTTCGGAAACACCTGGCTTTGGGTCAGGGGATCGGCGATCGTCTTACCGCCGCTGATGCTGACCCTGGCGTTCAACAAGGCTTCTTCGATCACCTTATTGCCGGAAGTCTTGGCACAAATAATGAGGCCGTCCAGCAGCGGTACGCCGCTCGACAGCAGGGTGCCAAGCGTCCGCGTGAATTTAGCTACCGAGGCTTTTCGAATAAGATCCCCGAACACAGGGGTCTTCAGCAAGAACTTGTCGATCGCCATCCGGCCCTTGGGCGTCGCATAGTATTTCTTCACACCGAATATCAGGCCTGCGACCAGTCCCGCCGCCACATACCAATAGGATTGGAAAGCATTGCTGATATCGATGACCAGCTGCGTAGGGCCCGGCAATCCCACTTTACCGCTCGACAATTCGTCGAACATTTTTGCGAAGATTGGAATCACCCAGATCATAAGCACGGTGATGACGACTCCCGCGACGCCGAGAATGGCCGCCGGATAGACCATGGCGGATTTGATTTGCCCCTTGAGCTTCATGGCCTTCTCGATGTGCTTCGCCAATCTGGTCAGAATCGTATCGAGCAGACCGCCGACTTCACCGGCATGCACCATGTTCACGTACAGATCGTCGAACACCTTGGGATGGCGGCGCAGGGCATCGGAAAACGTAGAACCCGCCTCAACCTGCACCTTGACCTCCCCGACCGACTCGCGCAGGGCCTTGTTTTCCGATTGCGTGGAGAGAATTTCCAGACACTGCACCAGCGGAAGCCCGGCGTTGATCATCGTGCCAAACTGACGGGTAAAAACCACAAGATCTTTGTCGGTCAGGCCGTTCCCGAAGCTGAGGTTGAATCCGGATTTTCCGGCCTTTTCATCGAGACTGGTGACGACGATGCTTTGTTTGCGGAGCTGATCGACGGCTTCGTCACGGTTCTTGGCGGAAAGCTCGCCTTTCCTGACGGCACCGGACCGGGAGCGCCCGACATATGCGAAGGTCGCCATAGATCACTCCACTTGCTACGTGTGTGCGGAAGCGAACTTGCGGAAACAACGGTTCTATCGAGCGAGTCTACTGACGACCCCAAAACCTGTCAAACAAATGCAGGTTCCACGCATAGCCGAGTGCAGGTGTTCCGTCCGACAAGCAGGAAGACAGGTTACAGGCCGACGGAACCGGCCCGTCGATAGCCACGATAGAGGTAGTGAAATCCTGAGAGCAGCGTGAATGCCGCCATGCCGAAGAGCAAGGGGTGAAGGTACTGCAGATCAATCTGGCGGGAACTCAAGAAAATCACCAGAAGGACATAGGAGAGCTGCAGGAACGTCGTGCCTTTTCCGAGAAAGGTCGGCGTGATATCGATCTCCGTCTCTGTCAGCTGCGCAACCGCGGTGCCCAGCAAAAGCATCACGTCTCGGCTGACCACGAGGATGGTGACCCACGAGGGTATGAGATGAATCGTCGATAGTGTGATGAATCCGGACGTCAACAGCAGTTTGTCGGCCAGAGGGTCGAGGAAAGCTCCGAGGCGGGTTTTCTGATTGGCGGCCCTGGCGATGGTGCCGTCGAGCGCGTCGGTGACTCCTGCCGCCAGCAACACCAACAGAGCCTGATCGAATTCCTCATAGACGAGCAGGCCGATATACACGGGGATCAAGAGAATGCGCAGCAGAGTCAAACTGTTGGGAATATTCATACGGGGTCGGAACGCCTCGTCTTGCGCAGTCGAATCAAAAGGATAGGAGGGGCGTTTGGGGTTGTCAATGTCTTGCAGTCCGCCGAGACCTTCCCTATACTGCGGCCTGGCGGCGGCACATCGGTATCTATGGAGAGTTCATGAATTCTCTCACGTCACTCTTCAAAAAAGACGGACTCGTCGAGAAGCATCAACTCGAGGGGGTCGATCCCAGCGACCGTTACTTTAACCGCGCTATTCTCGTCAATCGCACGACGTCCGGATATGCCGCCAAAGTGATGTATGAAGCCCTGACCGTCGAAGGGCAGTCTCACCCGACCATCGCCGCGGCCGTGAAGGAACTGATCGAGAAACTTTCTCGGCTGGGTTTTCGGCGGCTCAGAACGCGGGCGAACTTCAAAGGAACGAAGTACCTCGCCGAAAAAGAAACCTGGACCGACTATCCCGATCCGGCCTGACCTTTCTCGAACAACGCGAACTCCCGAATGATCAAATCGTGAAGACGCGGGCGAAACTCCCGAATCTTCTCGTTTCGTCTGCTTGGATGCACACGGTTCGACAGGATTACGACCTCGAGCTTTCGAGTCGGATCCACCCAGACCGAGGTGCCGGTGTATCCGAGATGCCCAAAGGAACATTCCGAGAAATAGCTGCCTGAAGACGACGGCACGGACGGGGTATCCCACCCCAGCGCCCAACTGGATTGCGGAACGTTAGTCTGCCGGGTCACAAACCGGCGAACCAGGTCCGGGGAGAAGAAGCGGTCATTGCCGTGGTAGGCATCCAACCACGCTCCGGAAACGGCAAGGACGCCTTCGGCCGTTCCGAAAAGCCCTGCATGGCCCGCGATCCCTCCCAGAGCCGCGGCATTCTCGTCATGGACTTCTCCCCTCAGCAATCTCTGCCGCCAGGAATCGTACTCGGTCGGTGCAATCCCCGCGGCTTTACCCGCGGACGGATCGCTCGAGATGCCCATTCCGGAGACGGGAGCAAACAGCAACGACACTGCCCCGAGGGGATCCGTCACTGCACGACGATACCACTCGTCCAATAAAACCCCCGTCGTCCGTTCAATGAGAAATCCGAGAAGGATGAATCCCAGATCGCTATACAGGCTCCTCGTCCCTCTGACATAGACCGCCGGTTCATCGCGAATCAGATTCAGCACCGCGGATCGTGCGGCTGCCGGATCGATACCCTGAGACGCGGGGTCCGTCACTGGGGTGTCTCCATACAATTTTTCATACAACGGCCGCCATCCGGGAAGACCTGAACTGTGCGCCAGCAGATCGCTCAATGGGGCTCGTCCCACGGCGCTGCGCGCAAGCTCCGGCAGGCTTTTTTCAATTGGATCATCGAGGCAAAGTCCGGCCTGTTGCGCAAGCAGCAGGATCGAGGTGACGGTCACCAGCGGTTTGGTCAGCGACGCGAGATCGTAGAGGGTGGAGACTTCCACCGGCTGGCTATCGGATTCCGAAGACAGCCGTCCCGCCGCGGCAAGACAGGGCGCCTGTCCCCGCAGCCGAACCGCCACAACGGCACCCGGAAATACGCCGTCGTTCACGGCGGATCGCAGTTCCGCATGAATCGCAGAGGGCAAACTCATACGCGGTATGGAAATGAGAGCCTTTGGAAGGAGCGGATAATGTCCGAGCGACCGGGCGCTCCGGAGATTGCGCCGAGGATCACAACGCCTGACTCGACTGTCCTTCGAGCTTGTTCTCCGACGTGGAGGCCGCGTCACTGAACGCTTCCTGCTCTTCGACTTCCAACATCCGCTCGAACGTGCGGAGTGTCGCGCGAAGCCGCTCCACCATCAGGAGCCGTTGCTTTTGAAGCGCCGTCAGATCCCGCTGAGTGTTGTGCAACTCCACCCGCGCCTGCCGGATCATTTCCCCCGCCTTGAGTTCCGCTTCCTTGATGACGAGATCGGATTCACGCTGGGCGCTGCGCTTCACGTCCTCGGCGAGTGATTGAGCGGACACCAGCGTGTTCGACAGCGTGACTTCCGTCCGTTTAAGTTCGGTGATCTGCTGCTCAAGGAGGACGATCTTCTCCCGCTGTACCGCGTTGTCTCGATTCAACAACTCGACGGTTTCCGCGATCTCTTCCAGAAAGCGGTTGACCTCTTCCTTGTCGTAACCTCTGAAACTGGTCTTAAACACCATCTGCTGGATGTCGAGCGGCGTGATCTTCATGGCGTCCCCCTTGACCGATTCAGTTCAACCGGACGGCAATATCGCGGAGCGTCTGGACCAATGCCAGCTGCAGGAATGTGATCGCAAGGATGGCGATTATAGGAGACAGATCGATGCCCATCCGCCACCCCACCCAGCGGCGAATGGGGGCCAATACCGGCTCGGTCGCACGCGTGAGAAATTGCACGATCGGGTTCCAGGGATCCGGATTCACCCACGAGATCAGGGCCCTGGCGATGATGACCCACATATACAGCCAGAGAACCGTATCCAACACGGTCGCGACCGCCTGTAGGATGTTGCCTCCGACGAACATCAGCGTCCCAATTCTTCCGATCGCTTCGTAGCCGCCTCGACGGCCCCCATCAGTGTAGCACGGAAGCCGCCCTGTTCAAGCCGATGCAGGCCCGCAATCGTCGTCCCGCCGGGTGACGCCACGCGGTCTTTGAGGCTCGCCGGATGCTCACGGGATTCCAGTACCATCCGCGCGGCGCCGAACACGGTCTGCGCGGCCAATAGGTCCGCGGTGCGCCGTGGCAATCCCATTTTTACACCCCCGTCGGCCAAGGCCTCGATGGCTTGGAACACGTATGCCGGACCGCTTCCGCTGAGACCGGTCACCGCATCCATTAGCCGTTCATCCACCTCCACGACCCGACCTACCGCTTCGAACATCGCGCGCACAAAACTCAAATCGGCGGCGGGCGCGGCATGGCCACCCGTCAGCGCCGTCATGCCTTCACGCACGAACACCGGCTGATTGGGCATGGCACGGATGATCCCTCTGACACCCGGCGCCCGTTCGGCAATCACCCGAATCGGCAGGCCGGCGACGATCGAAACAACCAGCTTGCCGGCAAGGAAGGAGCCGATCTCCTTCAACACGCCGGGAAGCACTTGTGGCTTGACGGCCAGAATGACCAGATCGGCCCACTCCGTCAACGCGCGGTTGTCTTCACCCACGCGAATACCGAACAGAGTTTTCAGCTGGTCGCGTCTTGCAGCGACGGGATCGGTCGCCCATAGCCCTTGAGGGGAGCACAGCTTGGCACCAAGCATCCCACCGACAATGGCCTCTGCCATCTGCCCGCCGCCGACGAAGCCGACCGATATGACAGGATCAGGCATCCCGCCTCCCGAAAATCGCCGTTCCGACCCGGACGAGTGTCGCCCCTTCTTCCACCGCCACCTCATAGTCGCTCGACATGCCCATCGAAAGCTCCGTCATCGCCACCTCGGGAACAGCCAGGGCCGACAAACGTCCGGCCAGCTCGCGGAGGGTACGGAAGTGGATCCTCGCCTGTTCCGGATCGTCGACCGGCGGTGGAATCGTCATCAGTCCACGGATACGAAGGTGCGTCAGTCCTGAGAATTGTGCGAATTGCTCCTCAAGCTGATGCGGAGAGAATCCGGCCTTCGTCGACTCACCGGCCACATTGACCTCCAGCAGGACATCTTGGCGAATCGCGGCTGCCTGAGCCCGTCGGTCGATTTCCGACGCCAGTTCCAAAGTGTCCACCGAATGAATGACCTCGAACCGCGCCACGACGTCGCGGACCTTGCGACGTTGCAGGTGCCCGATGAAATGCCACCGGAGCGGCTCGTCGCGGAGTGCCTGGATCTTGGGAATCGCCTCCTGCAGCCGATTCTCTCCCGCCACGCGCAATCCTGCTGCAACGGCTTCACGAACGCGCTCAGCGGAAACCTTTTTCGTGGCCCCCACCAGACGGATGCCGTTCGGGTCACGCCCGACGGCCAAGGCGGTCTGCCTGATGCGATCCATCACGATCCTGAGACGGTCTGCAATTGAATCGGCCGTCCGCACATCCATACGCAAGAAGCCCGCACTCCAGCGGACACACTACCGGCCATGCGCGGGTGAAGCCCTTAACGGCGCGGCATCAACATGATGCCGCTGACCATGGTGCCGTTCACTCGCCCTTCCCGTCGATACGAGTAAAACAGGTCGTCGTGACAGATCGTGCACAAATTGACGGAGGTGACGTGGAGCGGCGCAACGCCGATTCGTTCCACCTGCCTGCGAATCAACGTCTTGAGATCCAACTGCGCCCGCCCCTCTCCGGCGTTCCGAACGACGGACTCCCATTCCGGCATCTGCCGTCGCAACGCGCTCAAGACCGGCTCATCGACTTCATAGCAACAGGGTCCGGCCGAAGGTCCGATGCTGACGCGGAGATCCTCGGACATCACGTGAAACCGTGCCATGAGCAGGTCAATCGTCTTGGGTACGATCTCAGCCACCGCACCACGCCAGCCAGCATGAACGGCCGCGACCGCCCGGCGGCGTCGGTCATAGATCAGAACCGGTACACAATCGGCCGTCCGCACCGTCACGGTGACTCCCGGCTGATCCGTAACCAATGCATCCCATCCCCCATCGAATCGGTCACCTTCGATCAACGGTCTGTCGAGAACCAATGCGTCGGTGCCATGGACTTGCTTGACGGATAATAGCCATCCCTTACCGCGAGACCCGGCAGCCGCAGCCGGCACACCGATCGCAAGCGCCAGGCTGTCGGCATGCCGCCGCGTGCCGAAAAAATGCCGGACGCCGTCCCGCGAGGAGGCGAACGCCGGCACGGTGATGACCGGAAGGTTCGTGTGCACCGAGCAGCCCTTTCCCGATCAATCCGCTTGTTTTCTCAAAAACGTCGGCACGTCCCACTCGTCCTCGCCCGGCAGGGCGGCCCGATCCACCGATTGGACGAGCTCGCTGCGGCGCAAGAACGTCGGTCGGTCGATATCCTTGTGATGCCGGTCCGCCACGGCAATCCCAACGCCGTTCATCGCCTGTGGAGTCGTCCGTGATGCACGGGCCGCTCCCACCGGCACGGTCGCCGGTTGCTCTTCGCGCTCGAATCCGGTCGCAATGACCGTCACCACCAGATCGTCTCCCATATCGGGGTTAATGACTTGTCCGACGATGATATTCGCTTCCTGATCCGCGGTCTGCTGGATGATCGAGGCGGCCTCTTCGATTTCGTGCAGCGACATGTTGGGGCCGCCCGTGATGTTCAGCAGCACGCCTCTGGCGCCCTCGACGCTTCCTTCTTCCAGCAATGGGCTGCAGATGGCCTTCTGAGCAGCCTCGATCGCCCGATTGGTACCACGCGACACTCCCATGCCCATCACGGCTCGGCCGGTATGCGACATGATGGTGCGGACGTCGGCAAAATCGACGTTCACATGGCCGGTCGTGGTGATCACATCTGCAATTCCTTGAATCGCCTGCCTCAAGACATCGTCGGCCACCTTGAACGCCTCAAGCAGCGGCGTCGTCTTGTCGACGATACCGAGGAGTCGCTGGTTCGGAATCACCAACAGGGTGTCGACGTGACGCCTCAAGTCCCTGAGCCCTTCATCGGCGTGCAACATCCGCCGGTGTCCCTCATATTGGAACGGCTTCGTCACCACTCCCACGGTCAGAATGCCCAACTCCCTGGCGATGCTGGCGACGATCGGTGCCGCACCGGTCCCCGTTCCGCCGCCCATGCCGGCGGTCACGAAAACCATGTCCGCTCCTTCCAGGCATTCACGCACTTGGTCTTTGCTCTCCAAAGCCGACTCTTTCCCGATTTCCGGCTTGGCGCCGGCTCCCAGGCCACGGGTCCTCTCGGGCCCCAACTGAACCTTATAGGCAGCCCGCGAACGGTCAAGCGCCTGCAAATCGGTATTTGCGGCGATGAAATCGACGCGCGCCAGCCCCGATGCAATCATGGTATTGACCGCATTGCATCCCGCTCCCCCGACCCCGATGACTTTGATCCGGACGGGGGAGAGGACATCTTCTTGAAATGAGAACATCAGGGCACCTCCCTTGGGCTAACCGCGTGCGGCATTGCACCGCACGCGAACGTTAAAAGAACTCAAACATCCAGGACTTCATCCGATCGAATACCCGGCTGAGCGGACGCCCGTTGCGCATGCCCGCGGCTGCCAGTTCCTCGGTATGCCGCCGCGCGTGCATCAGCAGTCCCACGCCGGTCGCGTGCATGGGGTTGCTCACGATGTCGCGAAGGCCGCCGACGCCGCCCGGCACGCCGCGACGCGCCGGCAGATTGAGGACGTGCTCGGCCGCATCGGGCATCCCGTCCAGCAGCGAGGTTCCACCTGTGATGACCACCCCGGCTCCCAGCATGCCTTCATAGCCGGCCCGAGCGATCTCGCGGCGAACCAGTTCGAACATTTCATCGACTCGAGGCTCGAGAATTTCCGCGATGTCGCGGCGCGAAAATGTCCGGGCCGGCCGGTCCCCTACGGAAGGAACTTCCACACGCTCATGACCGTGCACAAGATCCGTGCGGGCCAACCCATACTGAACCTTGATCTTTTCCGCCTCCGTTTGCGATGTCAGTAGGCCGATCGCCAAGTCTTTGGTGAGATTCTGTCCTCCGATGGGAAGCACGGCAGAATGCCGGATGCTGCCGTCGAGAAAGATCGCGAGATCGGTCGTCCCGCCGCCAAGGTCGACCATGGCCACGCCGAGATCCCGTTCCTCCTGGCTCAGGACGGCCTCGCTGGAAGCCAGCGGCTGCAGGATAATGTCCACGACGTCGAGACCCGCGCGGTTGACGCTCTTGATAATGTTCTGAGCGGACGTTACCGCACCTGTAATGACATGCACATTGACTTCGAGCCGATTGCCGGAAAGTCCCAACGGTTCGCGAACCCCCTCCTGACCGTCCACCATGAATTCTCTCGGCAGCACGTGAAGGATCCGGCGCTCGTGAGGAATCACGGCGAGCGTTCTGGCGCTTTCGATGGCGCGCTGCACGTCGTCGCGAGTCACCTCGGCTTTCTTCAGCGCCACCACGCCTTTGCAATTTTCCGCGGAAATGTGACTGCCCGCGATACCGGTATAGACGGAATTGATTTGGACCGCCGCCATGAGTTCCGCCTCTTCCACCGCCTTCTTGATCGATTCCACCGTGCTCTCAATGTCCACCACCACGCCTTTGCGGAGGCCTCGGGAAGGGCTCGACCCTACACCGATGATGCTGAGGGCCCCATCGTCGGTAATCTCCGAGACAATGGCGCAGATCTTCGTGGTCCCGATGTCCAACCCCACGAGAATTTGATCCCGCTTCGCCACAGCCTTACCCCCTTTCCCGCACGATGACGCGATTGTCGTACCGCAGATCCACTTCACCGAGCTCACGCTTCCGGCCGTCCAGCGTGCCGGGCTTGAACACGGCCTTCACCATGCGAAAGCGATTCCACTGATCCAGCAAGGCATCATGGCCGAACTGAAAGCGCATGCCCTTGGCCGACGCGACCAGATTCAGCGGGTCGGAGACGTCGATCTCCACGCGTCCTTCGACGGTATGCGCCATCGTCCTGGCCAATTCGATCGACGCCTGCACAGTCCGACGCAATCCGGACTCGCCTTGTAACAGGATCTTCTGAGTCGCACCGATGACCAGCGGGAGCGACGGTTGGTCCTGATCACCCAGACGTGTCAATACGACTCCTTCTTCGTCCAACAGCAAGAATTCAGATCCCACTCGCGCAATCGCAGCCGGCTGCCGCTCCACGACGGTGACCCTCAGGGTGTGCAGTGGCAGTCGCTCCAACGTGGCTTCCTTGATCCAGGCGATCGTCCGCAGTCGCTCAGCCAAAAATGGCAAGCTGATCCGATGCAGCGATGTTCCGTTCTTCAGCGCCAATCGTTGAAGTACCTCCTCGCGTGCCACATGGTGGACGCCCTGGATTTGAATCTCGCGGATTTCCAGGCCATGTTCGATGATCGGCGCAAGGTGGCTCGCCCCCACGATCACGGCCCATACGCCCATCGTCAAACCAGCCGCCCACGCCGCGATTCGCATTTTTGGATTCCAGGTCGGCCTGACGCGCGCCCAGCGTCGTTGCCGGCGATCGATCTCGATCAAGCCGCGCGACCCTTTCCAACTGTTTTGCCGGTAAGCCGGCTCTCCGACTTTCTTTTTCCGGAACCACCGAATCATGACCGCCTGCTCCTTCCCGTCGGTCGATGAGAAGACATGCGTGCCACGGCCGATTCCAAGATCCGTTCCGTCAACTCTTCGTAACCGATACCGGCTTGGGCGGCGGCCATCGGAAGTAGGCTCGTTTCAGTCATGCCAGGCGCCGTATTGACCTCCAATACGTAGGGACGCCCGCGTGGCGTAATACGAAAATCGACGCGGATCGCTCCTGCACAATCGAGAACCTCATACGCCCGCAACGCCTGCGCGCGGATCTCCTTCGTCACGCCCGCCGGCAACGGCGCCGGACAGAGATAACGGGTCTTTCCCTTTTCATACTTGGCGGAGTAGTCATAAAAGCCGCCCGGCGCGACGATCTCGACCGCCGGCAACACGAGCGGTGCCCGGCCGCCACGGCCGAGCAATGAGACCGTGACTTCATGGCCGGGAATGTAGGCTTCGACCACCGCGTCTCGGTCATAGCGATGGGCCAGCGCCAGGGCCTTCTTCCATTGTGCTCGTTCCTTCACGATGGTCACACCGATCGTCGATCCTTCGGATGCCGGCTTCACAACGACGGGCCATCGCAGTTTCGCTGCCCGAAGGGTTCTGCTTTCGGACACGATCTGGCCGCGTTTCACCACCAGCCCGGGCGGAACCGGAACATCGTACGCCGCGAGAATCGTCTTGGTCGTGACTTTATGCATGCCGACGGAGCTGGACTGAACACCCGATCCCGTATACGGAATGCCGAGAGTTTCCAGAAACCCTTGAATGGACCCGTCTTCCCCTCCAGGCCCGTGCAAGGCCAAGAACGCCAAGGCAATTCGATGCCTCTGAAGATCCCGGCTCAAGGCGGGGCCGACGTCGATCGCGACGGCGTCATATCCTCTTCGACAAAGAGCGCGATGAACGGCCGAACCGGTGCGGAGCGACACCTCCCGTTCGGAGGACTGCCCTCCCATCAAGACTCCGACCCGCAGATTGGTTAGCAAAGAACGTCGTGCCATCTCGTTCGCTCTTCAGTCGGCGCTTGTCGGGTGTTCCCGTCGCCGCCCGGCTGTGAAATCCTGAACGCTCACCGTCCGGCCTCTCCGACAATCCGGAGTTCGAGATCCAGCCGCACGCCGGCCTGGCGTTTGATCGCCCGCCGGACCTTGCCGATCAAGGCAACGACGTCGGCGGCACGAGCGTGCCCGCGATTCACGATGAAATTCCCGTGTCTGGTCGACACCTCTGCATCGCCCACGCGCAACCCTTTGAGTTTCAGCGTCTCAATCAAGCGGCCGGCAGAATCATTGATCGGATTCTTGAAGACACACCCGGCGCTGGGCAGCGTAAGCGGCTGCGTATCTCGCCGATAATGGAGATACTCTTTGACCACCCGTTCAATGTCTTTCTTGATCCCCTTGCGCAATTGCAGCCACACGCCGACCACGATCCCTTTGGGCAGCCTGGCGCGCCGGTACTCAAAGGGGATCGCCGACGCCGGAATGTCGCGAACCACGCCCGATGCGGTCACGAGGCGTACGGCCTTCAACGCATCCTTCATCTCCCCCAACCTCGTTCCAGCATTCATTACGACGCACCCTGCGACGGTGCCCGGAATGCCCGCCGCCCATTCGAGTCCGGCGAGAGCCCGCCGGACGGCATAGCCGATCAAAGTCGGCATTCCCGCGCCGCCATCCGCATACAATATTTCCCCCGGTTCTTCCCTGATCGCACGCAGCTTTCCCAAGTGCACCACGATTCCGCGGATGCCGCGGTCACGGATCAACAGGTTCGTGCCGCCCACGACAAAGAGCGGCACCCCTCGCGCGCGCGCCTGCGTAACCAAGCGACGGATATCTTCCACATCCGCCGGTTCGACGACGACATCGGCCGGCCCTCCGATCTTGAACGACGTGTAGGAATCCAATGGCGCATCGAAGCGCACCGCGCCCCTGATCCCCGCGACGGCCGCCAGGATGTCCGTCTTCCGAAATTTCGTGCCGGCATGTTTCGTCCTTCTCCGAGATCCAGCGCGATTCATCGTGTCACGTACCGGGAGCCAGCCTCGCCAGCAACGCGGGTCCCGACTTCCAAATATCTCCGGCACCGAGCGTCAACACCAGGTCTCCGGGCTTGATCTCCGGAAACACCTGATCCACCAGATCCTCTTTCCGTTCCACGAAGGTTACGGACTGATGACCGGTCGCCCGAATCGCTTCGGCCAATCTGGCCCCGGAGACTCCCGGAATCGGCTGTTCACTGGCGGCATAGATGTCCGTCAGAAACACCCGGTCCGCATCAGTGAAGGCGCGCGAAAAATCCTCAAGAAGATCCCTGGTCCTCGTATAGCGATGCGGTTGAAAAAGGACGATCAGGCGCCGGTCGGTCCATCCCTGTTTGGCCGCGGCCAGCGTGGCTTTGATTTCCGTCGGATGATGGCCGTAGTCGTCCACGACCATGATCCCGCCGGCTTCTCCCCGCAAGTGGAACCGCCGCTCAACCCCTGTAAAGGCGGCCAGCGCCTTGCGGATCAAGTCGGTCGGCACGTCCAACTCAATCCCGATGGCGATCGCCGCCAGGGCATTCGAGACGTTATGGATGCCCGGGATCGAGAGACGGAACGGGCCGAGGTTGCGTCCCCTGTAGAAGGCGCGAAATTCTGCCCCCCATTGCTTGAGACTGATGTCGGTCGCACGGAAATCCGGCGAGATCCCGTCGATCTCCCGCAACCCATAGGTTTGGTACCGCTTCACGATCTTGGGGAACAAGGCTCGAAGGCGGTCGTCGTCGGCGCACAGGACTGCAAGGCCGTAGAACGGCACTTTATTGATGAACTCGAGAAAGCTTTCGTTGATCCGTTCCATGCTGCCGTAGTGATCGAGATGCTCCCTATCCAGGTTCGTCACCGCGACGACGGTCGGCGACAAGCGCAGAAACGAGCCGTCGCTTTCGTCCGCCTCCGCCACCAACAGATCGCCTCGCCCCAGTCGCGCATGGCTTCCCAGCGCGTTGACCTTGCCGCCGATGACCATCGTGGGATCCAGCCCGCCCTGCGCGAGCACGTTGGCCACCATCGACGTAGTCGTGGTCTTGCCGTGAGCCCCGGCGATCGCGACGCCGAACTTCAGTCGCATCAGCTCGGCCAGCATCTCCGCCCGCGGGATCACCGGAACCTGTTTCGCCTTGGCGAAAATGACCTCCGGGTTCACGGGAGAGACCGCGGACGAAATGACGACGACTTGCGCGTCGCCTACGTTGGACTCCTCATGGCCGATGAAAATGCGCCCGCCCAATTCTTCCAGGCGCCGCGTGGTGTCGGAGGCCTGAAGATCCGAGCCGGTGACTTTGTAACCGAGCGTGAGCAGGACTTCGGCGATCCCGCTCATGCCTGCTCCGCCGATTCCCACGAGATGAATCTGTTGCGTTTTTCTGAACATCGGTGCCCGCCTCAAGCCGCTGATCGGCTGCGATGGATTGAATCCATGTCCGTTTCGCTGTCCGGTACCATCAAAGTGCCCCCGCTCCAAGAGACTGACGCTTGTCATGCCCACCTCCTACGAGTGCGTAGCATTCGCGGACGATCGCTTCGGCCGCGTCGGTTCGTCTCAACGACAGGCTCGCCGCCGCCATGGCAGCCAGCCGTCCGGAATCTCCGGCCAATGAGCCGATGAGCTGTGCCAACGTCTTGCCCGTGAGTTCACTCTGCGGCAGCAGCACGGCGGCACCGGCAGCCTCCATCACTTGTGCGTTCTTGGTCTGGTGATCATAAATGGCCGTCGGCAGAGGGATCAGAACGGCCGGCTTCCCGCACGTCGTCAACTCCGCCACAGTCATGGCGCCGGCCCGCGCCACCACAAGATCCGCCCCCGTAATCGCGGCCGGCATGTCATAGATGAAGGGCACAACCGAGGCCGAGATTCCGGCTTGACGATACGCTTCCGTTACGCGTGCATGGTCGGCCTCGCCGGTCTGGTGCGTAATGGCCAGGCGGGCCTGCGCGTCCCGCACCGTCCGAAGGCCCTCGATGACGGCGCTGTTGATCGCTTTCGCCCCCTGACTGCCGCCGAATATCAAGAGCCGGAACTCTCCCGGCGTGCGGCTCGTTCCGGAACCCGCGAGCGCGGCCTGGATAAACGCGCGCCGTATGGGTGTACCCACGACGCGGACTTTTGCCCGGTCGAACCTCTGGGCCGCCGACTCGAATGCAACAAAGATCCGTTGCGCGAACGGACCGACCGCCTTATTCGCCATACCCGGATTCGCGTTGGGTTCAAGAATCACGCGCGCCACTCCGGCCGCGGCCGCCGCGGCCACCATCATGGGACTGGTATATCCTCCGACTCCGATCACCAAACTCGCCCGCCGGCTGCGGAGAATCTTGAGGCATTGCCAAAAACTCAGCGGCATCGCGGCCAGGCCTTTCAGTATGCCGACCGGGCCGGTCCCCATGACCGGCTTGGCGCTGATCAATGCCAATTCGAAGCCTTCGTGCGCCAGCACCTTGGATTCCAACCCCCGCGCCGTTCCCACAAACAGCACCCGCACGGCAGGATCGCGCCGGAGAAATTCCTGCGCCAGCGCGACGGCCGGATATAGATGGCCGCCCGTTCCCCCCGCCGCAATGACGATCATCATCAGTGATCCAACTCACCACGCCCGCCTTTGCTGCCTCCGGCATGGCGATCCCGGGAAATACTCAACAGGATGCCCACGCCGACAAAATTCACGATCAGCGATGATCCGCCGTAGCTCACGAACGGCAAGGTCAATCCCTTTGTCGGCAGCATGCCGGTCGCGACCGCGGCATTGACCAGCGCCTGAATCCCGATCAAAAGGGTAATACCCAGGCCGAGAAACCTGCCGAACGGAGCGCGGGCCCGGGCGGCGATCACAAAGCCTCGCCACACAAAGACCGCAAACAACAGGATGACGGTCGCCGTCCCGGCCAGCCCCAATTCCTCTCCGACGAGGGCGAGGACGAAATCCGTATGAGCTTCCGGAAGGAAAAACAGCTTCTGCTTTCCTTCGCCCAAACCCACGCCGAACGGCCCGCCGCTGCCGAAGGCCAGGAACGACTGGGTGATTTGGAAGCCCGCATCCGATGCGTCTTTCCACGGAGCCAGGAACGTCATCAATCGCTGCCGTCGATAGCTCGACCCCAGCACAAGGGCGGCCATCACCGGGACCGCGCAGAGTGCCAGACTGGCCAGATGGGACACCTTGGCCCCGCCGAGAAACAGCAGTCCAACAGCCACCAATCCCATGACAACGACCGTCCCTAAATCGGGCTGAAGCAACACAAGACCGCTCAGAATCCCCATCACGATCAGTACCGGCAACAATCCCGAGCCAAATAGGGCGATCTTGTCCTTCTTCTTCGTCAGATAGTAGGCCAAATAGATGACGGCCGTGAGCTTGACCATTTCCGCCGGCTGCATCGAAATTGGTCCGGCCCGGAGCCACCGCCTCGCCCCCTTTGTCACGACGCCGACTCCCGGAATCAGCACGACGATCAGCAGCAAGACCATACAAATCAGGATGGGAATCGCCAGCTTCTTCCACAGCAGGTAGTCGACGCGCGACATCGCGTGCATCATGAGCACACCCATCCC
The DNA here is from genome assembly GCF_900169565.1 of Nitrospira japonica. Classification (NCBI taxonomy): domain Bacteria; kingdom Pseudomonadati; phylum Nitrospirota; class Nitrospiria; order Nitrospirales; family Nitrospiraceae; genus Nitrospira; species Nitrospira japonica. The sequence goes on along the minus strand of NZ_LT828648.1, from coordinate 1,654,087 downwards.
AAGCCAGGCGACCTGACGCTTGAGAAAAAACTCCGGATCCTGGAAACGGTTTGCCGCCATAATCGCGCTGGCACTGAACACCATGACCAAGCCCACCAATGCCAAGGTGAGGGTCACAACCAGCAGGGTGTGATCCATGGGCACACGCTGCTTTGCCGACCGTTGGCCGGCTGCCTGCCATGGCAACGACAACGTCCCCGCAGACCGCGATGCCATCGTGTTGTTTCACTCCTCCCAAGTCGTGCCCACTAGGCCGGTAAGGACAGAACGACTTCCTTGAATTGGCGGCCCCGGTCTTGATAGTCCCTGAACATGTCGAAGCTGGCGCAGGCTGGCGAAAGCAGGACGACATCGCCGGCCGAGGATTCCCGTGCCGCATATTGGACGGCCTCACGCAGGGAACCGGCCTCGCTCATCTTCACCGCGCCGTGCCAGGCTTGCCGGAGAACCGGCGCCGCCTCCCCGATAAGAATCGCGTGCGTGACTCGTCGCCGGACGGCGTCGGTGAGGCGCGAGAAATCCCCCCCTTTGTCACGGCCCCCGGCGATCAACCAAATTGGATGATCGATGCCCTCAAGCGCCTTCAGCGTGGCATCGACGTTCGTTCCCTTCGAATCATTGACGAAGCGGACGCCGCGGCGTTCGCGGACAAATTCCAATGCGTGCTCGAGACCGGGAAAGGCCGTCACGGTTTTCCTGATGACATCGGGCGAACAGCCGCACAGCGCGGCATAGGTCGACGCCGCCATGACATTTTCCACATTGTGGCTTCCCAACATCCGAATTTCTCTCGTCCGGCAAATCGTCTGGCGCGAACCGGTCACCGTCGTCACGATGGTGTCGCCGTCTAGAAAGGTCCCCTGGTCGGCACCCAGGCCGAGCGTTCCCGCTCTGGTGAAGCCGATGCGGCGAGAACGGATCCGCCCTCCGAGCCTCGAAACCCTGGGATCATCCAGATTGAGGAGCGCATAATCCTCCGGCGATTGATTCTCGAAAATTCTGGCTTTCGCCTCGAGGTAATCGTCCAAGGAATCGTAGCGATCCTGATGATCGACGGTGACGTTGAGGATGCCCGCGATCCACGGATGGAATCGATCGACTGTCTCCAACTGAAAGCTCGAGACTTCCACGACCAGATAATCGAAGGGATCCGCACGCCCTTCCTTTTTCGCTTTCACGGCCGCCCATGCCGCATCGCTGAGAGCCGTGCCGAGATTCCCTCCGACGAACACACGTTTGCCCTGTTCCGCGAGTATTTTCCCGATCAAGGTCACGGTCGTGCTCTTGCCGTTCGTTCCGGTCACGGCCAGCATCGGTGCAGCGAGGAACCGCGATGCCAATTCCAACTCACTGATCACTCCAACTCCACGCCGGCGGACGCGCTCAAGTGCTTCCATCCGGTAGGGCACACCGGGACTGATGACCACCAGATCGGCTCCCTCGAGGGACGATTCATAGCTCGGCCCGACGGTCACCTGCACGGCACCGAGATCGATGTCCCCGAGCGCCGACTGAAGCTCGCCAGGTTCCTTTCGGTCCGACACGGTGACACGAGCGCCGACCTCCTGCAGCAGCCGGCAGGCCGCGACGCCGCTGCGCGCTAATCCCATGACCGTGACGCGCGCGCCCGCAAGACTCGTTTGATCGGCTCCCACCATGAGACTCACCGCAGCTTCAACGTACTCAGGCTCAGCAACGCGAGAAGGATCGCGATGATCCACAGACGGACCACGACTTTCGGCTCTTCCCAGCCCTTCATCTCGAAATGATGGTGGATCGGCGCCATCAGAAAAATGCGTTTACCTCGAGACTTGAACGACAGGACTTGAAAGATGACGGAAATCGCCTCGATGACAAAGACGCCGCCTACCATGAGCAACAGCAGTTCATGCTTGCTGATCACGGCCACGGTACCGAGGGCCGCCCCGAGGGGCAACGAACCGACGTCGCCCATGAATACGGTGGCGGGATACGCGTTGAACCAGAGAAACCCCAAGCTCGATCCCAGGATCGCAGCCGTGAATATCGCGATTTCTCCTGCTCCGTCTATGTGTGGAATCAGGAGATAGTCCGACATGATCCGATGACCGGCCACATACGCGACGATGGTATAGGCGAGGGATGCGATCATGACAGGGCCGATGGCCAACCCGTCCAACCCATCGGTCAGATTGACCGCGTTGGAACTCCCTACGATCACCAGGACGACGAAGACGATATAAAACCAGCCGAGGTCCGGCATGATGTTCTTAAAAAACGGCACGCTCAGCTTCGTGGTGTAGCCCGGCGTAAAATAGAGTGCCACTGCGATCAGGAGGGCAATACCGACCTGCGCGCTGAACTTTTGCCCGGCCGTCAACCCTCTTGAGCGAGCCTTGATGAATTTCAGATAGTCGTCAGCAAACCCGATAGCGCCAAAGCCCAGCGTCGCGATCATCACGAGCCAGACATACGGCCGAGTGATGTCGGCCCAGAGCAATGTCGACAGCAGCACCGCAAAAATAATCAGCAATCCGCCCATGGTGGGCGTCCCGCTTTTCGCCAAATGCCGCTTGGGCCCATCGTCACGGATTTGCTGACCGAGCTTGATCTCCTGCAATTTCCTGATCAGCCACGGCGCCAGAACGAAGGCGATAAGAAAGGCCGTAACCGCCGCATAGATGATGCGGAAACTCAGATACCGAAACACGTTCAGAAACGAATATTCCGTATGAAACGGATACAGCCAGATGTAGAGCATGCACCCTTTCGACAGGAGCGAACCTGCACTCCTACGAAGCCTCTTTCGTCACCGCTCGCATACCGGTCAGTCTCTGAACGACCTGTTCCATCTTCATGCCGCGTGAAGCTTTGACCAGCACCACGTCACCCTGCCGGACCTCAGCCCTGAGAAGATCGGCGGCGGCGACCGCATCGCCGACTTCGGCGACGGCGGTTCCGGACATGCCGCCCTGCCTGGCTCCCTCGGCGATTTCCCGCCCCAAAGATCCGCACGCAATCAAGCGGGAGACGTCGCGGCGGGCCAGATACGCTCCGACCTCGCGATGCAGCGCTTTGGTTTGGGTGCCCAGTTCCAGCATGTCCCCGAGCACCGCCACCCGTGCCCGTGACGGCGTCCAGGTCGCCAGCAGCTCGATCGCGGCTTTCATTGAAGCGGGATTGGCGTTGTAGCAGTCGTTGATGATCTGGACGCCATGGTGCGCCACGATCTGCGAACGCATTGCGGCCGGACGGAACGTGGCCAATCCTTCCGAAATGATGGCCCCCGACAAATTCAATGCAAAACCGGTCGCGGCCGCGGCAAGTGCGTTGAGCACATTGTGGGTGCCATGAACCTTCATGGTCACGCCGATGGGACGGCCCTTGCCCGGCAGCAGCAGGTCGAACTTGGTTCCTCTCTTGACATCGGACGTCACACGCGTCGCGCGCACATCGGCCTTGTCCGACAGGCCGAACGACACGACGCGGGAACGTGCACGCGACGCCAAATAGTCGAAATACGGATCGTCGGCGTTTAACACAGCCGTGCCATCTGCGGAGAGCAGATCCAGCAGCTCCGCCTTAGCCTGGGCCGATCCTTCCATGCTTCCGAAGAACTCCAGATGGTCCGGCCCGATATTGGTGATGATGCCGATCGTCGGCCGGACGATCTCGCACAATCGCGTGGTCTGCCCGCGCGCGTCCACACCCATTTCAATGACCGCCGCTTGATGCCGCTTCGTCAATCGGAATAACGTGTGGGGAACTCCGATCCGATTATTGTAATTGCCCTCGGTCTTCAACGTCCGCCACCGATGCCCCAGCACGGCGGCCGTCATCTCCTTGGTCGTCGTCTTGCCGTTGCTGCCCGTGACGGCGACGACCGGAATCTCGAACCGGCTCCGGTGATGCATCGCCAACTGCTGATACGCAAACAGCGGATCACGAACCCCCAGCAGAAACGGGACCGGCCGACGGTCCTGGCGTTTGGAAACGGGAGGACGATATTGGTCGTGAACGATGGCGCCGATGGCGCCTTGCGCGAAGGCCGTGGCCACAAACTCGTGGCCGTCGAACCGTTCGCCCTGCAGGGCCACGAAGAGATCCCCCCGCCCGATCGATCTCGAATCGGTGCCGATATTTCTGATTCGTCGCTTGGCCGACGGCGCGGCCTCGCCAGCCAAGACCTTGACGCTGATGACTTCCCGCAACTCTTCGATCGTAAAAAGCGCCATAGGCGGGTCCCCATCCCTCCATCGTCCGTCGTGCTGGACGTTCACGCGCAATCCCTTAAGTGCCGAATGGCTTCCCGTGCGACTTCGCGATCGTCAAAATGAATCTTCGTCGTTCCGATGATTTGATAGTCCTCGTGGCCCTTGCCGGCGATAAGCATCATGTCCCCGGAACGAGCCATCCGAACCGCCGTCGCGATCGCATCGCGCCGGTCGGCTATAAGATGATATTCCACGTCCTTGCGCCGCTGGAGCGCCTCATGGACGCCCACCTCAACTTCGCGCAGAATGGCCAGAGGATCTTCGGTGCGTGGATTGTCTGATGTGAGGATGACTACGTCGCTGTATTCTACTGCCGCGCGGCCCATCTTCGGACGCTTTCCCCGATCACGGTCGCCGCCACATCCGAATACCGTGATGATCCGATGGGTCTTGAGTTCATGCGCCGCCGCCAGCAATCGTCTCAGCGCGTCTTCCGTATGGGCGTAATCCACGACCACGGTAAAATCTTGACCGGCCGACACCCGTTCGAACCGTCCCGGAACGTTGTTGACCTGCGTGACCGCTTCGCGCACTTGTTCGCAGGTCGCCCCGGCATGCAACGCCACACCGATCGCTCCCAATAGGTTGTAGACGTTGTGTTCACCCACCAATCGACTGTCCACGGGAAACGTCCCGGCCGGAGTCGCGGCCATAAAATTCGTACCGTTGAGAGACAGCTTGACCTGCTCGGCCTTGATTTCCGGGGTTCCGGTCATGCCGTATCCCCAGACTGGCACTCGGCACGCAGCACGCACCTGAGATCCTCGAGGATCGTCCATGTTGACCACCGCGCGCTGGCCTGATTTTCTGCCGCGACCCAACTCCGTGAAGAGTTTCAATTTGCTCTGAAAGTACTCTTCCATCGTCGAATGAAAATCCAGATGATCCTGGGTCAGATTGGTGAAGACCGCGACGTCGTATTCGCAGCCGGCCGTGCGGTCCAGGGCCAATGCATGGGAAGAGACTTCCATCGCCACGGCATTCAATCCCGCCTTGAGCATTCTTGCCAAAAGCCCCTGCAAAGTGAGCGCACCAGGAGTCGTGTGCGAGGCGGGGATGACTTCCTCTCCAATCTGATAGGCAACCGTGCCGATCAACCCGACTTGTCGCCCGATGCCTTCCAGGAGCGCCTTGCACAAGTAGGTCGTGGTCGTTTTACCGTTGGTCCCTGTGACGCCGACCATCGTCAATCTCGAAGACGGATCCCCATAGAACCGGCTGCCGATGATGCCCAGCGCCTTTCGCGAATCGGCGACGCGAACGAGCGGAATGATCCCCGTATCCACGGGGGATTGCGCAATCACCCCTGCCGCACCATCGTGCAATGCCTTCGCCACGAATTCATGTCCGTCGACCCGTTCCCCCTTGACCGCCACGAAGAGACTGCCGGGCACCACCGCCCTCGAATCATCCGTCACCACGCCGATGGGCACACGCAGATCGCCGCGCTGCTCCAGGATCTCCATCTGTCCGCGCGCCGCCGAGACGAGGTCCTCCACCGTCATGACTGGATCCTCGCGTCCATCAATCATACGCCCCAGCGGAGGCGATCTTGACCTGATCGTCTCTCGACACGCCCAGATACGTCAGAACCTGTTCGCCCACCCGCCGGAACACGGGAGCGGAAACGACCCCTCCCCAGGATTCCCCCTGAGGCTCATCGATAATGACGGCGATCGCCAACCTCGGTGCATCGGCCGGCACATACCCGACGAACGACGCAATCAGCAGCGTATTCGAATACGCTCCGGTTTTCGGATCGACCTTCTGGGCCGTGCCGGTCTTGCCGGCCACGCGAAAGCCCGGGATGGCCGCTTTCGTCCCGGTGCCGTTCGTGACGACACCTTCCAGTAGCGACGTCAGGGTCCTGGCGGTTTCGGGGGATACGACCCGCCGTTTCGCTTGGGGGATAACCTCTTTCAGCAGCATACCTTTCGCATCCCTGATCTCCGACACCACATAGGGCTTCATCATGACGCCGTTATTGGCGAGTGCCGAAATGGCAGATACCAATTGCAACGGAGTCACACCGATTTCCTGCCCCATGGAAATCGACGCCAGGGATCGACGCCCCCAATCTTTAGGAGTTTTGAGCAGGCCGCTGACCTCACCGGGCAGGTCAATATCAGTCCGCTGCCCGAATCCGAATGCCTGGAGATGTCGATAGAGCCGCTGTTCGCCCAACGCCATCCCCGTTTTTGCCGCGCCGATGTTGCTGGATTTCTGAATCATTTGCGCAAAGGTCATCCACCCCATTTTCTCGTGATCGTGGATGACCGTATTGGCCACGGTCATTCGACCGTTCTCCCCGAAGATCATGGTCTCGGGCATCATGACCTTCTCTTCAAGAGCTGCCGCCGCGAGAATCACCTTCATCGTAGAGCCGGGCTCATATACGTCGGTCAATGCGCGGTTACGCCAGCGATCCGGCGTCAATGCGCCGACGGCGTTGGGATCGAACCGCGGGTTGACCGCCATGGCCAGGATGGCGCCGGTCTGAGGTTCCATCACGATAATGGCACCCCCCTTGGCATGAGCGTGGGTGACGGCATCTTCCAGCTCTTTTTCGGCGATGTATTGAATAACTTCATCGATGGTCAACGTGAGCGCGCTGCCCGGAATCGGAGGGTTCTCGGCCAATCCCTTTGGGAAAACCGTGCGGCCCAGTGCGTCACGCTGGAGAATGGTGACCCGCTTCTCGCCGTGGAGCTGGTTTTCGTAGCGGTGTTCCAAGCCCTCCAGCCCCTGCCCATCCATGCCGGCGAATCCGAGGACGTGCGAAAGCAGCGGACCTTTGGGATAGAAGCGCCGCCCTTCCATGACCACGCCGATACCATCCAAGGACAAACGCTCCAAGCGTTGGCCCTGTTCGGGCTCCACTTTGCGGGCCAGCCACACGAAGCTTTTGTCTTGTCGCAATTTCCGCTCGAGTTCATCGCGGCGCACATGAAGAACAGGGGACAGGGAGCGCGCAGTTCGAGACGGACTTTCCAGTGCAGCCGGCACCCCGAATACCGAGGGCACTTCCATATTCATTGCGAGCATCTTCCCGTGGCGATCTGTCACCGAACCTCTCGCACCTTCAAAGGTGACGCTCTTCTGGTGCTGCCGGTCCGCCTTGGCGGTCAGTTCCGCAGCCTGCAGGACTTGCAGAGATACCAGCCGAGCCAGGATGCCGCAAAACCCCACGAGGAGCAGGCACAGCGTGACGTACCGTCTCCGGGAAAACGTGCCCATTACTATTCCCCAAACTCCAGCCGCTAATTGTTGCGTGCCACTCGAATCTGCTCGACAACCGGCGACGAAGGAACCGGCGCCTCCTGCTGCTGACGAACCAGGAAAACCTGGCCCTGCTGAGGCGGAAGCAGCCCGAGCTTCTCCGTCGCCACCCTGGCGATCCGCTCAGGAGCGGCAAGTGTCGAGACCTTGACCTGGAGCTGATCCCGCTCGCGCACCAACAGAACCTTCTGGGCCTTCAATCGCTCGATCTGATACCCAAGACGAACGACGTCTACCCGCTCCCAGACAAAGAGAAAGACCAACGCCAGCCCCAATAGCATCATGATTGCTTTCATAGTCACATCACCTCGTGAGTTCGTTCCGCGACGCGAAGCTTCGCGCTTCTGGACCGTGGATTGTGCGCCATCTCTTCCTCGGTTGGCCTTAAGGGTTTCTTCGTTTTTATGGTCAGGCGTCCGTCGGATAGCGAACGGAATGTCCGTTTGACGATGCGATCCTCAAGCGAGTGGAATGAGAGTACGCAGAGCCGCCCTCCCGGCTTCAGCACGTCGGCGGCGTCGCGCAATGCGGGTTCCAGATAGTCCAGCTCTTCATTGACCGCGATGCGAAGCGCTTGAAACGTCCGCGTCGCACAGTGGAGACGGCCTCGCCGATATGACGATGGAACGGCGCCTTCGATGGTCGCAACCAGTTCTTCGGTCGTTTCAAGCGGCTTTCGCGTCCGGTCTCGCACGATTGCCCGCGCGATCCGCCGGGAGAACCGCTCTTCTCCGAACTCGAAGATCATCTTGGCCAGATCCGCTTCATCCGCATGGTTGACGATCTCCGCTGCGGTTCTTCCGACGGACTGATCCATCCGCATGTCAAGGGGGCCAGGAGCCCGAAAACTGAACCCGCGAGCGGGCTCATCAAGTTGGGGAGACGAAACCCCGAGATCAAACAGCACGCCGCTCACTTGTGCGACACCACGATCGGCGAGATGCCGTTTCAAATCAACAAAATGTCCCCTGACCAACTGGAGCCGTCCCCCGAAGCGAGCGGACTCCACTTCGCACGCATGAATCGCCTGGGGATCACGATCTATTCCAATCACTCGGCCACTGGGCGCACTCGATTTCAGAATGCTTTCCGCGTGCCCACAATATCCCACCGTGCAATCCAGCACGATTGCATCGGGACCTGGCATTAGCCAAGAAACAATCTCATTTGGCATGACCGAAACATGCCTCAATGATTCAGAAAATTTCCCGATTCCAGGTTCACCCACTTTCTCCCACTCTGTGGCGGAGTATACTCTAGACAAAAGTCTTGTCAACAGAAATTCAGAGACTTATGCACTGGTTCCGATCCAGAAATCTCACCGTCCGAACTTCTTCGTTCAGACATCTTATTCGCATTCCTTAATAATGATGTCTGGGGAGGCCCATTGCACCTTTACCGATCGATGCTGTCGTCCCCAGCCTCATGTGCCATGGGAATAGGAGGAAAGGAAGGCCCTCCTCTGCATAGTGGCAGGCGGATTGATGATGTCGAGAATCATCAAACGGACCACTGCGATGACCCGTCAATTTCTTGACAGATCGGGGATCGAAGGCGACACTTCAACCATGATCATTACCGCTCATCTCAGTCAGACGAGCATCAAAAGAGGCGGACAGGTACTGCTGGCGGCCGTTGCGCTCTCCTTGGCTGCTTTTCTATCCCGTGCGCCGGAATTATTGGCGGCACCGCCCATGGAATTTTGCGAAGGACGGCCGGCCGATCAACAGTTACGGGCATCGCAGGGAAAAGGATCAGCCGACGGACCTTGTGTACCGCTGGTGGAGAAAAAAGACGAATCTGGTAAGAAAGCGACGTCAGGACGTGCGCAAAGCCGCCAGCTCAAAATCGATAATCTTGAAGCGGAGGTCGCTTCCTTTCTTCAGCGCTACAATAAATTCCTTGCCTGCTGTAAGACCGATCTTGCCGAACTGGAAGCAGTGGAAGCGATGGGAGACGAGGTCAACGAACTGCTCAGTCTGGCCCAGTCCGGGCTTTTCAGCGAACAAATTAAGGTGCGAGGCTGGACGATCGGCGAACTGATTCCTCCGGTTGCGCAGGCACGCGCCGATTTAAAACGACTCCATGCGCAACTCGACGAAATCTCAAGAACCCGTGAGCGTCTGGCAAGCGGCCATTCCGACACAGCTGCGAAAGATTCCCGCAAGATTCACGAACTCGAGGATGCCATTCAGCGCGATTTCCAGCCTCGTCCGGTTCCCGCCGGCCCCAAGACCGGGACGGGAATCGGAGCGAGCCCGTCGGTAGGAACGGGAATCGGAATGACGCCGAAAACCGGATCGGCCATCGGGAAAGGAGGTACGACCGGATCAGACTTCGGAGTGACTCCGAAGACTGGCGTGGACATCGGTGCTACCGGGCCTGTGGGCTTCGAAATCGGAACGACGGGACGTGCCGGGGCCGCCGTAGGAGAATCTACCTTGAATACAAATCAGTCCGCCGTTGGATCCAGCCTTCGCCCGTCTTCCGTCGAATCGAATCTGCCGGACTCCACGGTTGGATCGACCTTGGGAGGCTCGACGATCGGTTCAGGCCTCAGCGACAGCACGATCGGCTCCACATTGGGCGGTTCGTCCGTCGGGTCTAGCCTGCAGAATCGCGGAACATCTCCTCACTAAGCCAGTTACCTGTACACGCGTCAATCATGGCGTCGCTTTGACCGGGACGATTGCCGGCATGGCGTCCCAGGTCTCCCCGCCATCCCCGCTACGATAGAGCCCGCTCCCGTTGGTTCCCGCATAGAACACTTTGGGGTCAGTTGAACTTTGGACAATGCATCGAACGTTTGTAGTTATAAGCCCGCGATTCATCGTCTTCCAGGTCGACCCGCCGTCCTCGCTTCGATGGATCCCGTCGCGTCCTGAAATATAAATGACTCCCTGCTTCGTCCGATCCACGATCATGCCAATGATCATTTGATCGGCAAGCGATTGGCCGATACGCGTCCACGATTTCGCTCCGTCCGTCGTTCTATAAAGTCCCGTTAACGTCGCGGCATATACCGTGTCTGACGCGAACGGATCGACGACGACCGCGGTGACGTTGAGTGCACGGGAAGTTTTGATCATATCGGGCGCGACCAGACCGTTGTTGACCTTGTCCCAGCGGGCCGCCTTGTTCGAGGTCTTATAGACCCCACCACTCGTGCCGGCATACAGAACTTCCGGCCTCGAGGAATCCATGCCGAGCGTCACGACCATCAGAACTTCTTTCATCCCTTCCATTTTCTTGATCCAATTGTCCCCGCCGTTATTCGTCTCGAACACTCCCATTGTGGTGGCGAGATAAATGTGATTGCTCTCCGCCGGATCGAACACGAACTGATTCACGACCGAAGAGATGGTGGCGTCGTCCAGCCCTGAGCGCATCGAAACCCAGCGCTGTCCACCGTCATGGCTCTTAAACACGGCGTCCCCTTTTGTCCCCGCATATACGGTCGCCGGATACGTGGGATCCACGGCCATGGAAATGACCCGCGAATGACTCATGCCTTGCGAGAGGTTCGTCCAGGTCTGTCCCCGGTCGCGCGTCTTATAGATATAGTCGTTCGTCGCCACGTACATAATGTCGGGATTCGTTGGATGGAGTTGGATAAGGACAATCGGGTCGCTGCGATCGCACCCTGCGATCGCGACGAGTGAAAGCAGAAGAAAGACGAGGCGCATAGTGGAGAGCCGCACCACCTCCCGGTCACCGGTAGTTTGTGAACCGAATGTCGATTCCGAAGTCTTTTCCTCTCAGGAACGCGATGGCTCCCTGCAGTTCATCTTTGCTCTTGCCAAGAATGCGCACTTGCTCCCCCTGGATTTGGGCCTGCACCTTCAGCTTCGACTCCTTGATCGATTTGGCAATCTCTTTCGCCTTGTCCGAGGCGAGTCCGCTTTGGATCTTCGATATCTGTCGAACCGTCCCGCTGAGGGCCGGCTCGATGCTTCCATGCGTAAACGCTCTTAGAGAGACGCCTCGCTTCACACACTTCGCCTTGATGATTTCCTGAACCGCGGCCAGTTTATACTCGTCATCCGATACGACGACCAACTCCTTCTCCTTTTCTTTCAGGAGAATCTCGGTTTTCGAATCTTTGAAATCGAACCGCTGTTTGATCTCCTTGACGGCTTGATCGAGCGCATTCTTGAGTTCCTGCATGTCGACTTCCGAGACGATGTCAAACGAGAACTGATCGGCCATGTCGGCCTCCTTTATTTCAATGTCAGCAGCAGCCCCCGAACGGAAGCTTAAAGCCTCGCTGGACCTCTTCGTCCTGAATGACCGGTTGTGCCCGCCCCGCAGAGCCGCCTCCGGCCATGACGATCACCTCGCTGCTCGTAAATGGTTCTTTCCGAACGACATATCCGTACCATTGCCTGAAACTGTCTCCCAAGACGACGAGTCCCAACATGGCAACCGCCACGACGAGTACCGCATCCAGATACAAAGAAAACGCTTCACGGCCTGCGACCTTTGCCGCTTTGCTCAAAAACATTCCCAGGAGTTCATAGGAGCCGGTCAACGTGACGACACCGACAAAGCTCATCGGCACGGCGGTCACCCACAGATAGGGAGATTTCCACATCTTGATGAGAACCGTCGTACCGATGCAGAGGGCCAACGTGCCCAAGAGCTGATTGGCCGCCCCGAACATCGGCCAGATCGTCGAGATATTGCCGGTCCCTATCAGATAGGCCCAAGCACCGACGACCAGGACACTCGTGGCCAGAGCCCCAGGCCACCAGTTCATGTGCCGGAAAGGGGCATAGACCCGCCCCATCATCTCTTGCACCAGGTAGCGGGCAACCCGAGTACCCGTATCGATGGTCGTCAAAATGAACAGCGCCTCAAAGACCAACGCGAACTGATACCAGTAGGCCATCAGGCCACCCATGCCCGGCAAGGCGGAGAAGATCGAGGCCATACCGACGGCCAGCGACACGGCACCACCTGGACGCCCCTCGATGTCCGTCCCTACCAAATGAGCAAGTTCAGTAATGTGTACGGGCGCAAATCCTAGCGCCGCCAGCGCGTCGGCTGAAAGTGTCGTGTTGATCGCGAGGTAATCTCCGGGAATAAGGACGGATGCCGCAATGAGCGCCATCACGCCGACGAAGCTCTCCAGCAGCATGGCTCCATACCCCACCCTCGCATGCGATTCCCGTTCGATCATCTTCGGAGTCGTTCCGGACGAGACGAGGGAATGGAAGCCGGAAACCGCTCCGCATGCAATCGTGATAAATAAGAACGGGAACAGGGAGCCGGGAATGATCGGTCCTCCGCCGAGGGCAAATCTCGTCACCCGGGGCATTTCGATGGTGGGTGCCATGAGGATGACCCCCAATCCCAAAAGGAAGACGACTCCGAGCTTCATGAATGTGGAGAGATATCCGCGCGGTACCAATAGCATCCATCCAGGCAACACCGAGGCCAGGAGGCCGTACCCGGCAAGCGTCCACACAAGCGTGATCTTGTCGAGTTCAAACATCCAGGCATAAGTCGACTGGGCAACCACGCGCCCGCCCAGCACCGCTAGCACCAGCAATATCACCCCCAGTATTGTCACCTCGGCAACCGCCCCGGGGCGAAACCGATGAAGATAAAATCCCATCAAGAATCCGATGGGAATCGTCATGGCAATCGTAAACGTTCCCCATGCATTGTGATACAGTGCATTCACGACGGCAAATCCGAGCCCAGCCAGAGCGACCACCACGATGAACAGCACCGCCGCCGCCGTTGCCGTTCCAGTAATCGTTCCCAACTCGTCGTGCGCGATCTGCGGCAATGACCGGCCGTTTCGTCGCATCGAAGCCACGAGCACGATGAAGTCTTGCACGGCTCCGGCAAGCACCGCGCCGACGACGAGCCAGAGAAACCCGGGAAGGAACCCGAATTGTGCGGCGAGTACCGGCCCCAAGAGCGGGCCGGCGCCCGCGATGGCCGCGAAGTGATGCCCGAACAGGACAACCTTGTTGGTCGGGTGAAAATTCACGCCGTCATTCAAACGGACGGCAGGAGTAATCCGCCGGTCATTCAACTCCATGACCCTGCTGGCGAGCCAGCGTCCGTAGAACCGGTAGGCCAGCACGTACAAACAGGCCGCCGCGACGACGAGCCAGAGCCCGTTCACTTTTTCGTTGGGATTGATAAGACCGCCGACGAAACCGAACGCCACCGCCCCCAGTACGGCGAGCAATATCCAAGTCGCACGCATCATGACCGACATTCGCGGCATCCTATCATAAAGATCCGGATGGAAAAGAAGGGAAATGGTGGACGAAAGTATCTGCCAGACCTCGTACAGATCTTCACATTTTCAAGGGAGTCTACTAGGCCATACGCGGAAGAAGTGCGCTAAAAAGCTATGACTCGTCATGCCACATGACCTCCTGAGAGCTTGGCCGGCGAGTCGAGGACATCTTCACGGAATGGCGGAAGAGGTCGACTGACATCGTATGCGATGGCTGATTCGTTTCATCGTCGGGATGTTGCTGCTCGCCCTAACCGGAGCGGCATACCAAGCCGTTGATCTGGCCCTGGACGCTCAACTGTATCCGCCGCCGGGAAGGCTCGTCGACGTCGGCGGACACGAACTCCATCTTCGTTGTATGGGAGAAGGCATTCCCACCGTCGTTCTCGAATCGGCCAATATGGGCTGGTCGCTTTATTGGACGACGATCCAATTCGATCTCGCCCGGCTTACGCGCGTCTGCTCTTATGATCGAGCGGGATTGGGTTGGAGCGAGCGCGGGCCGTCACCACGGACAGGCCGGCATATTGCCAACGAACTCCATACCCTGCTCGCCCGCGCGAGAGTTTCCGGACCCTTTATCCTGGTCGGCCATTCGCTCGGAGGCTTCGTAACCAGGCTGTACTACGAAACCCACAGGGAGGACGTCGCCGCGATGGTGCTGGTCGACGCTCACCACGAACGACAATTCGACGAAGAAGAGTTTCGGGAATTCATCGCTGCGGTCAGAACGGCCTTTCCAATCATGGGAGCGGCCACCACGCTCGGAATCACGCGGCTGATGCTGACATTGGATGTCCTGCCGCCGCTGTTCGCCAGACAAGAGAAAGGGGCGCCTCCGGATATTCGCCCTATGCTGCGAGCGGGTTGGGCAAAAACTCGCTATTTCGCCACCATGGCGGATGAAGAGGCGTCACTGGAAGCCACCGCCTCCCAAGTGAAGCGCGCCGGTCTGCTCGGCGACCTCCCGCTGATCATCGTCACGGCGGCGGGACCGACCTGGTGGCCCGATATGCCGCAAGACGTGGACCTTTCCAGGTTCCGCCACATGTGGTTGAATCTCCAGGCCGATCTCCTGAAGCTTTCTACCAACAGCCGTCAGGTCTTCGCGGACAAGAGCACTCACTTCGTCAACTTCGATCAGCCCGAGATCATCGTCGAACAGGTCAGACAACTGATCGAGTTCAGCCGGCCCGCATCAGGACCAAGTGCTATGCGGCAGCCCACTATGCTCAAACCCGAATCGGTCGCGATCCCGTTTATGAAGCCGGCAGTCGATCCGTGATCGGCCGCCCCCCTTACGGGGAATATTCGATGAGCAGGGAACCATTTAAACTCTGCCAATCATGGAAACCATCCGGCCCTATCATCGCGGGCTCTACCGCCTTCCGGTCAGCTATCCGGCAATGTATTGCGTACTGTCTACGATAGGAGAGGGGGTCATCGTCAACCTGTCGGCCGTAGGCTGCACGATCCAAACCGACAATCCCCTACCGCATGAACGGAGCGTCGCCCTCAGATTGCTGTTGCCGGATCGTCATGATTCTCTCCCCATTGAACTTGGCGAGGTGCGATGGGTCGACGGGAATCGCGCGGGGATCGAATTCACCAAGATGGATCGGACCGCGAACCTTCGCCTGCACAGTTTCGTGTGGGACCTGATGGTGGAACGGATCCAGGCCATTCAGCGGGAGCGGGTCACGATCTAGGAATCATTCGCCGATCCTTGCGGTTTACCGATCAGCGTCAAACACAGCAGCCCAACGGAGATCCAGACCAGTTCACGAAACCGCCGCAAGAGCGCGAATGCGACTCCGACGACTTCGCTGTAGCCGAACGCGCGCAGCAGCAGCAAATTGCCTGCATCCTGCGCACCCAGGCTTCCGGGAATAAAGAAGGTTCCTCCCTTGATTAAAACCGATAACGCGCCGATCGAAACCGCCGACAACATATCAGCCGAGCCGCCGAGGCAATAGATAATGACATAGACTTCGATGGCTTCAGCCAGCCATCCCAGAAGGTACAGTCCTGTTGAGAGATAGAACATCCCCCGGCGTCTCGTATAGAAATTTAGGATTGTCCGGTCGAGTGATCGGAGTTGTTCTTCCCGTCGCTCCAGAAACGCAATCCGCCAGCCGAGCTTCCGGATCAGCTCTAATGTCCAGGTAAAAAGACCCCGTCGCTGCACCAACACAAACGCCCCCGTCCCGAAGAGCAACAATCCCAGACTGAGGAGGGCTGCCGTGATGATCTGACCGGGCGAGCCGTCAGGCCCCAGAATCCACAAGCCGACGCCGATCCCGACGATGATGAACAAGACTTGCGCGATCGTCATGGTGGTCTTGGCGATAACCACGGACGCCAATCCCTCGACCATGGGCACGCCGTGCCGCTGAAGAAGATACGCCTTCAATGGTTCTCCGCCGACGTAGGCGGTCGGCGTGGTCATATTGACCACCTCCCCGGCCATGCGGATCATGAGCAGACGCCAGAACGGGACCCGTTCCGGTCGTTCGAGCGTCACCTTCCATCCGTACCCCTCGACCAGATACATGATGAACGAAGGGGCGAGGATCGCCAGAATCGCCACCGGACCCAGCCTGTGAACGGCGTCGTAAATCTCGGCGGGGCCGATGTACCAGACGAGGAACCCGAGCGTGAAAAGACCGACGGCGAGAAGAAGCCGCTTAACCACGGCCGGTCGAGGAAAAACGAACCACCCAGAACATGATCGCCGCGAACGTCAAGGATCCGATCGCCGCGAGCCACAGAAACCACTCCAGTCTGCCGACGAGCGCAAACAACAGGACGATGACCGAAAAGTCCCGGCTCGCCAGATTCTGCAGAATGAATTCGGAGCGTGCCGCCTGCGCAAGGGTCTTCCACCCGTTCGCCGCTTTGATCTTCTGAGCCTTGCCCACCAGGCCGAATGACAGGGCATTCCCCAGAATTGCGGCCGCCCCCAATACCAACGGCACCCAGGCGTACGGATCTCCCGAACCGGCGGTGTAGCTTCCCCAGGCGATTCCTCCGAAGATGGCCATGTGGACGACATTGTCCATGGCAATATCGAGCCAGGCTCCGAACGGGGACTCGGTGAACGTCAGCCGCGCAATCTCGCCGTCGCTGCAATCGATGACCGCCGCAAGTTGGAACAATACGGCTGCCGTAAGGCCGGCGGCATATGTCCCCATCGCGAATCCCGCGGCCGCAGCCAGCCCCACGAATGTGGCCAGCATCGTCACGGCGTTCGGGGACAATCCGAGCGAGAGAAAGACCCGCGTGAACCTTCGGGACAGGATTCGATTGAAATACCGGTCGACGAAACCTTCAAGGTCGCTCTTGAGCGAGGCAAACAGCTGGTTTTCCGCGGCACGCACGTCACGGGAGTTTCGCACCGCCCGATACCACTGAGCCTGGTTTGAGCCGGTCGAACACACGCGCAACCGTCCGGTCGCCGCCGCCTGCTCGATCCACCGACGGACGGGAATGGTGCCGGATTCGCGCGTCGCTGATCCCGCAGCGTTCAAGATATTGACCGGCAGCACCACCAGATCCGCCGCCTCTCCCGTCCCTGATTCGACGAGGCGGCGCGTCGATCCCACATCGCCCTGACTCGTCCCAGGTCGAGGCCGTCCGGGTGCGACGACAATTGCGTGTCCTTCCTGGACGTCCTGTCTGAGTTGCTCGACCAAGGCGCGGGAAAAGATGCCCGTGGCTCCGGACACCAGACAGAATCCTCGAGCTTCTGCGGCCAAAGCCTCCCAGGTTCGCGGATCGTCCAGCGGAAATTCCCGAATCGGCATCCACCGCACCGGGATCGTCACGCGAGGTCCTTTACCGAGGGCGTGTTTGAGCGCTTCCTCCTCCGCCCCGGCCACCACAATCAATTGTCGAATGCCCGCCCGCTGAAAGGTCAAGACTGCGCGCTGGAACAAACTGATGCCCACAATCGGCGTCAGGGGCCCGACCGCTCCTCTGACCGGCGCGCCGAATAGGTCCACGGACGGCAGCAGGATGGCCGTCGAGAGTCCTTGCAGATCGGCCCGTTGATCGAGCAGACTTTCACCCATCTCGGCTCACCCTCTTCGAATTGCGCCCCTCGCCGACGCGACGCGCGCCCGCGCCTCACAGTTTCGGCAACACGTCCCGCTCGGCCCTCTCCACGTCCTCGATGAAATCGATCTCGGTCCAGGGCAAACCTCCGATTTTTTCGTGCCCGACCTTGACGTCCTTGAAGAATTCCGACAACGCGTCCTCATATTCCATCTGCCAGGCTTCCCGATCGACGTACGTTTTCAGGGATGCCACGATATGGGGGGTATCCGCCGCCCTGACCTTGAGAAATCCGACGCCTTCACCCGCGTAATCGTAATGCAACGGCATACGCTTGGTCAGGGCAATGACGCGCCCCCCCTCGATCACCACCATGCATTCCTCGCCGGTCTGCTTGACAGACTCATCCATCAGCAACGCGTTGGGATACGCGGAATTCACCAGTCTTCTGAGAATCTCACGATGAAACAGCACGTCCGCGTCCATGATGATGACGTCATCATCCAAGACCGCCCGCGCCACCCAGAGAGAAGAAATGCTGCCGCGATGGAATTGCTCATTGACGAGAAAGTTCACCCGTATCCCGCACGAATCCGCATCCACCGCCGACCGGATCAGCTCCTGTTTGTATCCGACGACGATGTCCGCTCGGGATACGCCGACCGCTCCCAGTGATTGCAGATACCGGTGAAGCAGACTCCGACCGCCGATCTCAATCAGGCACTTCGGACGATGCTGGGTCACGGACCAGAGCCGCTTACCGACGCCGGCGGCGAGAATGACGGCTTTCATGCGGACGCACAAACCCGTTCCACGGCGTCGAGAAAGGCCGTAAACTGCGCTTCGGTCAACGCCCCCATGTTGGCCACTCGAAAAATCTTGTTTTCCAGATTGCCTTGGCCGGCATAGATCACGTAGCCCTGCGCCTTCAACTGGTCATGGAGGGTTTGGTAGGACAATCCTTCCGGCAGATAGTACGCGGTGATGGTATTGGATTGGCGATCCGGTGTCAGAACCGCCTTCATGCCGAGTTTAGCCATGCGTTCCCGGATCAACGTCGCCATTTTCTTATAGCGCTGGATGCGCTTGGCGACCCCTTCTTCCAGGAGTTCGTTGAGTGCTTCGTCGAACGCGTAGTACACCTGCACGGCCGGCGTGAACGGAATGATCCCTTGCCCTTGATCGTTCACATAGTGGGTCAGATGGAGATACCATGAGCGCTTGGGATACGCCCGCATCCGCTCCAGGAATCCCCGCCGCAGGAGTACGAACGACACGCCGGGAAATCCCTGAATGCATTTGCCCGCCGTACCGCCGACCATGTAGATGTGATTTCCGGCGATATCGAGAGGTTCACCGCCCAACGCGCTGACGGCGTCCAGAATAAATACGCGGTTTTGGCTGTCGACGACTTCCGCGATCGCCTTGACCGGATTGATCAATCCGGTCGTGGTCTCATGATGCACCATGGCCACGGCATGGACTTCCGGATGCTGCCTGAGGGCCAACCGCAATCGCTCGGGATCGGGCGTCACGGTCCACTCGAATTTCAACTCCGAGGCGCCCAATCGGTGAATCCCCACCATCTGGGACATGCGCTCGCCGTACACTCCGTTGTTCAAAACGAGCATGCGTTTGCCGTGCGGAAGGGACGACAGCACGGCGGCTTCGACGGCGGACGTTCCCGATCCGGTGATCAGAACGGCGACATAGTCGGCTTCCGCTCCCGGTACGAAGGCCTTCAGAAGCTTGGATTGAATCCCCGCCAGAAGCTCGGAGAATTCAGACTCCCGGTGACAGATGTCTTGCCGAAGGAGCGCCTGTCTGACTCTGTCGGATACGTTGACCGGTCCCGGATTCAACAACATCATGGTGCGGTTCGACTCCTACTCTATCGCTTTCATGAATCGCTTGGTTAAATCTGGCGGCTCGAGGAGGACACGGCCGGCATCCTCGGCGAATTCATTGACCTTGACCAGCAGCATGCTGGGCCCGTCCTTTTTGAGCATATCCTTGAATTCGTAGACAAGATCCTCCCGGTCGCGCACACGCTCGACATTCACGTAGCCGGCGGCCTTGGCCACTTTGTCCAGCGGCACCACATTCGAGATCGTCGGCTGATTTCCGGTCGTCCCATAGACTTCGTTGTCGAACACGACGTGGATGAAATTCTTCGGCTTCAGCGCGCCCACGGTGGCCAAGGTCCCCATGCCCATGAGCACGTTGCCGTCTCCGTCGAAGGTGACGACCTGCTTGTTCGGCTTGGCCAGCGCCACACCCAGCGCGATCGCCGGCGCATTGCCCATGGATCCGATCATGTAAAAATGCGTGGCCCGGTCCGCAATTTTGTGCGCTTCGCGCGATGGAAATCCATTGCAAATGACGACCGGCTGGTCCGTCAATAATTCTAACAGGGCGCCGATGGCCTGAGCCCGGCTGATCAAAGTCCCTTGCTCCGGTCTCATGACATCGTTCCTTTCATCACGGTGTCCCGATTGCGTCGCGCAGGGGACACCCCGGACATTCGGTGGTTCATGGGTGCAGTCCCTTGACGACACCCTTACCAATGAAGAGCGCGACGGGAATGCGCTGCTTCATGAACGTCTCCGCCACCCACTTGAAATCCTCGACGGCGGTTTTCTCGGTCAGTGTTCGGTGAGGGATCTTCATCGTGTCAAGAAATTGCGGCATCACCTCTCCCATGACGAGATGCTCCGGCGCATCCTTTCCACCCTGTCCCCGCCACGAGACGATCAGGATACAGGGCTGCCGGTAGATCACATTGAGAGAGATGAGCGTATTCAGTGACGTGCCCAGTCCCGAATTCTGCATCAGCACGGCGGGAATCTTGCCGGCCATATACGCTCCGGCGGCCATCGCCACGGCTTCGTCCTCGCGTACCGCCGGCGTATACAGATGCCGATCGATCAACTCGGCGATGATGCCTCCGAGCAACGAATCGGGCACACCGGTAAAGAAATCCACCCCCATGTCCTGCATGGCCCGTACAAATGCATCGCTGTCGATCATCGGATCTTGTTCCTCGTGTATGCGGTCCCAACGGGAAAAACGCGCGCATTATATGCCATGCACCGAGGTGTTCTCAAGAAATCTGGACGGTTGCACCTCGAATCTTCGCATGTTAGCGTGCTCCATACATACCGGTGGCCTTCCGTGAAACAGCGCTCGGGACATTTATTCCTTCTGGCATTCGTTTTTCTCTGGTTCCCCAACGCCCTTCATGCCGTGCCGATGACGAAGGACCCAAAGGGGTTCCGCGACATTGCCTGGGGTTCGTCGTTGGCCGAACGGCCGGACTTGAAGGTCAAGCAGGAGGGAGACCACCTTCGGGACTATGAGTTCAGCCGTGATGCTCCGTCGTTCGGAGGCATCCCGGTTGAAAGCGTCCGGTTGACGTCCGTCGACGAACAGTTCGCCAGAGTCACAATTCGCTACAAAGGCGATCAGACTCACAAGCGGATTCTCGTCTATCTCGAGGAAGAATTCGGCCCGGTGGAACGCCTGCCCGGGCAGATGGTGCGCGGACTCAATCAGCAGTACAATTGGCGCGGGACCGATTCGGAAATCAACGTGACCTACCAGGCAGCGACCGAGCGCGGGTTCATTTTCATCGACAGCCGCAGTCTGGCACCTCTGTTCAACGATCAAATCGCCGACACAGCCGATTGAGCATGGCCAAACCCTCTTATTGCAGCGTGCTTCTACGGGGGGTGCTGTCAACGGCATCGACCCTGCTCCTGTCGAGCCTCGTAGCGTTTGCGGTGCCTCTCCAGCACGATCCGAACGGATTCGAGGGGATTCCGTGGGGAGCCGCATTGTCGGAGTCCGAAACCTTCGGCAAGACGGAGGAAGCCGGACGATTGAAAACCTATGAGGGGAAAAATGCGCCCCCGCACCTGGGACCTTCCCAGGTGGAGTCCATGAAGTTCACCACGATCGACGATCAGTTCGCCCGGGTCACCGTGCGATACCAGGGCAAGGCAACCCATGACGAGATCCTGGCGTATCTGCAGTCACTCTACGGCCCGCTCGACGACGCCCTGGAGCAGTTCTCCGTCGGTCCCGTGAAGTTTTACGCCTGGCAAGGATTCGAAACGGAAGTCACCCTGCGATACGAGAATCGAGCGGATCGAGGCATCATTTTTTTCGAGAGCCAAACCCTACGGGGAAAAATCGCCGACGGCAACTCGGCAACAGTCTTCTAAGTGCGTGCCTCCGCCGTAAACTTTTGGTTGACAAGCGGGTCGCGCTTTCGCATCATGCGAGGCCATCATGACGAACGCTGCTAAACTTCGGGCTGCCCTTAAGAAACCCGGTGCGTTGAAAGTTGTCGGGGCACACGACGCCCTCAGCGCCCGCCTCATCGAGCGGGCGGGATTTGACGGTGTATGGGCCAGCGGATTTGCCATCTCCGCTTCGCTCAAATGCATTCCGGACGCCAGCTTCATCACCTCCAGCGAGCAACTTGAAGTCGAACGAAACATCGCCGAAGCGGTTTCGATTCCGGTCATCGCCGATTGCGACACCGGCTATGGAAACGCGCTGAACGTCATGCGCACGGTGACCGACCGGGAGCGGGCGGGCGTCGCGGCGATTTGCATCGAGGATAACGTCTATCCCAAGCGCTGCAGCTTTTACGCGGGCGTCCGCCGCGAGCTCATTGCCGTGGACGAACATTGCGGCAAGATCAAGGCGGCGAAAGCGTCCCAGCTTTCCCCCGACTTCATGGTCATTGCCAGGACCGAAGCCCTGATTGCCGGATGGGGGCAGGAGGAAGCCCTCAAACGGGCGGAAGCCTACGCGGAGGCCGGTGCCGACGCCGTCTTGATCCATTCCAAGTCAAAAAAATTCGATGAGCTGCGCGCGGTGTACAAAGCCTGGTCCGGACGCGTGCCTCTGGTGGTCGTGCCGACGATTTTCGACCAGACGACCGCCGAGGAAATGGAAGACGCGGGCGTAAAAATCATCATCTATGCCAACCAGCCGGTCCGCGCGGCGATCCGCGCGATGCGCGATACGCTGGATCTCATCAAACGGGACACCAGGCCCGGCGCCGCAAACGACCGCATCGTCACGCTGCCGGAAGTCTACGACATCGTCGGAGTTCCGCAGATGGAGCGGGATGAGCGTCAATTCCTTCCCGTCGGCGGAGAGCAGATCACAGCCGTCATCCCGGCCGCCGGATTCGAGAAGCAATTGCTTCCTCTCATTGCAGACATGCCCAAGTGCCTGCTGGACATCAAGGGCAAAACGATTCTCGAACGGCAGATCTCCGCCTTGAACGAATGCAACATCAAGGAGATCGCCCTCGTCCGCGGCTACAAGAAAGAGGCGATCACCCTTCCGAACATCCGGTACTACGACAACGACCGCTACGAAGAAACCGGCGACCTCTTCTCGATCTTCTGCGCCGAAAGCGAGATGAAGGGCCGAACGATCATCCTGTACGGCGATATCGTCTTCGACAACACGATCCTCGAAAAACTTCTGAAGAGTCCGGCGGACATCGCGCTGGTCGTGGATCTGGCTTGGCAGGAGGAGCGCCAGCGTGACCGGCAACCGGTCCATATCAACCCCGATTTGGTCAGTCTGGCCGATGCTCCCGGCAAGAGCTATCTGTCTCGATTCGTCATGCCGGACGGAGAGCATCGGATCATCAAGATCGGACAGCATCTACCCCACGACCAAGCGCACGGTGAATTCATCGGTATGGCCATGTTCTCCGAGAAGGGCATCGCCGCATTCAAAGCCGGGTATCGGGCCGCCCTGGAACGCTATAAATCCGATGGGTTCCACGAAGCCGGCGCCGTCGTCAAAGCCTCGTTTACCGATCTGATTCAGGAATTGATCGACCAAGGCCAACGGGTCGAAGCCGTCCCGATCTTCAAAGGTTGGGTTGAAGTCGATTCCTTCGAAGAATATCAAAAGGCCTGGGCCAAACTGCGCCAATAATCCGCCATCCCGTTGTCTTTGTATTTATGCATGCCCTGGACGCTCGTCCGGCCGGCTGCTGATTTCTCCTGACCCTCCCCCCCTAACGATGGGTCCCGTTTCCCCCTCCCTGGGGATGGGCAAATCCGCGAAATCCGATACTCTTCAACTTGTCGCCTGACGTGGACCTGTCGATAAAAGAGGCGCCGGGAGGGTACTCAATGAAACAGCGGGTCGTGGATCTCGGCATCGATGTGAAAGAAGCCTACACCCCGTTGGATCGCCGCTATGCCGAACGGGCCTCCCTGCGAATCCCCGTCTTATATGCGAGTGCGGACGGATCGAGCCTCCTCAAGGCGGAAGGATTATTGACGGACCTCTCAAAATCCGGCTGCAACATCGAAGGGACTGTCTCCCCGCCGGTAGGCAGCCGAATCACGCTGTTTCTCTATCTCGCGGATGGACAGCCTCCCCTCTGCCTGACGGACGTGACAATCCCCAGAGTGAAGGGATTGGCCTTTGCGGCTGAATTCCCCGACCTGATGCCGGAAGAACGGAAGCGGATTCAGCAACTAATCTGGAGGCATGTCACCTTTTCCGCATCTAGACAGACGCGAGCCGGATTTCGCATTGTCTGAGGATGAGACCAATCGCGGCCGATAGCGGCCAGAGGGGAGCCATGATGAACACGTATCCGTCAGACCGTCCTCATGATCATCCTGCCGTCCTCAGACCAACTCGCCGCGTCACTGAACGGGTCCCAAGTCGGTTTGCCGTGATGTATTCGGGAATGCAGGCCGGACGCATGGTGATGGGCGACGGATTGACCGCCAACCTCTCAGACGGCGGCGTCGGCATCTGCGGCGACCAGGGCGTGACGAGCGGGATGGAACTCGCTCTCTTTATCACCGTCCCTGGCACGGACGATCCGATCTGCCTGCCGCAATGCCGGGTGTCCTGGGTGTCCGGCCTTCGCTTCGGCGTGGAACTGCTCTCACTCTCACCTGAGATTTCGAATCAGCTGCGCTTTCACACCTGGAATTCATCGTCCCGTCCGTCCATCGGTGGATGATCGCCATTTGAAGGAGGTGGATCATGAGATGCACAAAAGTCCGTTCCAACAGGTCCTTGCGGCTGCAGACCACTCCATGTAATCGGCGAGAACACCTGAGGGTTCCCGCCAACTTCAGCCTCATGTACTCCGCGCAGCCGGAGGGCCGCCACGTCTTGGTCGGCGACGGGACGGTCACGTCATTGTCCCGGCACGGCCTGGGGGTCAGAGGAAACACACCGGTCAGGACCGGAATGGAGTTGACGCTGTTCCTCTACCTGCCCGACGGGCAAGATCCACTATTCGTGACCGCAGCCAAGGTCACCTGGACGGCAGGCCATCGCTTCGGCGTGATGATCACGGGGATGAACCTTCGGGAACAGAACCGCTTCCGCTACTTCGTTGCCGGCAGCCTGCACGAAAAGCGCGACCACTAGCCGGCTGACGGCCCGTTCGCGCGGGACATCCGGCCGAGGTCACAGATCCTTCCACGGGAGCCGATTCATTTCGTCGGACCGTTTCATCTGCATCATCTTTCTCCCTTCACCTGCCTCCCACCGTTCCGCCACTGGATCCCATGCTCCTCGCCGCCGGCGAGAGTCTTCGGCCGCACACCGTTCATTGTCAGCAACCCCGGCCTCATGCTACTGTACATGGTGAGTGAATACTCACTTACTAGGTCGGCTTCCCTCAAAGCACATGCAGACCATGGACAAGCGACGCCGTCCCTCCAGTCAGGAGCGACAGGCCGGATTGATCGCCGCAGCCGCCTCCCTCTTCGCGGCGAAAGGCTTCAACGGCACCACGACGCGAGAAATCGCCAGGGCGGCCGGGGTCAGCGAAGCCCTCGTCTTCAAACACTTTCCGACCAAGCGGGCTTTGTACGCCGCCATCTTGGCGGAGAAAGTGTCCGTGGATGGGCTGCTCGGGGCGGTGGAGGAGTCCGCCAAGAAACGCGACGACCATCGGGTGTTCATGCTGATTGCGGGCTTCCGCATCAGACCGGGGGTCGATCCGACTCTGCTCCGGCTCCTCTTATTCAGCGCGCTCGAGGGACATGAACTGTCCGATATCTTCTTTGCGAAGCACCACAAGGTCTTCTACGACCACCTGGCCTCCTACATCCAGCTGAGGATCAAAGAAGGGGCGTTCCGCGACGTCGACCCGCTGCTCGCCGCCCGCGCCTTCATCGGCATCGTCGTCCACCACCGGCTCTTGCACGAGATTTTTGGCGTTCCGATGCATCGAACACACGACGAAACGGTGGCGACCTATGTCGAATTATTCCTCAACGGCTTGATTCGGCAAGACGGCGGTCACCGACGCCGACGGAGACCGGGCTGATGAACCCCGTCCGACAGCACCCGATCGTGACGCTCGGCGTGATCATTTTTTTCGCCGTGACGGCGCTGGTTGTCTTCCGGTTGAGCAGCGGAGCCAAGAACGATCCGAAGAAAACCCGGACGATTACCGTCGGAACGGTCCGGCCCCTCAAGCAGGATCTGGACATCCGGCTCGCCTATACGGCCGACATCACGCCCAACCAGGTCGTCAACATTTTCTCGCGCGTCGACGGCTATATCTCCAAGCTGTACGTCGACAAGGGAGACTTCGTCAAAGCCAATCACCTGCTCGTCGAAATCGACCATACCGACTACCTGCATGCCGTCAACCAAGCGAAGGCCAACCTGGCCGCCGCCCGTGCGAAGGTGACGCAGCAGGACGCTTCCGTGCGCAACGCCAGGCTCACGCTCGACCGCATGCGGGCGCTGATCAAGGATCAGTTCGTGTCCCAACAGGACTTGGACAATGCGGAGGTGAACACCGACGCGGCCGTCGCCGCGCAGGAATCGTTGAGGGCGCAGGTCCAACAAATGGAAGTGGCGCTGGCGCAGGCGGAAACCAACCTCGCCTACTCGTACATCCGCGCGCCGTTCTCCGGATACATTGCGGAACGCAACCTTGATCTGGGCGCCTACGTCACCGGAGCCGCGACCAGTACGTCGACGACCTCCAGGGGCATCCTCAGCCTACATGACATCGAAGTCGTTCGGACGCTGATCGAAGTGGTCGAAAAGGACGTGCCATTGATCAAGATCGGGCAGAAAGCCGAAGTACGGGCCGAAGCCTACCCGGACCGCGCGTTCGAAGGAACCGTGACCCGCGTCGTCCAGGCTCTGAACCGCGCCACGCGGACCATGACCGTCGAGTTGGATCTTCCAAACAAGAACCATCTCCTCAAAGGCGGGATGTTCGCGCGCGTCGAAGTGTTGGTGGGAAAGCACGCCAACGCATTGCAAATCCCCATTGATGCGGTCAGTCGCCTTGAGGATGCACAGTACGTGTACATCGTCCGGGACGGCAAGGCCGAGCGGGTCTCGGTGGACATCGGCGTGCGGGATGAGAACCGGGTCGAGATCACCAAGGGATTGATCGGCGACGAGCAGGTCATCGTGTCTGGTAAAGACTTGGTCCAATCCGGAACCCCCGTGCAGGCCCAATCGCTCCAACCCGCGCACGACGATCCGGCCACGCCGCAACAGGCCGCCCCCGCCCCGCCGAAAGGGTAACCGCCGCGATATGTGGCTGACGCTGCTTGCACTGCGCAACCGCATCGGGATCCTGATGCTGTCGCTCGCCATGATCGTGCTCGGCGCCACCTCCCTGAACCGGTTACCCGTCGATCTGTTTCCCAACATCCAGGTTCCCGTGGCATTCGTCGGCGTCCTCTACAAAGGCGCCCCGCCGCTCGACATCGAGCAAAGCGTCGTCTATCCCATCGAAAAAGCGGTCAGTTCGGCGTCGAACGTCGAACACGTCGAATCCTTCGCCAAACAGGGCATCGGGGCGGTCCAAGTCTGGTTCAATTGGGGCGCCGACATCAACGTGGGGCAGATGGAGGTGATGCAGCGCATCACCCAGATTCTGAACAGCCTGCCCCCCGGCATCCTGCAGCCGTTTATCGTCAAGTTCGACGTGTCGAACATCCCGGTGGCCTTCGTCACGGTATCCAGCGATGCCCTCGACGAGCGGGCCCTCTATGATCTGGCTTTCAACACGATCGCCCCGCAGATCGAACAGATCGCCAACGTCGCCGCCGCGACCGTCGAGGGCGGAAAGATCCGCCAGATCAACATCAATCTGGATCCCGCCCTGCTCAATGCCCGCGGGCTCTCCATCCTCGACGTGGTCAGATCCGTGAAAGCGGCGAATCTCATTCTTCCGTCCGGCAACATCAAGGCCGGGAATCTCGACTACAACGTCTTCACGAACAATCAATTCCGGACCGTCGAACCGATCCAGGACGTCATCGTCAAGGTCAACCAGACCGGCAATCCGGTGCGCGTGCGCGACCTCGGCACAGTCACCGACTCATCGGACATCCAAACCAACATCGTGCGAACCGACGGAAATCGCGCGGTGTACCTTCGGGTAAACAAGCAGCCGATCGCCAACACCGTCGAGGTGGTGGATGCGCTGCGGGCCTCGCTTCCCAAGATGCTCGGCATTCCACCCGACGTCACGCTGGGCATTTCCTTCGATCAATCGGTGTACATCCGCCAGTCCATCAGCAATCTGATCGAGCAGGCCCTGCACGGCTCCCTGTTGGCCGCGGCCGTCATTCTGATCTTTCTGAGGAATCTGACGAGCACCCTGATCATCTCCGTGGCCATTCCGCTCTCCATCATGGTGACCTTCATCGTCCTCTATTTCACGGGACAAACGTTGAACGTGTTCACGCTCGGCGGTCTCGCGCTCGGGATCGGACGGCTGGTCGACGACTCGATCGTGGAATTGGAAAACATCCAGCGACATCTCAATGCCACTCCCAGACGCTGGGATGCGATTCTGGAGGCCGCCCGCGAGGTCGCGATGCCCATCCTGGCGTCGACCGTCACGACCGTGGTGGTCTTCCTTCCGATGTTTTTCGTGGTCGGCATCGCCCGGCTCCTGCTGATTCCGCTGACGCTGACCATCGCCATCTCGCTCTTCACGTCGTTTTTTGTCTCGCGCACCGTCACGCCGGCGCTCTGCTACAAGTTTCTCAAACCTGAGCACGAATCCCATCGACGGATGCCCGAGTGGTTCGTGCGGCTCATGGCCTGGAGCCGCGAGCGGTACGAGTCGCTGGATCGGGGATTTGAAGAGTCGCTGCGATGGGTCCTGTGTCATCGCCGGATATTCATCCTCGGCATCGTGGCCATCTTCGGTTTGAGCCTGGCGCTCGTGCCGATGATCGGCACGGAATTCCTTCCCGTATCGGACGAAAGTCAATTCCGCATCGTGCTGCGGGCACCGGTGGGACAGCGCGTGGAAAAGACCGAGCACCAGGTGGCTCAAGTCGAACGGGTCCTGCGCGCGAACATTCCGCCTCACGAACTCGAAACCATCGTTTCGAGCACGGGCGTGCTCGCACAGGGCCGTTCCTCCCTGTTCAATCCCAATACCGGCCCGCACACGTCGATCATCTCCGTTTACTTGAAACCGCCGGACATGCGGACCCGTAATCAGGTGCAAATCATGAATGACGTGCGGCCGGCAGTGGTCAAGCTCTTTCCCGGTGTGGCCATGTTTTTCGACCCGGGCGGGCTGGTCAAACGGGTGACGAGCTTCGGCTCGCAAAAATCGGTAGACGTGGAAATCTACGGCTATGACTTTGAGAAGGCCCGCGGCGTCATCCGGGACGTCGAGGCGCTCATGCACCAGACTCCCGGCCTGGCCGACATCGAGGTCAGTCGTGAAGAAAATTATCCGGAAGTGAATGTGGTCGTGGATCGGGAAAAAGCCGCGCTGCTTGGAATCAGCGAAACGGACATCGCCAACGCCGTCTTATTTTCGTTGAACGGCAACGGGCAAACGGACCCCATCATTTATACCGATCCGCAGAACGGCAACGAGTACTACATCAGCGCGTGGCTGGCCGAAGACCATCGCAAAGACCTGACCGACCTGGAGAACATCATCCTGACCGCCAGCAACAAGGAGCCGGTGCTCCTGAAAAACGTCGCCTCGCTCAAGCTCAATGCCGGGCCGGTCAAGATCGACCGCAAGTATTTCCAACGGGTCATCCATATCACGGCCAACCCGTTGAATCGGGACCTCGGCGCGATCGCCGCCGACCTCGAGGCCGGATTCTCCCGTCTGCAGCTGCCAACCGGTTTCAGCATCAAACTGGCCGGTCAAATCCAGCAGCAGCGCGAAACCTTCACCGGCCTGTTGTTTGCCACGGTGCTGGCCTTGATCCTGGTCTATATGGTCATGGCGGCCCAATTCAAATCGCTGATCGATCCGTTCATTATCATGTTTTCGGTTCCGATGGGCTTCCCCGGCGTCATTTTGGCGCTGTTCCTGACCGACACGACCCTGTCCACCACGTCGATGATGGGCATCATCATGATGTTGGGTATCGTCGTCTCCAATGGCGTGTTGCTCGTGGATTACACGAACGTCTTGCGCCGCAAGGGAACCCAGCTCCATCAGGCCGTGATCACTGCCGCCAGGACCAGACTTCGCCCTATCCTCATGACGTCCTTGGCCACCGTGTTCGGATTGATCCCCATGGCAATCGGCTGGGGAACCGGCGGAGAGACCAATGCCCCCTTGGCCCGAGCTGTGGTGGGCGGTCTCAGCCTCTCCACCTTGCTGACCCTCTTTCTCGTACCGACGATGTATTTGATTCTCGAGGAGCGGTTTCCGAGGCCCCTTGTCGACGAGCAGCCAGGTGGGGGCGACCTACCGGCGCAATCCTCGATTGAGCCGCTAAGAGGATAGTCGGCCTGTCTACGACCCAATACCGGGAAAGAGCGCGCGCAATTGAAGCGCCAGTCCCAGATCTCCCATGATCCTCAACTTGCCGGACATGGCGGCCATTTGACCGCTCAATTGCCCGGTGAGGACCTTGATACAATCCTCGCCCGCCATGGCCAGCGTCACATGCGGATCGTCGTGCTTCCCCTCGTTGACCCGGCACGCGCCCTGGCTGACGGTCAGGAAGTAGTTCCCGCCCTCGATGCCGCTCAAGTCGAACTGATAGACGGCCTCCAGGCCTTCGGCCGCGTCTGTGTCGAGTTTCTCGGGCAGATGCCGGAAGAATTCTTTGAGTGTCGGAGGCTTCATGAAGCCGCACGAAGGCGGAAGTGATGCGGAGCCGGGAGCCGATTACGCGGCTCCCGGCAAACTCGTTAATATCGAAGCGTGACGGTCGCCGTGCTGCGACGGGCCTTGAAAAAATCCTTCGAAAAGGCCTCCACGACGGCGGGGTCATACCCCTTGCAGCTGAAAATATCCAAATAGGCGTTGTTGGTATCGTTGGCGAAATGCCCGCTGATCAGCGAGGTCGAAATCAGTTGTACCATCGAATAGCCGGCGACACGACCCGAGCCGAAATCGACGACCTGACACTCACCGAACCGCTTCATGCCGATCAGCTCGCAGAGTTCCACGACGTAACGGCGAATATGTTCCGCATTGCGAATCAAATCCGGTTGGCAGTCTTGGAGATCCACGGCGGTGCAGAGTCCCCACGCCTTCCCCTCTCCCACCATTTCGTGGGCTTGAACGGGCGAGGAAGTCGTCGGGGCACTCGATGGCAAAATCGTCGATTCCGATCCAACGGTTACGCTCATAGGATATTCCGCCTTTCTGTGATGTGGTGGGAAAACCGTTTGAATGTTTGCACTATAACATGATTCGTTCGGATGCAGGACTCGGGCAGAAAAAAAATCTGTTTCGTCCGCTGCTGAATCGCGACGATTGGTTGACAAGCTTCTCGACGCTCGGACACAATGCTCCCCATGTCGTCGTCGTCTGCAACGCCGCCCCCGTCCGGTTCTGCTCCCGTTCTCTCCGAGCTTCCCGATCGCCTATGCACCTGGTGCAAGATTTCGATGAAGAAACGGCTCGTGGGAGGAGGACAATTCGTTCACTACACCTGCCCAAAGTGCATCTTTCAACACACCACCCGGTTGGGGCCGAAACCCCAAGCATCGCCAAAACACTAGTCCATGACGCGGAGGCCAG
The DNA here is from genome assembly GCF_900169565.1 of Nitrospira japonica. Lineage (NCBI taxonomy): Bacteria > Pseudomonadati > Nitrospirota > Nitrospiria > Nitrospirales > Nitrospiraceae > Nitrospira > Nitrospira japonica. The sequence continues at coordinate 1,622,214 of NZ_LT828648.1, read as the reverse complement.
CGGCCCCGCTCACCCGTCCACCCATCGGACTGTGGGGACAGTGGTTTCCGCTCTATGTGGACGCGTGAGCGATGCGAGAATGCCGCTAGAATGCGATTCACCGCCTGTCAGTAGTACTTCTCCCGATAGATCGGGCACAACCCTTTCGCCTGAATCAGGGCCGTCACATCCTTGATCATCGCGCCGTTACCACATAGATACACGGAAAGGTCACGCACCGACGTCACCCGGTCCCGGACCAACTCCGTGACTCGTCCCCTGACCCCCGTCCAGTCCGGACCAGGCTGCGAGAGGCAGGTGACGAACGAAAACCTCGGGAAGCGGGAGGCCAGCCCGTCCAGTTCCTCCCGGTAATACAGGTCCCGCTCGTATCTGAGGCCCCAGAAAAGGGTGACAGGCTGAGAACTCTGCCGCTCCAATTCCGAAACAATCATGGACCAAAGAGGAGCGATGCCGGTCCCCGTGGCGACACAGAGCATCCGTCGGTTGGAATCCTCTCGCAGGTAGAACGACCCGGCCGGGCCCTTGAACCGGACGGCATCACCCGTCCGAAGACCATAGAGATACTGCGAACCCGGCCCCCCCTGCACCAAATTAAAGACCAAGGTCACCCGATCCCCGATCGAGGGGGGAGACGCAATGGAATAGGGCCGGACCACGGGTTGGGGGAGACCGGCCTTCGGCACCTCAAACGAAATGAACTGTCCGGCCTTGAAGGAAAGACGAGACGGTTCGTGCAAGGCCAGTTCCAGTTCACGAACATCATGCGTCAAGTCTCGAATTCGACAGACTTCCGCTTGGTAGGTCAACGTCACCGCCGATCCGCCTTTGTTTCAAGCTGTTCCCGAATACCGTACCACAGACGTCTTGGGGTCGTCCGTCGGGATGGTTCGATGCGAATGTCAGGCAGATGGATGTGCACACGCATTAATAGAAGGTCGTGACCAACGGCCCCATCCCGTAGTCTTGTTCCACGGTGACGGAGACCCGGCCGATGATACGGCCGTCCTCGGATTCCACGTCGACGCGCCACTCTCCCGAGTCGAGTCGCTGCTTGAACGTGTAGGCCCGGTATCCGCCCTCTCGTCCTCCGGAAATCCTGACCGGGATGCGATCCGCATGGGTAAACGGCCTATCGTGCCGGGCTCGGAAATACCAGTGATGATACACCGTCGTATTGAGCGATACCGGCGCAAACACCGCCGTAAAGCAATAGACCGGCTCATCAGCAGGGAACACAGTATCGGACCGCTTCCACACTTCGTACCACTTCTTGGCGTAGGACAGCTCAAACCGGTCGTCGCTTTTCTTCACCTCGTGATAGATGCCTCCGAACTTCAACGACAGCGGCACCGGCGGAATCCAATTGAGAAAGTAGAACGACACCAGTAGGGCGATGAGTGCGAGCGCGGGCGCAGTGACTCCGACCGCCTCACGCCGGGATCGGTCCGGGTTGTTCCGATAGATCAGCTCCACGACCCGCAGGGTGACCAGGCCGCTGAGCACCGCGCCGAGCAGGAACATCGCCGCATTCATCAGGCCGGTCATGACGGGCAGGAAGAAGGTGAAGAACGAGAAACACACGAGCGCATAGAGGCTCACGGTCAACCGCAGATTCGAGAGCCGGTCCCGTAGGAACTCGTTGCCGACCAATAGGAGGACCAGCAGGCCGAAAAACACGGCCGTACCGGTCAGCGACGCACTGCGGGAATAAAAGACGGCATAGGCGCTGAAGAGCCCGCCGAGCAGGAACTGGCTGACCATTGGATAATAGGGCCGGCTGCCGAGCGTCCATCGGACGAGCGGGGGGAATGAGGCCAGCTGCGCGCGATCGGGAGGCGGCTCGATTCCCAACCGGCCGGTCAGCACGATCAGGGTTCCGAGCAACAGAATGTAGAGCAGCAACAGTAAGTTGTCCTGCAGCCGGTCGATACGCGTCAAGGTCAGCGTGTCATAGGTCACGCCGGAGAAGAAAAACACGGCCGGCATGAACGGCTTGGCGAGAATCGATTGAACCTTCCCGAGCGGGCTCATGGGCCCACTGTGCTGAATCGCCAAGAATTGATCAACGAAAAATACTCTTTGCGATTCGCATTGAGATTTCGTACAGAATGTTCAAAAAGCCCACCGGCGAGGCCGCAGCGAGTGAAACCCTGAGGCGTACGGTTCCGGGTACGTCGAGGGTTTGAGCGATGCGAGAACGATGCCCGTAGGCTTTTTCAACATTCTGTCAGATGAAGGCGGGGAGCGGTGCATACACGACCGGGTACCCGACTAGTCGCTCCAGCCATCCGGCCATCTGCTCCTCGGGCAACGGGGCCCGATTCAAGCGGACTTCCAAGTGAAACCCTGCGCCGGTCCCCATGACTCCCACAATGGCCGACGCGTCGTCCTGTTCCGGAATCAAGTCCTGCGTTTGAAATTCGCAGAGTGTGGCATAGAGCCGGCCCTCCGGTTCGATCACGCTCCGGATCTCCGGCAGGTCGTCCAGGGGACAATGCACCGAACACCGATAGGCCAAGCCGGCCTGTGGCTCGATGGCCGCAAATTCGCCGAGCGCTTCTTCGGAAAAACCGGTCAGGTAGGCCCGGACGCCGGCAGGCTCGGGGGCAAACGTCGCCGCCAGCCGGCTGGCTGGGACCAGGAACTCATAGGCATCCGTGGTGTTGTACTCGAACTGGCAGGGGCCGAAGGCGTCGGGCCAGGAACAAAAAAACGGGACATGCGGATCGACCGGATGCAAGACGACCTGCTGCTTGTCAATCGCCGTTTCAACCGGCACTTCGAGCGAGGTGATGGCCTCGAGGAACGCGGTACGGCGCTCTTCCAGCCATTGCTCCCGCCGGTCGTCCCCTCTGGTCTCTCCGGGGCTGATGACCTCCCTCGTTTGGAGACGTACGCGCACGAATGAATGGGCGTGGCGAAAACCGAGCCAGAGCATGTTGCGGCTTTCGTGATGGACCAGCGGCTCGCGATTGCGCCAAGGGTGGCTGATCGAACAGTAGGTGCCGAGATTCTGATGTCGCTGATAGACCGTGTGATAGGCCCCCGCCAGCAGGAAAAAATCCCCTCGCCAGCCGCTTCGCACGTGCACCAGGGTGACGTCTTCCGTGGCCCAGGCGTCGAGACCGTCCAGATCCTCCGGCGCTTCTACCTTCCAATCCTCGACGTAACAGATGACGTCCTTGGCCGCAACCGCCGGCTTCAGGCCCAGGGTGGCCAGCCGATCGCCCACGGCCAATACCTGCCCGAACGACAGGGGCGTGGTCGTTTCCCAGCGACGTTCCCGCACTGGCGTCCTCCTCTCCCATCGTCCTCCTATCGGCTGGGCCGGAGCGTGCGCTGTGAAATCGTCGTGTCCTCGACATACCGATCGATCGTGTCCTTGATGGTCGCAGTGAGCACTTTCTGTATGTCGCTATCCGTGAACCAAAAGACGGTGTCGGTCTGCGCGCCCTCGATCGTGCGATTGGTGGTCGTCTTATCCGCGTTGTTGTGCGCTGAAATCGTCACCTTGCTGCTGGACGTCAGCGCCGTCGAGAACATCCGGCTCTTGGCGTTGGCGGATAAGTCGACGATCTGCCCGGTAATCACGATGTCCGCCGAGTTTTCTGAGCCGGCCGGCAACACCCGGACATCCCACGACCGGTCATGCCACCCCCTGGCCCGCAGCCGCTCCGCCAGCGCTTGCGCATAGGCGTCGCCCGGCTTGTCGCCCTTCGTGTTGAAATAGGTGACTCCGCCCCAGAGATGCGTCCGCATACCGACGCGGCTCTTCTCCATGCGCCGGTCCTCGAACGGGACAACCACGATCTTGACCGCTTCGGGCTCCGCCATCTGTGCGGGCATCGGCTTGGGAACGACATCCAAATGAACGGTCTGGCCGCTTCCACCGCAACCGGACCCGATCAGTCCCCCCACCAGCAACACCATCACCGCCCCGGCACGCATCAACACCTTATCCATTTGACCTCCTTGCGCATCGACAGCCGCATCATTGAGTCCGTGAGAAAGAATGGCGCTAGTCTACCGAAATCCCTATGCCTTCACAAACAGGGAATTTCAAGAGGAGACGATGGGACTCAGGGCGGCAAAGGCCTCCCGGGCGAGCGATGCCAAGTCTCCTTGGCGGACCCGGGCATCGCCGAGAGGAACATACCGCCCGATTTTCAGGAATCCCCGCTCAGCCACGACAGCGGCGACCGTTGCCTTGCGGTCATGGGTGAGAGGAAGCGTGTATCCCTCTCCGCATTTCCATTCCCAGAGCGTCGGCGCCGTGGACAACTCCAGATGCCGGCCGGCGACGGAATGGAAACGATCCACGAGATTCTTCTTGTATTGCTTCACGAGCCGCCCTTCCAGAATCCAGACAAAGACCACATGGTGGCCCCACCAGACAAGCGTTCGGAATGTGTACTTGTCCGATCCTTGAAAGTGTTTGGGACAATCGAGGTATTGATACGGGCAAGATTCGAGGTGTTCGCCCTTCACGAATTGGTGATGCGTCGCGTCGAAATCGGAAGGGGCCAGCAGACGCGAGCGCGTCAGTTCGTCGCGAAGCGCAACGTGCGAGGCCTCCAGCATCGTTCGGATCTTTGCCGAGATCCGCTGCTTCTTGCGAAAGAATTCGCCGTCGGCAAGCAGGACTGTTTCCTCGTCGGTAAACGAGCCCGAACGATCCAGGGGATTCATTGCAGTCGCTCCACGTCCACGATGAACCGGACCGTCGATCCCGGGAAACCGCGTCCGGGAAACGTCTCTTCGGCCCCGTCACTTTTGGTGCGTCTCAAAGGCCGTCACCGCCACGGCATAATGCCTGCGGCATTCCGCACAACGGATCAAGACCAAATCCTTGAACACATCCATGTCCCGGAGCGACAAGGCCGCCGCATGGGCCCGGAGACACTCCGTCAGCCGTACCTCGCCCTCGTCGGGATCGCCGGGCCGTTCGGGGTCCTGCGGGTCGGCCGATACCACCGAGGCTCTGACCGTGACCGATCCCAATGCCAAATGATGAACGGATCGACAGGAACTGCAGCTCAGAATAAGCGTGCGGTCTGCTCCCATCCGTTTGACCGCGATGCAGAGCGGATGTACCGACCAGCATTGCTGGAGAAACGCCCCGCTGTGAAAGACCTCGGCCATTTGTCTCTCTTCCGACCGTGCAGGTTGGCAACCGATCGCGACGAGCCCACGAGCCCGGTTATGAACCGGTCACAGTTTCCACAGCGCCACCATGATCATGGCGCCCATGATATAGGGAATCACGCAGGCATACAGCACGACGGCGCGGGCCTGCTCGTGCGATCCGGTTCGCGTTCGATGTTCCTTATAGACGAATTCATAGCACAGGACGAGCACCGTCAGCGTCAAGGCTGCGGCCCGACTCGTTCTCGGCCAGGTGTACTGGCCGCTGATGAGAAAATTTGCCGTGAAGAATCCGCTGGAGAAGAGAATCAGCGGGGCCAGAACGTAGTGCACGCTCTGCGCCAACACCTGCTGCCATCTCGGGTCATCGGAAGATCGGCCGAAGTCGGGGTCGGTCACGAGCCCACGGCCACCGGCTGCTCCGCCGTCGGGGGGACGGAGGCGGCCTTCTCCGCAGCGCGGCAGGTTTTGCAGATACGCGGACGAGCCTTGAGGAACGACACCTTGCCGCTGGCCAGGCAACTGTAGTGGACGAACTCGTCGCAAACGCTGCAGCGGGACCAGCCTCCACGAAGCATCGTTTTGTCGCGATAGAGCCCTAACTGGCACACCTTGCACTGTCGCGGCTCGATCGGAAGGAGCATCGGCTCCCAATCACCACCAGCTTTCCTAATGCTCATAGGGAGGCAGTATAGCCAAGCGGGCTCCCGAATGACAAGCGGCCGGAAAATCGGCGGGCGTCCCAGCCGGCAGTTCCGGTACGGCGAACGTCAGAGCTTGAGCACACATTTTTCATAGAGACCCTTCAGCCGTTTCCCCGGATCGTACAGGCCCTTCAAACGGCGATAGGCCTCGCCATTGTACAGCCGATCGAATTCTTCCCGAGAATAATACGAGGTCGAATACAGCGACTTATGGCCGCGAAGATCCCGAACCGTCTCTTCGACCAGCTTATTGAAATGCCCGTCGCCGTGACGGCTCTTGACCGTATCCCAGAAACCGAAATTGACATAGGGCATGCCGGGTTCCATGGGATACAGACTGTACGAACGGGCGGGATCGCGAACCGCGACCGGACAGAGCCAGACCGGCGTGATGCCGATGCGCTCGTTGAAGAACCGCGCAAATCGTGGGGCCTGTTCGATCGGAATCTCCACGTCTTGAATGACGGCCTCCTGACGGCCTTCGATCATCTTCAGGGCCAATTGCGCGACCCGTGAGCCGTGGGCCCGCTTCCACAACCTCCAGTACACTCCGGAATTGAGCCGCTCTTTGCCCCATAACCGGCGCATGATCGGATATTGCAGCAGGAAATGCTTGGAGCACCAGAACCAATCCGTATCCCAACGCCAGAGATAGTCGTGTGTGATCAGGTAATCGGTCGTCTTCTCCGTGATGGACCGGTAGTACATCTGCAGATAGGTGTAATCGCTCAGCCATTCCGCCTGGCCGACGAAGATTCCCGTCGTCAGGTAGAACGTCCGCCCGTCGAACATCGTGCCGTCCACGAAATCGGCGCCGCCCTGGCGGCAGGCGTCCGCCATGGCCTCAAAATACCGATCCGGATCCGTAAAGCGGCGGTGCGTCAGCTTCACGAAGGGTTTGATCGGAATCAGATCGATGACGGTGCGCAACGCATAGCCCAGCGTGCCGTAGGAATTGGGAAACCCGAAGAACAGGTCGCGATGATCGTTGTCGGCGGTCGCCGTGACGACGCGCCCGTCGGAGAGCAGGACGTCGAGTTCACGCATGGTCTCGTGAACGAACCCGTATCGGAACGATGAAGATTCGATGCCGATCCCCGCGATCGCGCCGCCGACCGTGATGGACTTGAGCTGCGGCACCACCGCCGGCATCAATTGGAATGGCAAGGTTTCGCGGACCAGTTCTTCGTACGTCGTCAGGGCTTCCACTTCCGCGGTCCGAGCCTGTTCGTCGATGCGAATGACGTGACGAAACTCCCGCAGATCGAGCCGAGGTTTGGCGGATCCGGTCCGATGCCGGAAGAGATTGGAAGTGGATTTCTCCAGCGAAAGTCCCTCGGAACCGAGGGACTGCATGCTCGCGGCGGCGCGCGCCCGCTTCTCGGCATACGCGTCAAAAGGAATCATGCGCTTATCGTACCGGCTCGTATCCCCCCAACGCACCGTGCTTGGACAGCACGACCTGCCAGAGGTGAATACGGCGGGCGCGGAAGGCCCCGGCCAGCGACAGGAGGTAGTACCGCCACATCCGGCGGAACCGTTCGTCGAATTTCGCCTTGAGCTCGTCCCAATGCCGGTCCACGTTCTCCTGCCATGCCACGAGCGTGCGGTCGTAATCGGGCCCGAAATTGTGCCAGTCCTCCAACACCAAGAGTCCGTCCATCGCCGCACTGAGCTGCGCGACGGAAGGGAGCATCCCGCCGGGGAAAATGTACTTGTCGAACCAGGGATCGGCCGTCGAGACCGACGCGTTGTTCCCGATCGTATGGAGCAGAAAGAGTCCGCGGCGCTTCAGCGTCCGATGGACCGTTTCCATGAGCGTCCGGTAATTCTTGTATCCCACGTGCTCGCACAGGCCGATGGCCGCGACCTTGTCGAACTCGCCCGAGGCGCTCCGGTAGTCGCCCTGAATCACCTCGACCGGAAGGTCCTCGCACCACTTGCGTGCATAGCTCACTTGTTGTTCGGAAATATTGTAGGCCGTCACGCTGCATCCGTAGTGAGTCGCGGCATAGCGGGCGAAGCCGCCCCATCCGCACCCGAGCTCCAGGACCCGTTCTCCCTTCTGAAGGTGCAGTTTTCTGCAGATGAGGTCCAGCTTGTGCTTCTGCGCCGTCTCCAGATCCTGGGCCCGTTTCCAATAGGCGCAGGTATACTGCATGTGCGGGCCGAGCATTTTTTCATAGAAGGCATTGTCCAGATCATAATGCTGCTGGGCAACCCGCTTCGAAAGCCGCATGTTCTGCATGTTGAACAGCCGCGCCTTCAATGCGTTCATGATCAGGTATTTGTCGACGACGGCGTGATCCAGCGGCACATCGTGGAACTTGGCGAAGAAGTCGTCCAAGCGCCGCGAATCCCACCAGCCGTCCATGTAGGATTCGCCCAATCCCAACGACCCTTCCGCCAGCACCCGGGCATAGAAACGGTCGTCGTGGACACGGATGTCGCCCGGCTCCGGTCCATCGACCTGGATGCCGGCCTTTTCAAGCAAACTCTCGATCGTGGATTTTTGACTCATGATCCGCTGTTCAGAATGGCCGACGGCACCCGCCATGACAACCCTATCGGAGGGCGGCCGGTGCCTGGGGGCCGTCCGATCGGAAGGACAGCTCGGTGGCGATGGTCGCGGCTTTGATCTGCGGGGGCGGCGTGCGGATGTCCCATACAAGCCCAACCCACGACAGGACGACGAGGACGTAGTAGGACAGGTCCACCTCCCACCAGAACCAACCTTGATTGGCTGCAATCTGATAGTGGTGGTGATTGTTGTGCCAGCCTTCCCCGCAGCAAAGGAGAGCGAGGATGAGGCTGTTTCTGCTTCCGTCACCGGATCGGTATCGAACGGTCCCGAACAAATGAGTCAGTGAATTGATGAAGAACGTGCAATGGTAGAGCGCCGTTGTGGAGATGAAGAAGCCCCAGACCAACCCCGGAAATCCCCAGAGCAAATAGAGCAGGCCGCCGTAGACAAACGGGGGAAGAAAATAGAACCGATCCAGGAACCGAATCTCAGGATAGCGGCTCAGGTCCTTCACCAGGGTCAAGTCGGTCTTGACGTGATCATCCGAGAGGATCCAGCCGACGTGCGAATACCAGAACCCCCGCTGCAGAGGGGAATGGAAATCTTCTTTCCGATCCGAATACTTATGGTGATGGCGGTGATGGGCGGCCCACCACAACACGCCCTTCTGTGCCGACGTCATGGCCCAAAACGCCAGTAGAAATTGAAACATCCGGCTCGTCTTGAACGACCGGTGCGAGAAATAGCGGTGATACCCCGCCGTGACGCCGATCATCCTCACGTAGTAACTCACGACGGCCAGGACAACCCATTCCCATCGTACACCCGTCAGGATTGCGGCAAGACAGAGCAAGTGGATGGCAACGAACGGGAGCGACTCCCACCAGCAGAAGCCGGGAGATTTAGGCGGGATCGACTGATCGGGACTGGTAGCTACCACGGGGCCCTCTGAGAGCATCTGCCAATCGCTAATCGCACCGATTCTCGTCCGACCGTTCTCTCAACGGACCCCAAATGCGTCACATGGAGACTCGGAAGCGGAATGACCCACGAAGAACCGAATAACATCCTTGACCAAAACCTTGCGAAAGCCGGTAAGTAGACGACACACAGCCACTGCTCAGACAAGCGTGTCTGCCCCTGCCGGACGCGCTATACAATCATCCACCACCCGAGCGCGACGACGCCGAACAGCAGTGGTGCCGTGACTTGGTGGGCATTAAGCCGCTCCTGATCACCCGGCGGGATGGGTAATGACTCTAAGATATCTGTTTTTGAAATTCAAGGCCAGCGCAATCGGATTGAGCAGAAATCCCGAAAAAGATCTTACCACGGCACGGCCCGGAGCCGAAGCCCTCGAGGGAGCGTGACGGAGGGGAGAGACGCAGGGGGGCAGACCGTGGACAGATACCTACAACGAAGAGGCCTCGCGCCTGCGCTGCATCGACGGCCTCGCCACTACCTCCACGTTCGAATACGATCGTGAATCTTTGCCAACTCGACCATCGAGGAATGGGGCTCCGATAGACAAATCCGACAAAGGCAGGCCTGCCCCTCGGATCCGCATCGGACACGATCGAGGACCTCCGGTGCAATGGATGACTCGAAACACCAACAGGCTCTGCTGCCGGCCGCCATCCCGCATTCATTCCCCTGTCCGCAGCGCGGGCACTTGGCCGGATCGAACTCCGAGACGCTCACGCCGGCGCACCGGCGAAGCGGCTTGGAACCACCCCAGCCGCCTCGACTTCCGCCCACCCGCATGCCCTGAGTCCGCAATCCGGATCCACACGGGGTCGCGCCGGCGGCCAAACCCGCCCGCCTGCCACGCAACCCGGCGCCGGGTATCGTCCGTCAGAATGCCGCATCGAAGGCTACGTCTCCGGTCACGCCCACCTGATACGCGGACACACGCCGTTCAAAGAAATTCGCCACTTCCTGCACATCCTGAAGATCCATGAACGTGAAAGGATTTTTCGCCCCGTACCGTTTCCGGAGGCCGAGGGTCGTCAGTCGTTGATCCGCCACAAACTGCAGATACTGCCGCACGTCGCGCAAGGAGAGGCCCGCCACGCCTCCACCCAAGAGATCTTCGGCAAACGCGGTCTCGCAGGCGACGGCTTCGTCCATCATCAGCCCGATATCGGCCTCGAACGCTCCGTCGAACAGCTCCGGTTCTTCACGGCGGACTTGACTGACCACCTCGAAGGCAAAGGCCATATGGGCGCTTTCGTCTCGAAAGACCCAGTTGGTCCCGCTCGCAAGCCCGTGCAACAGGCCGCGTGACCGGAGGAAATACACATAGGCGAACGCGGCGAAGAAAAAGAGTCCCTCGATGCAGGCGGCGAAGCAGACCAGATTCCTCAAAAATCGGCTCCGCTTCTCACGGGAATCCAGGGCATCGAGTCGGTGGATCGAATCCATCCACCGGAAGCAAAATTCGGCTTTTCGCCGGATCGAGGGAATGGTTTCCACGGCGGCAAACGCCGAGAACCGCTCGTCAGGGTCGGGCACGTACGTGTCGAGCAGCGTCAAATAAAATTGGACGTGCAGGGCCTCCTCATAGAGCTGCCGGGACAAATACATCCGCGCCTCCGGCGCGTTGATGTGCTCGTACAGATTGAGGACCAGATTGTTGGCCACGATCGAATCGCCGGTGGCGAAGAATGCGACGAGCCGCTGCACCAGGTGACGTTCGGCGGCGCTCATCTTCGTGCGCAGATCGCCCACGTCGGTCGAAAAGTCCACTTCTTCCACGGTCCAGGTGTTCTTGATCGCCGAGCGATACATGTCGAAGAATACGGGATACGCCATGGGGCGGAGTGTCAGGCACATACCGGGATCGAGCAGCCGCGCCGGCCGTTTGACGTGGCTCATTGGCAAGCCTCGCAGCTTCCGGGATTCTCGAGCGAACAGGCCACGGCGTCCGTGCCCCGTTCGCCTGGCGACTTTTGCGGCGCGGCGTCGACCGTGGCTTTCGCGATGCGCGTGGCGGGCCGGGAACGCAGGTAGTACGTCGTCTTCAATCCCTTCTTCCACCCGTAGAAATACATGCTCGACAATTGGCCGATGTTCGGATTTTCAATGAACAGATTGAGCGATTGACTTTGGTCGATGAAGGCTCCCCTATCGGCCGCCATGTCGATGAGGGACCGCATCGGAATCTCCCAGGCGGTCCGATACAGGGTTCGCAGGTCGCTCGGCAGTTCATTGAGCCCTTGCGCGGAGCCTTCGGCCAGCTTGAGGCGCGCCCGCGTCTCGCTGTTCCACAGGCCGAGCCGCTTCAGGTCCGCGACGAGATACCGGTTCACTTGGAGAAAGTCCCCGGAGAGCGTTTCCCGCTTGAACAGGTTCGAGACCTGCGGCTCGATGCATTCGTAACATCCGGCGATCGACGCAATCGTGGCGGTGGGCGCGATCGCGACCAGAAGCGAATTTCGCAGCCCATGCGTCGCGATCCGCGTCCGGAGCGCGCTCCATCGCGCCGGATCGCTCGGTTCGATGCCCCAGGCGTCGAATTGCAGTTCGCCTCGCGCCGCCCTCGTGTCCTCGAACGCGGGATGACGGCCCTTCGTGATCGCGAGATCCACCGAAGCCGAGAGCGCGTGGTAGTAAATGTCTTCGGCAATGCGGGCAGACAATGCGCGCGCCTCCGGAGCGTCGAAGGAAAGCCGCATTTGAAACAACACGTCCTGCAGGCCCATGACCCCGAGCCCGACCGGCCGCCAGCGCAGATTGGACGACCGGGCCGCGGTGATCGGGTAATAATTCAAGTCGATGACGCGATCGAGCTGATACACCGCGCATCGCACGGTACGGCCCATTTTCTCGAAATCGAACGAGACGGCGCCGTCGGAGCCGGCCGCGGTATGGCGGGCAAGATTGATCGAGCCAAGGTTGCAGACGGCCGTTTCGTCCCGCGACGTCACCTCGAGGATTTCGGTGCAGAGGTTCGACAGATGAACGGTCCGCCCCGGCAACGCGGTCTGGTTACAGGCACGGTTCGACTTGTCCTTGAACGTCATCCACCCGTTGCCGGTCTGCGCGAGCGTCCGCATCATTCGCGCATACAGCTCGCGCGCCTTGATGGCTTTTACCGCGAGCCCGGCCTCTTCCGCCCGGACGTACGCCCGCTCGAACTCTTCACCGTAAAGATCCGGCAGTTCCGGAACGGTCTTCGGATCGAACAGACTCCAATCAGCGTCGGCTTCCACACGCCTCATGAAGAGATCCGGAATCCAATTGGCAAGGTTCAGATTGTGGGTTCTGGAAGCTTCGTCGCCCGTGTTGTCGCGCAGTTCCAGAAACTCTTCGACGTCGGCGTGCCACGGCTCGAGATACACGCAACAGGCGCCTTTACGCTTTCCACCCTGATTGACCGCGGCAACGGAGGCGTCGAGCGTCTTCAGCCAGGGGATGATTCCGTTCGAGTGTCCGTTCGTGCTCTCGATCAAGGAGCCGCGCGAGCGCACACGATGATACGCCAGACCGATGCCTCCCGAGAACTTCGACAGCATCGCCACGTCCGTGTAGCGTTGATAGATATGCTCGAGGTGGTCGTCGGGCGAATCGAGCAAGAAGCAGCTCGACAACTGCTCGTGCTTCGTCCCGGCATTGAACAGGGTCGGCGAGCTCGGAAGGTATTCCAAAGATGACAACAACCGGTACAGTTCCAGCGCGTCGGAGACGGTCTCTGACAGCGCGCAGGCGATGCGCAGGAAGAACTGCTGCGGCGTCTCGATCACTTGCCGGGTCGCCGGGTGTTTGAGCAAATACCGGTCGTACACGGTACGCAACCCGAAATATTCGAACTCACGGTCCCGCTTCGGATCGAGCGCATCGTTCAACTTGCGGCTGTTTTGCGAGACGAAGTGTTGAAGCCGCTCGTTCACCAATCCCAGGCGATACCCGGCGGCGACGGACTGGGAGAACGCGTGGATCTCCTGATTCCGCACCTCCTTGTCGATGTAAGTCGCCAGCAACCGGGCGGCGAGTCTTGCGTACTGGGGTTCCTCCACGATCAGGGCAGCAGCCGTCTGGATCGAAAGCCGGTCGAGTTCGCGCGTCGTCGCCCCGTCGTACAGGCCGCTGATGGTCTTGGTCGCGATCCGAAGCGGATCGATGTCCGAGAGGCCGCCGCAGCAGCGCTCCACGGCACGGACGATCTTCATGACGTCGACCGGTTCCGTCGACCCGTTGCGCTTCTTCACCCGCATGGTGTGCTGGGAAGACACCTCATCGTTCCCGCCATGTGGAGAGAGGGGTGAATCTGAGACGGCGAGACTCTCGATGCTCTCGGTTGGTTCACTGGGCATGCACGTCCTCCTCGTTGGGTCGGGTAGCGCAAAGGATGCCCCTTTGCGGCGAACCGCGAGAAGTCGTTGCCGGCCGAAACGCGTGAGGGAATCAACACGGTTCCGAGACCGACCGCCACCCCCGCGGGTGAGAATACAGCTGTAGAAGGATGTTGGTCGTGAACCAAGAACGGAAGGCAGGATGACAGTCCGAACCAGCTCAGACCTACGGTCCTCCCTCGAGGCTTCCAGGTCGAACCGGTTTCGGTTGTCTCTCCGTCACCGGGTGCTGGCAGGTCTTCGGGCTTGCGAGCGCTTCGGCTGTCGCCGGATTCCTACTCTCCACCGCTTCCCGGCCGGAAGGCCAGTGCGTAATCGTGGAGTCGTTCTCGCTTACCGCTGCGGGGCAGCCCCGGATTCGCACCGGGTTCCCTTTTGCTCACTGAATAGGAGATCAGTGAACCAGCACGGGCGGAGTCTATAGTCGGCCCCTGGTGAAGTCAAGCACGCGCGACCGGACGCTCGATCAATATTCAAACGCGACGCGGTAGAGCGCCGGCACCATCTCGACGCCCAGCTGCGCCAGCTTGGCTTTCATCGGCGTGACGCTCTTCTCATACGCCTTCCAGTAGATTTCTTCGTTGTCCCAAATCGCGATGTTGATGAAATTGAACTTGCTGTCCGGCTTGAGGCTTCGATGAAACTTCCCGCTGATGAAGCCAGGCTGGGAGGTAATGTCGGCCTTCACGTCCTCCCACCATTTCACGAACGCCTCTTCCTGCCCCTTCGGAACCGAGAACACGTTGATCAGCGTCACCGCCATGATGCACCTCCCCAGGATCAGTACGGTCGATCGAGTTCACCAGGTATCATTATGCTGTCGTCGTACAGAGCGATGAAAGGGGTGTGAGCGCGGGTCCTGTCGCGGCAACCAGCCCCCTGGTGCTCGCTCCACCCATCCCCCAGCGGGTCCCTTCCGCTCCGCGCGACGGGGCACCCGGTCACCGCGACACCCGCGCCAAGCAAGATATAGGTTGAGGGAGCAAGAATGCGTGCACGTTTGAGGTGAATCGGGCCACCTTCATGCGGCTCCAGCATATCGACGGAATACCCGTTTCAGTTTTCCGAACAATGATGAAGCCTGGGTAGAGAGACCACGAGGTCTGCTACCTAAGCGGCCATTGGGACTTGTGTTTCCGCTGATGCCGAGTTATGCGGCCTGCTCCGGGCAGGTGGCGTCGCTGTCCGCAGATCCATTCAAGCGTCGCTTGGAATGGATCCAGTTGCGGCGCCAAGCATCAACGAGGCTAACAGCGGCCAACAAGGCCCAGGCCTCAGCGAAGGTAGCAGACCGAAGCCCGATGGCACAGCTGCGTGACCGAGAGCATTCGTCTTCCACATCTCTGTTTGACACTCCAAAATCCATTTGCTACTCTCCGCGCCGTTCCTTCCCTTTGATATCAAACACCGCTTTCAACCCCATGAACATCAAGGATTATCTCGAACACAAACAGGTCGAAGTCGATCGGTTTCTCGATCAGGTTACGCCGGCCGCGACGCTGCCCCCGACCACGCTTCACGAAAGCATGCGCTACAGCCTCATGGCGGGTGGAAAACGGATCCGCCCGATCCTGGCGATCGCGGCGGCTGAGGCGGTGGAAACCAACCCGCCCGGCTTGATGGCGGTCGCCTGCTCCCTGGAATTCATCCATACCTATTCGCTGATCCACGACGATCTGCCGTCGATGGACAACGACGACTTTCGCCGCGGCAAGCCGACCAACCACAAAGTGTACGGCGATGCCATGGCGATCCTGGCCGGCGATGCGCTGCTCACGATGGCCTTCGATCTCTGCAGCCGGCCCGATCTGATGAAGGGCTGCGATCCGACCAGACAAGTCCGTTTGATTCAGGAGCTAGCCTATGGCTCCGGTCACGCCGGCATGGTCGGGGGACAGGTATTCGACATTCAGGCGGAAAACCGGGACATCGACTTGGCCGCGCTCCAGAACATCCATAAACACAAAACCGGCATGCTGATCCGCGCCGCGGTACGAATGGGCGCGATCGCGGCCGGAGCCACCGACCGCCAACTCAACGACATGACGGGCTACGCTGAGGACATCGGACTGGCCTTTCAAGTCGCCGACGACGTGCTGAACGTCACCGGCACCCGGGAAGAGCTGGGCAAGAATCCGAACACGGACGCCGAGCGCGGCAAGAAGACCTATCCGACCTTTTATGGAGTCGACGGCGCAAAGAAGTTCGCCGACGAATGCGTGGCCCGGGCGATCGGCCGCCTGTCCTCCTTCGGCCAATCCGCCGATCCGCTTCGCGAGATCGCCCGATACATCACGTCCAGAAAGAACTGAAGGGCCGATAGCTGACAGCTGATGGCCGACGGCCGACGAACGTTCGCTCCTGCCATACGCCATCAGCCATTCGCCATCAGCTCCTCACTATGAAGGTTCTCGTCACAGGAGCCAGCGGGTTCGTCGGAGGCGCGGTGGCGCGTGCACTGGTGCAAGCCGGGACCGAGGTTCGCCTGCTCGTCCGCGCCGACTCGGATCGGCAGAACTTCGACGGATTACCGGTGGAACCCGTCACCGGCGATCTGAGGGACCAGGCCTCATTGCGCCGGGCCCTGTCCGGCTGCCGGCAGCTCTACCACATCGCCGCCCACTATGCCCTGTGGGCCAAGGACCCGTCCATTTTTTACGACGTCAACGTGACCGGCACAAAGAACATGCTGGAGGCGGCCCGTTCGGTCGGCATCGAACGCACCGTCTATTGCAGCACGATCGGCGCGATCGGATTGCCGCCCGAGGGCGGAGTCGGCACGGAGACGACGCCCGTATCTTTGGATCAGATGGCCGGGCACTACAAGCGCTCCAAGTTTCTGGCGGAGCAGGAGGTCTTGAAACTGGCGAAAGACGGACTGCCCGTGGTGATCGTGAATCCGAGCGCGCCCGTGGGAGCCGGCGACGTCAAGCCGACGCCGACCGGGCAAGTGATCGTCGATTTCATGAAGGGGCGCATGCCCGCCTACATCGAAACCGGCATGAACTTGATCGACGTCGACGACGTGGCGGCCGGCCACCTGCTGGCCATGGAGAAAGGCCGGCAAGGCGAACGGTACATCCTGGGAAACAAGAATTTGATGCTCCGCGAAGTCTTCGAGATCCTCAGTCGATTGACCGGCGTCAAGGCGCCTACCCTGCGGCTGCCGAGGCTGGCCGTGCTTCCCCTGGCCTACGGCAACCAATGGATCGCCGCACTGACCGGCCGGACGCCGCGCATTCCTCTTGAAGGCGTGAAGATGGCCAAGTACAAGATGCATTATGATTGCAGCAAGGCCCTGCGCGAACTCGGCCTTCCTCAAACCCCTCCGGAAGTAGCGTTGGAAAAAGCGGTGCGATGGTTTCGAACACATGGTTACGCCTCATGAGGCGTCAATGCCACACGCCGAATATTCAATGTGAAGTGACGGTCGCCGGATTCCACCATCATTCAACATGAAACATTGATGGACATTGCCGTCCTTTTCTTCAACACCATCCTGCTCCGACCCTATGTGTTCGTTTTCCTGGCCGGGTTCCTGATCTCCGCGATTCAATTGCTCGGATGGCCGCGAGCCTGGCGGCTCTGGCTGATCAGCTGGTTGACCGCTTTCGTCTGCGAGTTTTCTTCGACCAGAACGGGGATCCCGTTCGGCTGGTACTTCTACACGGGTTCCACAGCCGGCCAGGAGCTGTACTTTTCGAATATTCCGTTCATGGATTCGATCTCGTTCAGCTTCTTGCTGTATGCGGCCTATTGCACGGCGCTGTGTGTCGTGTTGCCGTGTGACCGAACGGATTCAGCCTCCCGGCTGCAGCCTCTCCGCTTCGACCTCGCTGTCCGCAGCGGGTGGCAGGCGCTCCTGTTGACCTCGCTGTTGTTCGCCGCGATCGACATGGTGATCGACCCGGTCGCGTTGCGCGGCGACCGCTGGTTCCTGGGCAAACTCTACTACTATGCGGAAGACGGCGCGCACTTCGGCGTCCCTCTGTCGAATTACGCCGGCTGGATGGTCGTGGGCCTCATTTCCCTCGCCATCTATTTTCCACTGGACCGCCGCCTGCCTCCGCTTGCCGTCCGTCCGGGAGTCGCGACTACACACCGAGTCCTGCTGGGAGTCGGGCTGTACTATGGTGTGCTGCTGTTTAATTTGAGCGTCACGTTCTGGATTGGCGAGACGACCCTCGGTTTTTCCGGAGCCTTGATGTTTCTTCCACTCACCATTGTGCTCGTGCTTCGCCTCGCCGCGCCCCGCAAACAGCCGGTCGCTGGCAATGAACCCACGGAATTTGTATAGTGTTTATTCACCATGAAAAAACGGGTGATCAGAGTCGTCATCGTGGTCTGCCTCGTGGCGCTCGGCATGGTCGGGTGGGTCGGTTATCAGCTTTTTACCACCGGTTTCAGCGCGAAGACGGAGCCTCATCGTCTCGAGGTCCTGATGGCACGGCAAATCCGCCATCTAGCCGTTCCGATCGCCCAGAGGAACGCCCCGAATCCTGTGCCGTTGACTCCCGCGGTCCTCAAAGATGCTCGGGCGCACTTTGCCGACCATTGCGCCATTTGCCACGCCAATGACGGCAGTGGACGGACGCCGATCGGCAAGAACGTCTATCCCAAAGCCCCTGATCTGCGCGAGGCGGACACACAGTCGATGTCCGACGGAGAGTTATTCTGGGCCATCCACAATGGCATCCGTTTCACTGCCATGCCGGCCTGGGGCGACGATGAGCCGGAAAAGGACATGGACAGTTGGAAACTGGTTCATTTCATCCGGCATCTTCCCAACCTGACTCCCGAGGAACTCGACGAGATGAAGGGCCTCAACCCGAAGACCAGGCACGAAATGGAAGAGGAAGCCGAATACGACAAGTTTCTGGAAGGGGACGATACCGTCGGACAGGCCGACGGCCATCACCATTGAATTGTCTCACCTTGCATGACAAAGGAGTGACGCGACTTATGGTTCGATATCTGTTCATGGCCACACTCGTTCTGTTCTGTTCCGCCACCGCCTTCGCACACGGCTCCGGCCAGCATGTGCTCGGCACCGTGACTGAAATCGACCGCGACCACATTCAGGTGAAAACGCAGAAAGGCGGAACCGTGACGGTCAAGGTGACGAAGGACACCCACTTCAAGGAGAAGGGCAATCCAAATTCGTCGGAGTTGCCCGCTGCGGGAGACCGCGTGGTGATCGATGCGGTCAAGGAGAAGAAGGGCCTGACCGCGACCGAAGTCCACTTCTCGCCGGCGAAGAAAGCCGCGGCGGCGACCGTCCCGGCTCCGCAGCCCGCTCACTAACGAAGGAAGATGACGATGCAGTCGGCCGTCGTTCGGATCGTGATCACCGGGATCGCCGTATTTCTTGCCGTGGCGACCGTCCCGGGAATCGAGGTGCGCGATATGACGGCCGGTGTCGCCGCCGTCCTGGTGCTCACGATTCTCAATCTGTTGATCCGCCCGATCCTCTTGATTCTCACGCTGCCGTTGATCGTGCTGTCGCTCGGCCTCTTTCTGCTCGTCGTCAACGCCATTCTGCTCGAATTGACCGCCTATCTGGTCAAGGGCTTCACCGTGTCGGGGTTCTGGCCCGCGGTCGGCGGCGCCCTGGTGATCAGCATCGTGACCAGCATTCTGAACCTGTTCACGTCCGATTCTCACCGCGTCGAGGTGCGCCACTCGGAACCGCGTCCGCCCAAGATCATCAACCCATGATCAGATGTCCGAATCGTTGCGATTTCTTTTCTTCTGATCCCCGGCGGAAGGCGGACGACGCCCCGATCGTCTTCTCATTGAATTGCCTCGCATGCATTGCTAGAATGCATTTTCTTTTTTGACGAATCACCCAATGCCATCAGCTGTGACTCAGAGCAAAGCCCAGCCCGAAACGCATCTGCAACGGACGCTGACGTCGGTCTTGAACGAGCTGCCGGTTGACTCCGCCCTGGCCGCCATCTTTCACCAGGAACAGGGACCGCTCGTCGGTCACGTCGCGCGCGGATTCACGACACGGGACGTTCACGCGATTCTCCGGACGCTGTCGGCTCCGGCGGTCACCGACGGGGCATCTGCACACGACCAGGACGGCGGCCGCACGATGCGGGTCCGCATGGTCACACCGGGTGCAAAATCGCTCCTGAGCGTGCCGCTCAAATACCGCAATCGCACCTACGGCTTCCTCGTGATCGGGAGAAAAGAAGGGGCATCCTTCGCGAAAAAAGAAAAAGGCCTGATGGATCAGGCCGGCGACGACATCACCAAGGCGCTGGATCGCGAGGGGTTATTCAACATCAACGTCGTCCTCAGTCGCGCGTTGGTCTCGAACGAACCGACCGCCCCGGTCCAATCGGCCGCCGATATGTTTGTCGCTCCCGTTTCGCAGGTGACGCCGGAACTGCAGGAAAAAATTCTATCGGTCCTGACCGATGCCCACCAGACCGTGCCCTTTGATCGCGCCTGGGTCTGTCACTACGACCCCATCGCGGGCAACGTCGAAGTCCTGGGTCTGGCGGGCGACGTGCGCGGTGACCAGAAAGACGGTAAGAGGGATCTCAAGCCCGGCCACCGGTTGACCCTCGACAGTTCGGCCGCCGGATGGGCGATCCGCCATCGCAAACCCCGCGTGGATCATGATCTGGCTTCCACCCAGGGCCGCTTCTTGGACCACAAGCAGCTGTTCAAGGACCGTTTCCAGTCTTCGCTGGTCCTTCCCTTCTTCGTTCGCGGACAGGTCGGAGGAACCCTGACATTGGCGTCGCGGGAAGCCGGGCGGTACCAGCCGACGGACGCACGCACCCTCGAACCTGATATTCTCAAGCTGGCGGAGTTGCTTCAAGCTCCGGCCCCACAGCCCAGTCCGACCAAAAGCGACACGGGGACCGAGGATGCGGAAGGCGTGCCCTCTCCTCAAGGCGCCGTGCCGTTGGAACCGGTCATCCGCAAGCAGGAGCGTCAGGCTGCGATCGGAGAATTTAGCGCGTTTCTCGCTACCGAGATCCGGGAACCCCTCGGATCCATCCGCGCGCAGTTGGAAGAGGTCACCGGTGAAGGCATTCTGGATTTCGACCCGCAAACCCGGGTGGAAAACGCCATGCGCGACTTGATTCGCGTCGAAGCCATTCTCAACGAGATTCTGGACTTCGCCAAGCCGCTCGATCTTAACCGCCGGCTGGTCCGCATACCCGAAGTCATCGAAAGCGCGCTGACCGTCGTCGCGACCGACTTGGAGGTCACGCGCATCCACGTCACCAAGGAATACGCGCCGGTCCTGGCGCCCGTCCGGGGCGATGAAGCCAAGCTCCAGCAGGTGTTCCTGAGCATTTTCAAGAACGCCTGCGAGGCCATGACGCCCGGCGGACATCTCACGATCCACGTCAGCCAGCATCGGGCCGGCCGTGGGATCGAGGATCAAATTCTGATCAAGAACGACGGAGCGCCGATTCCTTCGGAGATCGTCGACAAGGTCTTCGAACCGTTCTTTACGACGAAGCGGGCCGGTACGGGTCTCGGCCTTGCGACCGTGAAAAAGATCGTCGAGGAACACGGAGGGTCGATCGCCATCGGTAGTGCGCCCGGAGAGGGCACCACCGTCACGATTCGTCTGCCGGGAGTCAGCCGAGGACCGGCATTTCGCCACCGCGGCGGCCGGGGACGGCGACCGCCCCGGCGTGGCAGCTGAAGATCCCGCCAGGACCTCAAGGTCGAACCCCGATAGTCCCTTCAAACCAGCCGGCCGGCGCTATTGGTCAAATCCTCGTGTCTTCAAGCACATAGACTGCGCGGTCACCGGTCGCCGCGATTGCTTTCATCCTTGACAGAACCGGGCATCCCTGGATATGATCCCGCCACTTGATCAGGCCTTATAAATACGAACCCTATGCACGGTAATCCTTCACCCACCATCATTCAAAGGAGAAGGGGTATGAAGCTCGTATTCGGCACTCTTGCGGCAGCGTCCGGTGTGCTGTTTGCCCTGTCTATGGCGTCGGCCAATCCTGCGTTACTCCCTAAGCATGAAGGCTATCCAATGAAGAACAGCGGAAGCCCGGTCACCGGCCAGCCGACGGCCAACGATCCGGGTCAGGGAGATGCTCGCGGCGAATCCACGCTGACCAAAGCGGCCGGATTCGACGATAAGCACGCACAGCAGGATCTGAAGAAGAAAGACAATGAGCGTATCACCGCCAACGAGGGAGCGGGACGGCTTCCGAAGGTCCAGGGTCCCCAGATCCAGATTGCGCCTCCTGTGACTTCCGCCACGAAGATCACCGGAGATCGCAAGATCGACTGACGACGGCACGCACGTGCGACGAAGGGGACGTTGCGTCAACCGCAGCGTCCCCTTTTCATTTGATCAGGAACGAAGCGCGCGGCGGCCGGACAAGGCCGGTTCTCCGGAGAGCAACCGGAATCGCCACGGTTTCTTGGCCCAACTCCCCGCATAATCCACGCCGATGCGTGGAAACGCACCGATGGGCGTCCTGCCCGTTCTCTTTTCCCGTTCCTCGAACCAGAGCTGCTTGCCGATCGTCATGTCGAGCCGATTCAGCGTCCGGTCGATGCCGAGCGCACGGCACACTCGACCGGGCCCATCGATCAAGAGACCGTCCAGTTGAATCGCCCGAATCAGGACAGCGGCGGGAAACTCTTCCCGATCCGTCACGACGTTCAGGCAGTGATACATGCCATAAATGAGATACACATAGGAGACCCCCGGCGAACCGAACAGCACGTCGGTCCTGGCCGTTCGGCCTTTCGAGGCATGGCAAGCCTTGTCAGAAGGCCCCACATACGCCTCGACTTCGATGATTCGCCCTGCCAGCTGTCCCGTTCCGTTTTCACGAACCAGGTACTTGCCCACGAGCGACCGCGCGACCGTCAGCGTGGGACGATTGAAGTAGGCTCGGGGCAAGATGTTACACATGAAGGAACTATTCTTCACCATGGTGCCATTAGGTCGCAAGACGGCTACCCCGTGGTGGCAAGATATCTACACGTTCGACCTACCTTTTTAGACCTATGCCTATCAAACCTCGTTATGCAATTCATCCATGGAAGCCGTCAGGAAGGAACAGGCATTGCCATTCATGGATGCTGGAAAGAACCGACCGGACTGTCACTCTTCTGTGGCTTCGAGAGCGTTAGCCCGACACCAGAGTCCAAGAGAGCCCCTGGCATCAAATAGTTGACGACATAATCCTGTACGGCATCATGAAGCGGTGTGATGGGACGGGTATACCCCGTCGCGCGCAGCTTTTCGATAGCGGCCTGGGTAAAATATTGATACTTCGGCCGCAAGTCGGTGGGCATGTCGATAAAGTCGATGGCAGGCTTCCTCTCCAATGCCTTAAAGACGGCTGCGGTCAATTCGAGCCACGAATGGGCGACTCCCGAACCGATATTAAACAGGCCGGCCGTTTGGGATTTTTCGGCAAGGTGCAACGTCATATCCACTGCATCCTTCACATATAAAAAGTCTCGCTTTTGCTGACCGTCGCGATATTCCGGGCGATAACTCTTGAATAATTCAACTCGACCCGTCGCCTGCGCTTGCTGCGTGGCCTTATTGACAACGCTGCGCATATCTCCCTTATGGTCCTCGTTGGGGCCGAAGACGTTGAAGTATTTGAGTCCCACTATTCGATCAAGAAGCCCGTTTCTCCAGGCGTATCGATCGAACAGCTGTTTGGAGAAGCCATAGGCATTCAGCGGGCGAAGTTTGTCGAGGTCACGATCCATATCGCTCATTCCCTGTTGTCCGTCGCCA
The DNA here is from genome assembly GCF_900169565.1 of Nitrospira japonica. Lineage (NCBI taxonomy): Bacteria > Pseudomonadati > Nitrospirota > Nitrospiria > Nitrospirales > Nitrospiraceae > Nitrospira > Nitrospira japonica. Next base: position 1,598,715 of record NZ_LT828648.1, on the reverse strand, counting down.
TATGTAGCGGCGGAAGACGCATAGACAAATCTTCCCTTGGCGTTCAACGTCCAATGGCACAGCGTTTTGGTGAACTCAAAATTGTTGTGGATGAGATAGGCCACATCACTCTCACTGGTCGACGAACAGGCACCGAGGTGCACGACAAGGTCGAATTGTCCCAGTGTGCCGGCTTGCAGCCTGGGCAATAGCTCGTCGGCCTCCAGATAGTCGCGAAATCGCAACGGAGCCAGGTGGCGCCACTTGTCGCTCCGACGGAGACGATCGACGACGACGATGTCGTCGCAGCCCCGCAGATTCAATCCCCAGATTAGCGCGCTTCCGATGAAGCCTGCCCAGCCGGTCACGAGCACTCGGCTGCCGTCCAAGCACAAATCGGTCTTACCATTCGAGGACATAGGCAAACATCAACGGAGCGACAATGGTCGCGTCCGACTCGATGATGAATTTCGGGGTTTCAGCGCCTAATTTCCCCCACGTGATTTTTTCGTTGGGGACGGCTCCAGAATATGATCCGTAACTGGTGGTCGAATCGCTGATCTGACAGAAGTACCCCCAGAGCGCGACGTTCTCCTTTCGTAAGTCCTGGCTCAACATAGGGACGACACAAATCGGAAAGTCACCGGCAATCCCGCCACCGACCTGGAAGAATCCTATGGATTGAGTCGCCGTGACGCGCCCGTACCATTCCGCCAATTCCATCATGTATTCGACACCCGTTCGTACCGTGTGCACATTGCGGAGTTTTTTCGTCATGCAATGGGCCGCGTAAATATTCCCCAGCGTCGAGTCTTCCCAGCCGGGCACAAACATCGGAAGGTCCTTTTCGGCCGCCGCATAGAGCCAACTGTCTTGAGGATCGATTTGATAGTGTGCCTTCAATGTCTCCTGCCGCAACAGCCGGTACAGAAACTCGTGAGGGAACCGCCGCTCGCCTCTTCGTTCGGCCAATGCCCATTCTTCGAACACCGCGCGTTCGACGCGGCGCATCGCCTCCTCTTCCGGTATGCACGTGTCTGTCACCCGGTTCAAGTGTCGCTTCAGCAAGGATTGCTCATCGTGCGCACTCAATTCCCGATAATGAGGGATACGTTCATAGTGATTGTGGGCCACGAGATTGAACACATCCTCCTCAAGATTGGCTCCGGTGCAACAGATGGCATGAACCTTGTCTCTGCGAATCATTTCTGAAAGGGACAATCCCAGTTCAGCCGTACTCATCGCACCGGCGAGGGTCACCAGCATTTGTCCACCTCGGTCCAGATGCGACATATATCCTTTTGACGCATCCCTCAAGGACGCGGCGTTGAAATGCCGGTAATGAACATGAATGAATTGTGAGACGGACGTTGCTTTCATGTGTTCCTCCTCGAATGATCCATCAGCCAGAAAACGGCTAGAAATACCAGGCCAGACCGCCCATGAAGAACCGCGGATTACCCGGAACGAAATGGATGTCGTTGACTCCGGCTGCTTCGTTACGCAACCGCGACTCAAAGTAGAACGTGGCCTGCTCCCATTTCGTATCGAGCAAGTTTTGGATGAACAGAAAGGCCTCGAGCCTTCCGTGGGGCAGTTTGACCGGCAAGAGATATCGTTCGGAGAGATCGAAGTCGACCCAGGAGGGTGCCTTGACGCTCCGGTCTTCAATCAACGGCCGAACGCCCATGTACGTCGCCTGCAACTGCGATCGCAAACCTTCCGGCCACTGTAGCAGCAAGGCTCCGTAGGCGGTGAGTTCGGGCGCCAGCGGAATGGCATCACCATTCGTAAATTCCGACTTCGTGTAGGCGAGATGGCCGTTGAAATAGAGCGGTCCCCAAATCTGCCCCCGCGCGGCCACTTCAACGCCTCGGCGGCGCGTGGGACCTCTGTTTTCCGTCGTGCCTTCGTCACCGACGAATACCAATTCCGATTGAAGATCGATCGCCCAGAGGGAAGCGGTGAGCATCACGCCATCCGGTCCCCACGGTTGGGCGCGCAGACCGACCTCGTACGTCTGCGCGCGAGCCAATGGAACCGAATCGATCGCCACGGCCGACCTCGCGTCGTTGCTGTGGTAGCCTTGGCCATAGTTCGCAAAGAACTCCGTTTTGAACCAGGGCCCCAAGACAAGATTGGCCTTCGGCAGAACCATGCTGGAGGTCTTCCGTCCGGCAGGCTGCTCCACACACGTACTGCATTGATTATTCACATCAAACGTAAAGAGGGGCGCACGAAGCCCGCCCGACAATCTCATCCAGGAAGCCGGTTGTAGCTCGGCTTTGACATACGGCTCATAGGAGGCCTCAAGAATGTTGCTATCGGTCGTCACCCCCGTTGGTACACGCGTCGTTTGGGTTCCGAGCCGCGCGTGGATATCGTCGACTCGGACCTGCAATCCGATCATCCCGATAGCGGGCATCCCGAACGGTTCGGCCCGTTGCTTGTATCCGATGTCGCCTCCGTAAATGCCTCGTCGGTCCGATTGCTGAATGCCGTCGCCGTTGACCGGGTCATTCAAAAAAAAGGTGAAGTTTGTATAGAGATCGAACTTGTAGTATTGACCATAGGCATTGGCGAAAAATTGCCCGTCGGACACCGTGTCATAGTGATAATTCATGCGGACGGTGGCCCTCGTGGTATTCCCCCCTTCGGAAGGATCGATGGCACCAAAGCGGTCGAGTGTTCCGTCGTCGACGGCTCTCTGGGGTATTTCCCCGGAGGCATTCCATTTCGCGTGTTGATAGCTGCCGGTCAGTGAAAATTCGTCACGGCTGGAAAAATTCGTTGTCAGTTTCCCAAGCACATTGGCCCGAAAGTATCTATTGTCGTTGAGAAACGGCCCGTTCGTGTAATAGGCCTCTCCTGCCAGGAGGGTACGGACCTTGTCCTTTGTCGGAGAGAACATCAGGACATATCGTTGCGTATCAAATTGTCCGCCTGCGGCTTGGACAATGCCTTCTTTGACGACCTCGCGCGTTCGAAAGTTGACCGCGGCTGCCGTATTGAAGTCTCCGACCTCCGGAAGGTACGCGCCCTTGGCGGCATCCACGCCCTCGATCGTCTCCGGAATGATGAAGTTCAGATCGGCATATCCCTGGCCGTGGGCGTGGGAGCGAAAATTGATGGGCATCCCGTCGGTAAAAAACGCCACGTCGGTGCCGTGATCGGCGTCGAATCCGCGCACGAAATATTGATCGGCCTTGCCCGCACCGCCCGAATGTTCCACCGCGATGAAGCCCGGAATGAGCCGGAGGACCTGAGCCGGCCGACCCTGGGGCTGAAGGAGATATTCCTTATCCGGGATAAACTGCTGGGACGACGCGGCGACCGGGCGATCGGTGACGACGTCCACCTCCGGAACCTCCAGCACCTCGGCGTCGGGATCATGCGCAAGGACTGTGAGGGGCTGCAGGCAGAGCGAGACCAGAACCGCGGCAACGGTGGAACGGATTGGCAGCAGCCTTGCCGACATTGGGCCACGTCTCCATCGATCACGTGGGCCAACGGCAGCCCACGAAGGTCAAAAGAACAGGATCAGACCTTCGTGGCCTGAGAATGAACGGGACGGAATACGGGAGGAACAATAATCAGGACTCGGGAACGGCGCTCAACAATGTACGCACACGCGAGAGCGAGGTGGTAATCAAGTGCTCAAGCTTGTGCGATTCCGTTCCGGCCACTTCGACGCGAAACCGATTGAGAGGCAGCAGGATCTTCCTGCACCGGGCCTCGAGGATCGTCTGCACCATGGTCGCGGTGACTTCCCGTTGATCTCGATCCGGAAACAACACATTGAGCGGAGCGAGAATCACATCGGCGGTTCGAACCGTTTCGGTAATGGCCTCGGGACCTATGCAGATGCGGGCGGCACCGGCTTCCCCCATCGCCGCCGCCGCGGCTTGGGTCATGCCCAAACCGATCAATTCGTGGCCGGGACTCAGATCGGCACGGAGTTCCCGTACCAGACGACTCCCCAATCCGCCCCCATGACCGTCGATTACGCAGACGCGCATCAGTCACGCCAAGCCCTTCCCGGTTGTCGTCATGGTCAACTTGCCGTGCTTCACGCCCTTCACGCTCACCAAGGCATCGGCAACCGCTCGGATCTGCGAGCCTTTTCCCTTGACCACCAGCACCTCCAGACAGTGGTTATGGTCCAGGTGCACGTGCATGCCCGCCAGGATGTGGCCCTGAAAATCATGCTGAATGTGCGTGAGCTTTCCACTGAGATCGCGGACGTGATGGTCGTACACGAACGTGATGGTCGCTACCGATTCCTTGTCCGCTTCGCCTGTCCATTCCTGGCTGACGAGTTGATCGCGGATCAGATCTCGTAGGGCTTCCGATCGGTTCGTATATTTACGCCGTTCGATATGACGATCGAAGCCGTCCAAGAGGTGATGATCGAGGGACACGCCGAAACGCACCAATTTTTTCATCGTCCGGTCCTCAATTCGTAGCACGAATGGGAAATTCATAGCACCGTGGCGCCGTGCCCGTCAATGGGCGGGGCACGCGCTCCAAACCGGCATCTGCATGCCGGACGAACTTTTCTGATGTCGGGATGGGCCGCTGGCGAGGTCTGACCCGCTCGGCGGCAGTTCGGGTGTTCTCCAGTGGTGGGAACAGCGTTGAATCACATAATATGGGGAAACCCGTCAGAAATGCCGCGCGGCTCCGGAGAGACCAGCTCCCGGCATATTCACTCCAGGATTCATCATTGTCTTCGATGGAATGTTAAAGATTGGTCCCGTCCATCGCTTCTTTGTGGCTGGGTGTCTTCTCATCAGCCTCCTTGCGCACGATGGTTGCGCGAACCACACCCCTGAAAGTTCTGCGACCGCGTCACCCCGGTCCGCCGTCATCCTCATACCTGGTTACTATGGGACGAAACTCTCTCGAACGACCGATGGGAAGCTCATGTGGCTTTCCGTGGGTCAAGCATTGGGCAACGGGGTGCCGCTGACCCTTCCGCTCGACGATCTTGGGCTGGACGGGCCCCTCGTTCGACCCGACGAAATCCTGCGTGAGATTCCCATAGTACCCTGGCTCTATCACATTGACGGTTATGGGGCACTGCTGAAGACGTTCCAGGAGGCAGGATTGACCGTCGTCTCGATGGATTATGACTGGCGGGACGACCTGATGCGGGCGGTCCGGCATCTTGATGAAACCGTCGTCAATCTCAAGCGTCGCGGGATTGATCGGATTGCCCTCGTTGCCCACAGCATGGGAGGGCTTATCGCCTCGTATTATCTCCGATATGGTGCACAGGAGATCCAGACCGCGACTGAGACTTGGAAGGGAGCGAACGAGGTGCGGACAGTGGTCTTGGCCGGGGTTCCATTCGACGGCTCGATGGCAACGTTCCGAAATATGATTTACGGCCGGCCGATCGGATTGAACGATACTCTGCTCAACTTTGAAGCCGTCTCTTCGTTCCCCGCCAGCTATTACGTGTTGCCCCGGGCGGATTCGGACCGTTTGCTCACGCCAAACGGGACCGAACGGCAGGGCCTGATCGGCGATGCCTCGAACTGGGCCCGCTATCAGTGGGGGCTCCTCCGTGACAAAGACGGTCTCGCGCCAGACGTCGGCAACAAGCGGCTTGCGTATACCGTCAGGTGGTTGGAGATCGCCGGTCGCTTCCACGATCTCGTGAATCGTCCGTCGACTCACGATCGTGCCGCCGGCTGCTCTCTGATGTCGATCGTCGGTATTGGCACGTCAACGTTGGCGAAAGGACGACTGAACGATCACGCCACGGGACGCTCCTCCGTTCGTTTCGATGATGGGGTGAGTTCACGGCAGGCCGGCGTCCAGGAGAATAGCGTCTTCGAAGACGGAGATGGAACGGTTACACGCCGGGCGAGCGTCCCGCCGGATGCCTATGCCAAACGACTGGCCCTCAATGGGCGTACTTATGAAGCGACGCACATTGACCTGATGAACCGCAAAGACATCAGGCGCGACATTCTCAATTTTGTCGTCGAGGGATTGGCTTTAACACCGGCGTCTGAGCGGTAATATTACCGTGTTTCACGGAGCCGCCGGTATACCAACAGGCCCAGCCGATAAGCAGGGCTTGCACAGGAAGCCGCCACCATAACAACGCTGCGTCGAATTCAGGAAACAGCTCAGGATGCACCGCCATGTGAACGTTGGCGGGAAACACGGCAACGAGCAATGCGATCAACCCCCATGCGGCCAGCCGCTGCAGCCGGGGAACGAGGAGCAATGCTCCCAGGGCGATTTCGGCAATGCCACTGACGTACACCGACGCAAGGTGCCAGGGAAGATACGGCGGCATCATGCGCAGGTAAAAGTCCGTCACACGAAAATGGTTCAACCCGGCCAGCACGAACAACACACCGAAGATCCATTTTAAGATGAACTTGAATCGTCGCATCGGAGATCACAGATCGGAGCAACCGATCGCTGGCACGCTCGTTGTGGTGGCAATGGCCATGCTTGATAAAAAGTGCCCGAAACGGTCCTGCGAACACAGCCGTGCAAACCCTGGATCGAGGTGGTAAAAACCCTCCGGGCATGGAAGGCTGACGTGCTGGAAATGCGTTGCTATTCGCTACGCACGGGAATGTAGAGCACCGTCCCCTGCCGGTTGACCAGCAGCAGGGCCAGGTCGGTGGGCTTCATGGGATCCGCCAATCGCTGGAACGTGGCGAAGTTGGGAATCGGCTGCCGGTTGAGTTCAAGGATCACGTCACCGGGCTGCAGGCCGGAAGACTCTGCCAGACTGCCTTCTTCCATGTCGGTGACGACCACTCCGCTGTTGACGGGCAAATCCATCTGCCGGGCAAGCGGGGGCGTCACGTCGTCGAAGACCACGCCTGACAGGGGATGTTGCGAAACGGCCGCCTCGGCCACGGCGGACTGACTCCGCTTCGGGCGGTCCTTCGGCGCCTCCTGGACGACCAACTCCATCTGTACCGCCTTACCGTCGCGAATCACGTCGAGCCGATGTTTGCTGCCGATGGGGACGGCGGCCACAAGATTGCGCAGATGGCCACTGTCCATCACGTCGTGTCCGTCGAACCGCTCGATCACGTCCCCGCGCTTCAAGCCGGCTTTCTCCGCCGATCCCTTCGGCTGCAGGTCCGTGACGATGGCGCCCTTCACGTCAGGCAAGTGGAAAATCTTCCCCAAAGTCGGCGAAACGTCCTGGGTCGACGCGCCGAGAAATCCTCGGACGACACGCCCGGTCTTGATCAGGCTCTGCATCGCCGCCCTGGCCATGTTGCTGGGTATGGCAAATCCCACTCCCACGCTGCCCCCGGTGGGACTGGCGATGGCCGTGTTGATGCCGATCAATTCTCCACGGATGTTCACCAGCGCGCCGCCGGAGTTTCCCGGATTGATCGGCGCATCCGTTTGGATGAAATCCTCGAAATCGGCCACGCCCACATCGGCCCGTCCCACCGCGCTGACGATGCCGAAGGTCGCCGTGCGGCTCAACCCAAGAGGGTTGCCGATGGCCAAGACAAAATCTCCGACCGCCAGACGACCCGAATCGCCCCAGGGAACCGTCGGAAGATTCGTCGCCTGAATCTTCACCACCGCCACATCGGTCCTCGGATCCGTGGCGACGACTTTGCCCTTGTACTGGCGGCGGTCGGCCAGCACCACCTCCACGTCCACGGCATCGGCCACGACGTGGTGATTCGTCACGATGTACCCGTCCGGGGAAACGATGACCCCGGAGCCTTGTCCGTATTGCCGACGCGCCGGGGGGTCTTTGAACAGGCCGAACGGCAGGGTTTCATCCGTGAACGCTTGATCCTTCACCATGACGGTGGAGGCGATGCTGACGACGGCGGGGATCACTTTCGCCGCCGTGTCCTTGATTTGCTGTTGAAGGTCGGACGCGCCGCTGACCGCAACCAGGCGACTACCGGCTCTCGCTTCGTTCATCGACAGTGCCGGCATGAGAACACAGACCGCCGCACAGAACCATCCGATAGCCGATTGGACCACACGCATCTCCTGAGCCGTTCCGTCTGGTTTTGGGGATCGAGAAGCGCCTGTAGCCTAGCATGCGTTGCGGAATGACGCACTCATATTCCACATGAGGCAAGCAGACCATCTACTGAAGCGACTCACAATCTTCTTTCAGAGAGGACCTATACCTGCTGAGTAGAACCTTCCGGGATTTGCTCTGGTTTGTTCCTCCGCCGTCCCCAGGCCTCTTGAAGACGCTCCTCCCAGACATACAGGGTCGGAAGCACCAGCAGTGTCAGCGCGGTGGACGTCACCAGACCACCGATCACGACGGTCGCGAGCGGTTGCTGCACCTCCGCACCGGCCGACGTCGAAAGCGCCATGGGCACAAAACCCAGACTCGCAACGAGCGCCGTCATGAGCACGGGACGGAGCCGGATCATGGCTCCCTGGATGGCCGCCTCCACACGGGATAATCCCTTGGCCTGCAAATCGAGGATGTATGACATCAGCACGACCCCGTTGAGGACTGCGACGCCGAACAGGGCGACAAAGCCGATCCCGGCCGAAATGGAAAAGGGCATGCCACGAAGGGCCAGCGCGAAAATGCCTCCCGTGGCAGCCAACGGGATATTTAGAAAGATCAGGGCTGCCGGGCGAACCGCGTTGAAGGTCGAATACAACAGCACAAAGATCAAGAACGACGCGGCGGGCACGACGAAGGCCAGCCTGGTCGAGGCCTCCTGCAGCTGCTCGAATTGGCCGCCCCATTCAATCCAATAGCCTTTCGGCAGTGGAAGCTGAGCCTCGACGTCCCGTTGCGCGTCGGCAACGAATCGGGCCAGATCGCGGCCACGGACGTTTGTCTCGACGGCGAGACGGCGATGGATATTTTCCCTGCTGATTTGGGCCAAGCCGGTCTCCGTTCGAATATCCGCCAGTTGGCTGAGGGGAATCTGGCGACCCGCCGGATCGGCCACCCGAATGTCCTTGATCCGGTCGATGTTGGCGCGGTCTTCGGGCCTGAAGCGGACCTGAATAAAGAAGCGTTGATTGCCTTTGATGACTTGCCCTGCCACGCGACCGCCGAACGCTTCAACCGTCTCGAGAATTTCCGACGCATTGATGCCATAGCGTGCAATCGCCTCCCGATTGATGATGACCCGCAGGTAGGGCATGCCCGCGACTTGTTCAGCCTTGGTATCTGCGGCGCCTGGTACGCGGGAGACGACTTGGACAACCTGGTCGCCCAGGCGTTTCAGGGTATTCATGTCTTCCCCAAATATCGTGATCGCAATGTCCGAGCGGACCCCGGCAATCAGTTCCTGCACCCGCAGTTCGATCGGCTGAGAATAGCTGAATATGGTACCGGGCACCGCCGCCTTTAATGCACTGTCGAATGCTTCGATCAACGCATCCTTTGTCGCCCCCGTTTTCCATTCCGACCGCGGCTTCAAGATAATGTACACATCGCTCACCTCCACGCCCATCGGATCCGTCGCAATCTCAGGGCGGCCGGTTCGCGGCACGATGGTGGCGACCTCCGGAAACTTCCGCAGCACCTCTCCAATCCGTGAGGTACTCCGGACAGACTCCTCCAACGCCACGCTCGGAAAGCGCCAGGCTTGTAAGGCGATCGCCCCTTCATCCAATTTTGGAATAAACTCGGCACCCAGAAATGACGCCACGGCAATACTGCCGGCAAAGACAAGGGCGGCCGCGGAACCGGTGAGAAGGGGATGGCGCATCGTACGAAGCAACAAGGGCCGGTAGACACATTGAGCCCAGCGGACTACGGAGGTGTCCTCTTCACTAACGTCTCGACGCAGGAATATGCTCGCAAGCACCGGCGTAACCGTGAACGCAAGGACTAATGCCGCCACCAGCGCGAAGATGACGGTGACCGCCATCGGCCGGAACATCTTTCCTTCGACGCCTTGGAGGGTCAGAATCGGCAGATAGACGATGATGATAATGCCCACGGCAAAGAAAATCGGGCGGAGTACCTCATGGCCTGACTGTAGAATCAACTGACGGATCTGATCCGGGTCCAGACGGCTCTGCAACGCCTTTTGTCGATCAGCCAGATGACGCATGATGTTCTCGACCATGACGACCGCTCCATCGACGATCAGGCCGAAATCGATCGCTCCCAGACTCATGAGATTTCCCGAAATGCCGGTGGCCAGCATGCCGGTCATTGCGACCAGCATGGACAGCGGGATCATCGTGGCGACGATGAGGCCTGCCCGGAGGTTCCCGAGCAGGAGAAACAGCACAGCGATCACGAGTACCGCGCCCTCCGTCAAATTTGTCGTCACGGTTCGGATCGTGCTTCGAACGAGGTCCGTGCGGTCGTAGTACGGATCAATCGTCACTCCCGGAGGCAGAGATTTCTTGATGTCGTCCAGTTTTGCCTTGATCCGGTCGACGACGACCCGTGAGTTCTCCCCGATGAGCATCAAGACCACGCCGGTCACGATTTCCCCGCGCTCATCACGCGTGACCGCCCCTTGGCGCACCATCGGCTCAAAGCGCGTCTGGGCAATGTGGCGTATATAAATCGGGGTGCCGTCATGTCTCGTGGCGACCACGATGTTGTTGAGGTCCTCCAGATTCTGGACCAACCCCTCACCGCGGATCAGATACTGCTCTTGGGCATGCACGATGTACCCGCCGCCCGCGTTGGCGTTATTTCGTTCGATGGCCTCGAAGACCCGGCCGATCGGAATGTTGTAGGCCACCAACTTGGCGGCATCAAGCACGACCTCGTAGGTCTGCAGTTCGCCTCCGTAACTATTGACTTCGACGACACCGGGGACGGATCGCAACTTCAAGGCGATGTCCCAGTCGAGAATCGTGCGCAGTTGCATCAGCGAGAAGCCTTGCCCCTTGACTTCGAATTGAAAGATCTCACCCAAACCGGTTGAAATAGGTCCCATCTCCGGATTGCCGAACCCCGGCGGGATCGCCTGTTGCGCTCTCGGCAGCCGTTCCATCACCAGTCGCCGACAGAAGTAGATGTCCATCCCTTCCTCGAAATAGACCGTCACGGCGGACAGGCCGAAGCGAGACACGGAACGGATCACGGTGATACCGGGCAATCCCGACAAGGCCGTTTCGACGGGAAAGGTGATGAAAGTCTCCACCTCGACAGGACCCAATCCCGGTGAGTTGGTGAGAATCTGGACCTGGTTCGGTGTCACGTCCGGCACGGCGTCGATCGGTAGTTGCCGCATGGAGTACACGCCTGCGAAAACCACCAACAGCACAAACGTAAAGATGAGGAATCGATTTCTCAGCGAAAATTCAAACAATGCGTTCAACATGAGCACCTTTTTTGAGTCGCGGGAGCCTAGCCTCCGGCAATCCGTTCTTTCAGGAGAATCGATTTGAGATAGAAGGATCCCTGTGTGACGACCTTCTGTCCTTCGGTCAAGCCAGATCGTATCTCCACGTCATGGCCGGATTGTCTCCCGATTATGACTGGTTGGGCGAGATAGCTTCCTGGACGCTCTTCGATGAAGGCCATGGAATTTTCGTCGATTCGCTGAATAGCATCCTGCGGTACGAGCACCACCGCCTGCCCGTCTTTGCCGGCGGGAATTGTGAGTGCGGCCCGCGCGAACATACCGGGCCGGAGACGGCGATCCGGATTGGCAATCTCGACGCGGCCATCGACGGTCCGCGTGTCGGAGTTCAGGACATACCCCACGTACACGATCTTGCCGCGAAAGAATTCGTCCGGGTACGCGTCCACGGCAATCTTCACCTCGCTGCCCACCTTGACCGCGGCCACGTGCCGCTCATAAATATCGACGAGGAACCAGACGGTGGATAGATCCGCCACCGTAAACGCGTTGTCTTTCGGCGCGACCAGTTCGCCTCGGGTAATGGGGCGCTCAATCACGGTGCCGGCTTGGGGAGCCAGGAGGGCAAAACGGGACAGCTGCTTCCCCTTCTCGCTCCAGGTGATCCGCTTAATTTCTTCTTCAGATAAGCCGATCAGACGAAGTGCTTCATAGGCGGCCTGATAGGCCGCGAGACTTTTTTCATGCTGCCCCTTGGCCTCCAGATATTCCTTCTCGGATGAGATCCGCTGTTCGTACAGCCCTTGGACTCGGACATAGTTTCGTTCGTCTACGTCCCTATCGGTTTTGGCTTGAAGAAACGTCGACTTTTTCTGCCCCAGCTCGATACTGTCGAACAATGCCAAGGGCTGTCCGACCTTGACCTGATCACCCAGTTGCACCAGAACTTCCATGACGCGCCCTTCCACTCGTGGGCTCACATGGGTGAGGCGGTATTCATTCGGCTTGATGTTCGCGGTAGCTTGGATATCGTCCTGGAAGACCCGTCGCTCCACGACCGCCGTCTGGAATGCTTGACCCGAAAGGGCTTGAGGTGGGATCGTGAGTTGGTGCATCGGCTCACCATCTTCCACTCGTGAACCGGTCGATTCCGGCTCATCAGTCTGGGTGGCGGCCTGAGCCGATTTCTTCCCTGGAGCCCCGGCTTCGCGATCGGCAGAACGCTCTTTGCAGCCGTATGATAAGACCGCCGACAGGACGAGTCCTATCACAATACATCTGTGAGTGATGGGTGCTTTCACCTGAAGCGGAATCTTCCTCTCGCCCGGGATTGAAAGGCCTTCTTTGGGGCTCCTCATTGCAGTGCTCCCGTCCAGCGTTCCAGCCGGGCCAATGCGACAGAGAACGCGGCACGCGCTTGCGTGTACTGGAAGAGCGTTTGCCGGTGGACGCGCTGCGCATCGATGAGGTCAAGTAGCCCTGTGGCTCCCTGCTGATAGCTGATTCGAGCGATCCATACGGCTTCCTCAGCCTGTTTCAGTAAACCCTTTTCAAATACATCGATCTGCTGAACCGCTGTGCGCGCCTCCTGCACCTGCTCAGTGATCGACGTCGCGATCTCGTTTTGGGCTCGCACCCGTTCGGCTTCTGTCCGTTCCTTTGCGCCGAGCGCCGCCGCGATTTCTCCTTGCCGGCGGTACCAGAGGGGGATCGGAATGCTTAATTGCGCCAGATAGGCGCTCTCGGCTGCTTCCTGTTTGTAGGTGCCCGAGACCGTTACTAGCGGAACGACCGATTTTCGTTCCTGCACTGCCTGCTGCTCGGCCTTTTCGATCATCTTATCCAGGCGCTGCACGGTCGGATGGTGTTCCAGCGCAGAACTGATCATTTCGTGCCGGTTGAATGTATTTCGAGGAGCCTGGAAGTCCCCTTGAACGGAGAATTCCGATCCCAGCCCTCCGGCGGTCAGCGCGTCCAGCCTGGCCCGCACGGCGACGAGGCTATTTTGTGCGCGGCTCAACTCGTTGCTCACCGTCTGCAGCTCCACATTGGCCTTGATCGCTTCGAACGGCCTGGCCTGGCCGGCGTCCACGCGCGCCTTGATGCCCCGGAAGAGGTCTTGCACGAGAATTCGGGCTTGCATGGTGAGCTCCACGTCGCGTTGCGCGAGCAGAAGTTGATAAAACGCCACTTTCACATCCGACAAGACACTCAATCGTGCTTCGCCGACCGCGGCCTGGGACCCGGCGAGCGCCGCTTCGGCCCCGCGTTGGCGGGCTTGACGTATGCCGGGTGTTTCGATGGGTTGAGATAAGGTGAGCGTGCGTTCAAAGAAACTGATGTCTCCAAGAGACTCGCGGGTTTTTCCCGGCCCGAACACGGCGGAGAACGAGGGATTGGGATAGGCGCCGGCCGCCATCCGTTCCCCTTCGATCTGACGGACTCCTCCCTTCGCAGCGCTCATGGCCGGGCTTCGATTCAACGCCATCTCGATCACTTCCTCCAACTTGAATTGCACGACATCGCTGTCGGCGACCGCCGGCAATGCCGACCACATGATTTCCAGGAACGAGACAATGGCAATGAGACATACCGCACTGTATGGCATGGACACCCTCCCATCGCCCCGCAAACGGGGCAATGCTTCACCTGCTGTTGTATGGTCAGAAACGGCTGTCGGCGGACGGTCAGACGCTGAGCGGGGGATGGAAGAGCACGACGATGAATGTCGGCACGTACAACGTGGCGCTCACAATGACGTCATCCGCCAATGGAGCCATGATTTCAGGTGTGGAAAGAGACGCAGACTGGAACACGATATGACATGGACATCCGTCATCCGAAAAGGATTCGTCCGGAGAAGGCGACAGATCTGCAATCCGGACAAGGTCGGGAGTCGATCCAATTTCCCATTCGTCAAGACAGGTGAACCCGGTCAATTGGACTCCGAGCATGACAATGAGTCCGAGCAGCAGCACTTTCTTTAGCCTTGTGAACACTCGAGCGATCCCCCGTCAAACTCGTTGCTCAGCATACCACGGACGGACATGCGGCACCATAATCATCGAGCCGGCGACTTGAAGGTCCGCCCTTATAGTTCCACATTACGCAATCGGAGCGCGTTGGAAATGACGGAGACCGAACTGAACGTCATGGCCGCGCTGGCGATCGTCGGACTGAGCAGCAGCCCCCAGTGCGGGTAGAGAAGACCGGCGGCGATCGGCACCCCGATCAGGTTGTAGGCGAACGCGAAGAACAGGTTCTGGCGGATATTGCGCATCGTCGCCTGACTCAAGCGTCTGGCCCGGACCAATCCCCGGAGATCGCCTTTAACCAGCGTCACACCGGCGCTTTCCATGGCGATGTCCGTTCCGTTTCCCATGGCAATACCCACGTCGGCCAGCGCGAGGGCCGGTGCGTCGTTGACGCCGTCCCCCGCCATGGCGACCACCCGGCCCTTCGACCGCAGTTCGGCGATGAGGTGCCCCTTTTGATCCGGCAGCACCCCCGCATGCACCGACTCGATCCCCAATTGCTCAGCCACCCGATTCGCCGTGGAACGATGGTCACCCGTCACCATGACCAGTTTGACCCCTTCGTCCGTCAGGGCCTGCACGGCTTCCGCCGTCGTGGACTTGATCGGATCGGAGACGCCGAGCAACCCTCCGACCCGGCCGTCCACTGCGACGAACAACACCGTTTGGCCTTCATGCCGCAACGAAGCGGCTTCCTCGCTCGATGTGCGCAGATCGTCAGCAGATACCCCCGCCTCCTCCTGCAGAAAGGTCGACGTGCCGACGGCGACCCGTCGGCGCGACACGAGTCCGATCACGCCCTTTCCGGTCACCGACCGGAACTGTTCGACAGCCGCCAGGGCGATCCCGCGTCGTTCCGCGCCGGCTACCACCGCGGACGCCAGAGGATGCTCGCTGCTTCGTTCGAGACTCGCCGCCAACTTCAACAACTCGTCGTCGGTCCAGGGAGGAGTAAACCGCACGGCGACCAGCTTCGGTTTTCCCTCGGTCAGCGTGCCGGTCTTGTCAACCACCAGCGTATCCACGCGGCCCAGAATTTCCAGAGCCTCCGCCTTCTTGATCAAGACCCCCGCCGTCGCGCCGCGGCCGGTCCCGACCATGATCGACATGGGCGTCGCCAATCCCAACGCACAAGGGCAGGCGATGATCAGCACCGCCACGGCGTTCACCAACGCGTGGGCCAGCCTCGGTTCCGGCCCCCAGATGGCCCATGCCACTGCGGTGAGCGCGGCGATCGCCACGACCAGGGGAACGAAATACGACGCGGCGACGTCCGCCACCCGCTGAATCGGCGCCCTCGTCCGCTGCGCCTCGCCCACCATCTGAACGATGCGCGCCAACAGGGTGTCCCGGCCGACGCGTCGGGCTTCCATGAGCATGCTGCCCGTGCCGTTGATCGTCCCGCCCGTCACCCCTTTACCCGCCAGCTTCTCCACCGGCATCGGTTCACCGGTAATCATGGACTCATCCACGGAGGTCGCTCCCTCCAGAACGAGTCCATCAACCGGAACCCTCTCTCCCGGTCTCACCCGCAGCCGGTCTCCCACCTGGACCGCCTCGAGCGGAACATCCTTTTCGCTTCCGTCCATGCCGACCAGCCTGGCCGTCTTGGGAGCCAATCCGAGCAGCGCTTTCATCGCCGAGGTCGTCTGGCTTCGTGCGCGCAGTTCGAGAACCTGGCCGAGCAGGACCAGCACCGTAATCATGGCCGCGGCCTCGAAATAGACCGCGACCGAGCCGTCGTGCAGGTGGAAGGACGGCGGCAGGAGTCCCGGAGCCATCGTCGCGACCGTGCTGTACGCATAGGCCGCCCCGGTGCCGAGTGCGATCAGCGTGAACATGTTGGGTGCCCGGTTGACGACCGAGGCCCACCCGCGCTCAAAAAACGGCCAGCCGCCCCATAAGACGACCGGCGTCGCCAGCGCCCATTGAGCCCAATTCAACGCATGACCGCGTCCGAGCGCTCCGAAGGGATCTCCCGGAATCATATGCGCCATGGCGAGAACCATCACGAGTACCGCCGGGCCCAGACTGATCCAGAGACGTCGTGTCATGTCCTGAAGTTCAGGATTCGGTCCTTCGTGGAGCGAGACGACTTTCGGCTCCAGTGCCATGCCGCAGATAGGACAAGCCCCCGGCTGGTACGCCAGCACCTCCGGATCCATGGGACAGATGTATTCGATCCTCGCGCCGGCCGGCACCGTGACCGTGTGAGCCTTGCGCTGGGACGGAGGCACGAGATAGGAAGCCGGATCGGCTTGGAACTTGGCCAGGCATCCCACTGAGCAGAAGAAATATCTCTTTCCTTCGTGAACGTGCGATCCGGCCGCGGTCGCGGGCTGTACCTTCATCCCGCAGACCGGATCGATTTCGGCGCCTTCCCCGTCGGCGTGACTCGGCATCATCATCGGCAAGGGTTTCTTCTTGCCCAGCGAGATCAGACCGGCGGCCGGCGGCGGCCGCAAGGCGCCTTCCGGATCGGCCTTGAACTTCTCGAGGCAGGAAGTCGCGCAAAAATAGTAGGTCACGCCCTTGTGGTCATACCGGCCCGCGGCGGTCGCGGGGTCGACGGTCATGCCGCAAATAGGATCGATGACCGACCCGGCGTGTGCAGGCACGTGAGGCTCCGGAATCTTCTCGTCCATATGGTTACTCCGTACATGCCGATGCCCGCAACAGCCACAGGCCGTTTCTGTGATCATAGTCCGACTCCTTTCATCATATCCGGTTTGGTCGTTCATGTCCCCGTTCACCCGGTAGACGGATGAGGGGATCGGATATTACAGAAGGAGCCGACTACGGAGAGAACGCTCGTGAAACGTCCGGACTGTCACGACGGCGACGGAGGCAGCGACCGGGCTAGCCGCAGACGCAGTTCAGGCATCCATGCTTGCTGCAGAGGCCGCACGACTCTTCGAGGGACGCGCGTAAGGCTTGACGGGCTCGATGCAAACGAACGGTCAGGTTATTCCGGGATATCTTCAACTCTTTCGCAAGGTGCGCCGGCGACTCGCCTTCGAGATCGATGCGTCTGACCACCTCTGCATACTGCTCACGAAGATCCGGAAGGAGTCGATGAAGACACGCGCAGACGGCGGCCTCCACCTCATCGAGCGGCGGTTCCTGTTCGTCACCCGAGGCGATCAGTTCCCGGAGAAACGCGCCATTGCGACGGGCTTCGGCCTTCCGGGATCGATAGTAATCGATGAGCGCATGGCGGAGGATGCGGTAGAACCAGGCGACCACGCTCTCCTCCTTGCGTACGGCGTGATGGCGTTCCACGGCTCGCGTCAAGCTTTGCTGGAGGATATCGTCCGCAACCGCTTCGTTGCCGACCCGGCGACGCAAGAACGCCCGGAACGCCGGCTCATGTTCAATGAGCCGCTCCATGACGCTGTGGCTTCTCGCCTTGCTGTCCATCGCCTGTCACCTCTGACCGCCCAGTCGCCTCCGTCACTCCTCACTTCTTGGCGTCCGCATCCAGGATGCCGCGAATGACGGCAATGATGTTGTCCGTTTTCAGGTTGTCGCCTTCGATTTTGATATTCCCGTCGAGCAGCAACGTGGGCGTGGACTGGACCTTGATGCGCTCACCCCACTGCTTCCCGTCCTCGAAGGCTTTCGCCGGCTTGCCGCTCGCCAATCCCTCTTCGAACGCCTTGGGATCGAGCCCGACCTCTTTGATCAACCCCTCCCGCAGACTTCGATCCAAGACGCCCGTGATCTTGTCCGTATGGATGGTGCGAAACAACACCCGTTTCATCTCGTCGCCCTTGCCCATGATCTTCGCTTGTTCGTACATGTCGAACGGAGTCGGCAGCTTATTGCGGAACACCGGGAAACCGACCATGGTCGCTTCGAGCTTATTCCCGAATTCCTTTTGAAGGATCGGAAGACCGGCTTCATCGAAGTGATGACAATGGGGGCAGTAAAAATCGGCGAATTCGATGAGCTTGACCTTCCCCGGCTTGTGGGTGGAGGCCTCGCCGCTTAAGAGTTCGAACTTGCCCTTTTGTTCGGGCGCCGCTGCCGTCGTGACGGTGCCCCAGGCAAGACCGGCCGCCACCACACACACCGACAGTGCGATCCCCCAACTTCTTCGAAACCTCGTGACCATATCGATCCGCTCCTTTCCTTCAGGTAGACGAATGGAACTTTCACTTTACAGACTTGACTGTCTGTCCCTCTGGCGGACAACACCATGTTTCGAATGGCCGAACCGTGTGGAGGAGTCGGCGGATGACCCTGGCTCGGCATCGGGCCGAAACAGAGGGAGTCCGTCTCGTCTCGGGCGGGACTACGCAACGGCCAGCATCGCCGAGTTCCCTGAGCTACCGGTGACGGCTTGATACCTTCGAGTCGGCCTGCACGTCCTCCGCGCTACCGCCCGCTCATGCCGACAATACGTTCGACGCGATCGTCTCGTCCACCGAGATTTCGATACTTATGGTACTGGGCCAGCGCCTTGGGAAGGTCCTTGCGATGAAGCTCATAGAACACACCGAGGTTGTAATGAGCCTCCGTATACTCCGGTTTCAGTTCCACCGCCCGTTGGTATTCTTGTTCCGCTTCTTCCAACCGGTTCATGCTCGTATAGATGACCCCCAGATTCATGTGGGCCTCGGCATACTCCGGACGGTATCGGATGACTTCGAGGAACTCCCGCTCCGCTTCCGCGGGTTTGCCCTGGCTCCGAAAAATAAATCCCAAATTGTAGTGGGCATCGACCAGGTCAGGCTTGGCGGCGATGGCCTGCCGGTACGCGTAGGCCGCCTCCAACAGGTCGTTGCTTCGCTCGGCTAGCCGGCCCGCCTGGTACCATGCGTCCGCATGCTTCGGATGGGCCTTCGTCAGACGAGCGAGCGTGTCGCGGGCGGCCTTGTTTTCCCCCTGTCGCTCGTAGAGCATCGCCAGCCCGAACAAGCTGTCGGGCTGTGTGGGGTCGACCGCGAGCAGTTGCTTGTAGGCGGCCATCGCGGCCGGAATGTCCCGGCGTCCTTCATAGAGCCTGGCGAGGTCGAGATATGAATCTTCGTGTTTGGGATCGATCTCGATCGCCCGTTTCAACGTCTGTTCCGCTTCCGTACTCTTTCCCTGAGCCAGATAGACTTCCGCCAGATCGTTGAGCGCTTCAGGATAGGCCGGCTTGAGCTTGATGGCATGCGTCAAGGCTTCGACCGCCTCCGCCGGCTTCTTCTTGCCTTTGAAATAGATCTGGCCGAGCAGATAATAGGCTTCGGCGGACTGGTTGGCTTCGAGCGTCTTGTTCACCGCCGCCAGCGCGCCGTCGGCATCGCCGGCCTTCAGGAGACCGGCCGCTCGCTCGAGTGCGCGCTTGCCTGAATCAGTGGGTGCGGCCAGGTCGATACTCGGGAATGAGAGGAGGAGGAAGGAGGCCAGAAGTAACTCGAATAGGAGTGCGACCATAATGCGCTAATCTCAAAATGCCGGACTGGCGCCTGCAAACCGACAGATTCGACTATACGGTGAGGCCGGCTTGAAATCAACACGCCAAGGATGGGGAAAGAGCGCCGCCTTGCCGCTTGCGGAAGCGGCCAAGGCGGTCAGGAACAGGTCGCAAGCGACTCGGCAAGAATTATTTGATCATCACGAGCTTGCCGCCTGGATCCTTCGGATTGAGATGGTCGCGGTACGTCAGAGTGTTGCCTTGTGTCGCGTAGAACAGGTCGCTGGTCGGAATGCCGATGTATCGCGTCTCGCCCGGCTTCAACACTACTTCGGCCTTCAGCACCGTCGGCGTCGCGGCGCTGACAGCGTCGGTCATCTGAAACCCACGCTGCGCGGACGACGAATTCGTGACCCGCAAGAGCACCGGGCGTCCCGGCCGGACCTTGAAATCGATCACCGTGACAGGAGGATACCAGGTCTTCAGATTCCCGATGTCAATTGCGAACAATTCGGCGTCGATATCCAATTCCTTGAACGGTTGCCCCACGACCGACCCAGTCTCCAGATCGCCCACTTCCACGCCGCCGGCATGCAGCGCCCAGGCGGATCCTGTGAATGCGATCGACAACAATCCCATAAAGCCGATGATCACTCTCCTCACCATGATAAAACCTCCCCTTCTGGTTATAACGACGACCGACTTTCTCCCGGAGCAAGACAAGGGGGCAACCCGGTATTGTCGAGGATTTGCCCGCCAATCACTTGTTCATCGACGATCAGGAAAAGCGCCTTGAGCCGCACGGTATTGTTCAGAAACTTTCCACTCGCGACGGCGATCACTTCGCGCGAGCCGTCTGCCTGCGGCTGATCCTCTTCGATGGTGACATGGTAATATTCAAACCCTTCAAAGGTCTTGTTGAACACTTGCGTCCTCAGAACACGCTCGATCGTCGCGTCCTGAGCCAAGACCGTCGTCCTGGTCAATAGCAAGCCCGCAACCAGCCAGAAGACGACGAGTATCTGCATCCGGAACCATCCTTTTGCGAACCCGTTATAGGCGTCACTTCGATGACTGTCTACAGACGTGCGCC
This sequence comes from Nitrospira japonica, assembly GCF_900169565.1. Classification (NCBI taxonomy): domain Bacteria; kingdom Pseudomonadati; phylum Nitrospirota; class Nitrospiria; order Nitrospirales; family Nitrospiraceae; genus Nitrospira; species Nitrospira japonica. The sequence goes on along the minus strand of NZ_LT828648.1, from coordinate 1,577,925 downwards.
AATATGTGCCGACCCGCGCAACAGCCGATAGCTATCGTATGGAACCAGCCCGACCACCAAAACCAGGTCAACTCGTTGTCGGGGTTGGAGCATACGTCAATGCATCGGCAGTGACCGCACACTATGCACATGTGACGAGACAGCAGTTGGCAGAAGCCTCCCGTGCCGAAGATGCTGAAGAAGGGGGAGAGGGAAGCGCAAGGGCATGCGCTTCCCTCCGTCCGGAACTCCACTGCGTGGTCAGCGCAGCTCACTCGTTGGAGTCCCGCCCACGACATGTTCCGTTGGTTCTCTCATCGTCATGCCTTGCCGTAGCCCCGAAGGGCCGGGGGCCCGGGGGGAGGCCACCCCCGGCACCCCGGACAGATCCGAAAGAAGAGTGCGCAACTCCCGGATCTGGTACTGACTAGGTTTCTTCACTTCTTTCTTTTGGCCGCCACAGCCCTCAACTTGACGACATTCCCTCGATGCTTGGCCGGAACACTCAATGAATCGGTTCTGTTCTCGTCGATCAGGGCGGTCAGCGAAACGCGAAACACCCGCAGACTGCCGCGACCGATCTTCGTGGCTCGGAGACGCCCCTCTTCGATCCATCGATAGACGGTCCACTTACTGACTTTCAGCAATGCGGCTGCCTCGTGAACTCGCAGGAGAGGGGCGTCCATTGTGAGATCCGTTCGTTATCGCATCGCCCGTTTGCCGAAGGATTCGTCGCGTCGAGTTCCTTGCCTCATCGTCATGAGCGCGGCATGGCCGGACCACCCTGATCCACCCAAGCTCTGCAACCCGTGCCGAAAGCCGCCTGTGCAGCCGTTTCGGCCAACCGATCGGACGGAACTCCGTCGGCCTCATAGCGAATCAACACCGTGCCGTGATCGTTGAGAAACTCGATGCTCTGGACCGCTTCGTGTCCGCGTAGTGCCTGTTCGACATCCTTTCGGTGGTATTCGCAGAACCGTCCGCCGATTTGAACGATCGTTTGGGTCAATCCTTCCGCCGCTGGTTCAGGATGATTCGACGGCTGCGCGTCATCAGCGGCCATGACCGGCGTCGAGACGCTCAACGCGAACAAGAAAATGCCCACCCATGGATATGTTTGCATCGTTTCTCCCTGTCTCCTCGCATCTCATCGAGACTTCGAGGCCATCACGAGCACAGCCATACCTCCCCCACGACGACGTATCGCCATGGCAGGACGTTCCGGATAAATTGTTCGACTAGAAGAGCCGGCTACGAGAAGAGATGAAGAGGTGGCGCGCGAGGATGAAGTCGTTCGTCGCGATGGGCTGAAAGGGGAAGCGCCGCCGTTGCCGGGACCTGAGCACCGGGAGTCCGGACAGTCTCTGACGGTGGCGGGGAGATGAGCGACGCGTGCGACGTGGTTTGGCAGGACCAGGCGCAAAGGGGTGAATGGGAGGAGCCTGGCTCATGATGATCATGTCCGATGCTCGAACCCGCATGCATGAACAAGCAGCCAGCCGACAGGCCCGCCAGGGCCACGTACATCAGAGCTGTGACGCCTGCGACCAGTATGACGAAGTGCCTTCTACGCGGGATCATCATAAGATACTTTGTCTCACCTATACGGCCTTCATCACGGCTTGTCTACCGACAACTGCCGACGATTGCAACACATTCATACTGCATCTGGCCTAAAGCCCACCTCGGCTTTACACCGAGGGCGCTTCACCCTGTCGCTCGGTGTTGCCTGCCTGACGTTCGAAAGCATACAATTCTCTTGAGTATCTTCCGTAAGAAGCACCATGAGCCACTTGATTGTCTATCTCATCGGTATGACATGGATTTGCCTGTCGCTGGCCTGCTCCTCCACCCGCCACGTTCCACAGCCTATTGTCGATCTCGGGGACGGGTCGGTCCCGATTGAGAGTGCTATCGTCTCCCAAGACCTTCAAACCTGCCGCACCGAAGTACACCAGGCTGCGCCCGTGAGCATGCAGCCTCGATGGCTTCCCCCTCTCGGCACATCGGCGAACGGCGTGGTGCTGGGAACCGCCGATACCCCCCATGCCGTCTGGCTTTCCCATGAGGACTATCGGCAAGCAATCGAGCATTGCCTGACCGATCGTGGCTACAGGGTCCGTGGCTGGCAATAAGCGGCGGCAGATGCCATGCCACTCGGCCCTATCTCTCCTGTCTTGTTCTGCTGGATCAGTCGATCTAACGACGATTGAAACACCCGCACACTGCCCTTTCCGATCCTGGTGCCTTCGAGCCTGCCCTGCTCTACCCAGCGATAGATCGTCCACCGGCTGACCGATAAGAACTCCGCCGCCTCTCCTACGCGCAATAGCGTCTTTCCCATGGTGTCCTCCATGGCACAATGCCCGTGAAATGAGGGGGCGGAATGCCCGCCCCCCTCTCGGTCGGATAGGTCCGTTTCGACGGCCGAATTCCTCCTCACCTCATTCCGTAATCATCCAGCCGCTCAGGCAACAGCATCGGCGCCGCCTGCACGCCCGAAACCACGGACGCGGTTGCTTGGTTTCCGGCTGCCGCTGCCCCGGGGTAATAGACCATCACAGCGCCTGGCGTCGGCCCCACTTGAACAGTCTGCTTGATCGTATTGTCAGTGGCGTTGATGACCGAAACGGAATTGTCCGTGCTATTCGACACCACCACATAGGTCGCGGCGCCGGCGCCTTGGATGAGAAGATCCAGGCTGTGCCCGCCGGTTGCTACGAGCGGGATTTCTTTCAAGAGAGTCAGCGCTGGCGGCGTCGCCGTCAGCGTCGAGGAATCGAACGCAAACAGGCGATCCTTTTTGGTCGCCGTAGCCGTATTCCCGGCCAGGATGTAGAAACGCTTGCCGTCCGGAGAAAACTTGAAGGACCCCGGAGCCGTCCCGTCCAATTCGGGAATCGTGAAGTCCGTGCGCACCGCCGGCGTCACACTGAGATCGAGGATGCCGAGTTTGGTTCCCGTTGCGGGAGTTGTATCACCGCGCAACAGGAGAAACCGTCCATCAGCAGAGATGCCGTACCCTGTGTACGGGGTGCCAGTCAGATCGAACGTATTGGTAATGGCAAGAGTCGTGGGATCGATTTCCGCAATCTGGTCGTAACCCTCCTGAATACTGTACACCTTCTTGGTCAATTGAGACCAGCGGATCCCATGGGGATGCGAATTGTTGGGCGTGAATGCCGTCGTCAACGGTGTCGCAGATTCATCGTTGCAAGGCACGGCTTCCTTGGTGGAATTGCACAAATCAATGCGTGCAGTCACCTTCAGATAGTTTGCTGAGGTCTCATCGTTATCAATAACTGCGACTTCACCACCCACTTCACTCGAAACAAAGGCACGTCTTGGGATTCCCGCCCCTGAGGAAAACGCCGTGACTTTGTGGCCGTCGGCCAACAGACAGATCGTTCCCAGGATGTGCGGGATATTGGCACCAGGGCCAAGATGTGAATTATGGATGACCGTAACTGATCCACCACTCTGCGCCGCACAATTGATGAGATCGTCACCCGGCGTCGCGGTGCCTCCTGCATTATCCCCATCGTTCATCGACCAGATCACTTCGCCATCGTTCGGATCACGGTAGATGTGCACGGGACGAGTCCCTGTGGTGAGATTCGTTTCATGGATCGGAGTCGCACCGGTCAATGGATCGACCAGGGCCACGGCATTACCGGCTCCAAGATTCACAAATAGCCATTCCCCTTCTGAGAACTGCATGTCGCCTAAGGCCACGTTGCCGAACTTTGCAGCATCGATCGTGCCGGCGACCGCATTGCCAGCGTCTCCCTTCAGCGAGACGCTGGTCAGTGTCTTATCTCCGGTATTGTTCACAAAAACCAGCGGCCCCTGAAGCGCGGCGCTCCCACTGGACGTCGAAGCCGCTGGAGTGCTGGAATCGCTCGAACTGCAGTTGGCCAAGCTGATGACCATGACCGCCAATAGTGCTGCGTAGGCCGCGGCTTTCAGCTGTCGTTGTCTTCTCATCGGTTTCATCGTTGAATCCTTTCTAGTCCGTTGTCTTCGCTGACCCAATACGAGGATATGTTTGATCACAAGATCGCGCGGTCATTGATCGACAAGCGGCGGCCCCCTGGAAACAAGTCCGTGAGAGAGACGACCGACTATCAGAAGAGCCTGAACAGCTTTTGATCTCCTCCCTTCAGCGGCTGCCACCGAAAAACAGCTCCGCACGTCGATCCCCGGCGGGTCAATCGCGTGACAATGCCAGGAGCACGATGTAGGCTCGCTTTGTGAATGCGTTTGTGTCTGATGACAAGGAAACTTCTTTCCTTGATTCATCAGCCCCGCATAGACTGCCGGCAATGGTCCGGAGACCCACCACAACGCCCACAGGCTTACAAGTACCCAAGTTACGATCAACAACCCGCTTCCTTTGTCATGTGGGATCAAGTGGATACGTGAGGGTGTTCGTGTCTTCGACGTTACTAGGACCACCCTATTTTGCGAGTTCGTTGTCACGCTCCTCCGGAAAACAAAGGAGGAGTGGCGAAGTATTTCGTCAGTCCTCCGATGTAGCTGATGTCCAATTGCAGGTTTCCGTTGAAATCTCGGTAGAAAGGAATCTGGGCCATGAAATAGCCCTGCGCGAAATCCCAGAGATTGACCAAGATGCCTGTTGAAAATGCTGCGTAGGTAAAGTTGGTGGTCGGCACAGGACGACCGGTGATCGTCCCGTCGATCAATACCGCTCGATTGACCGGAGGCCCGACGAGTTGGTACAGCGCCGCCTCGATGTTATCCTTCGTCTTGTAGCGGAAGTTGATCTGTTCCGTAAGGGTCAACCAGGGCACGGTCACGATGTTGAAGCCCAAATTGAGGGCATACTCCTGGCCAAACTGATAACCGTCTGGATTTCTGAGCGTGTAACGCCAGCTGCCCTGCAGAAATTGGTTTAGTCGGTGAGGAAGAATCTCGTAGGTTTGATAGAAGCTCGGTTGAAAGCCGAACGCTCCCCGGCCAAGCTGCAAAGTGGATTCCGCATATTGACCGTTCGGACCTGCTTGTTGATAGGTCCCAGTCGGAAAGTAGACCCCCATTTCCAGGACCAACATGCTCCTCAACGTCGGGAGCAGGTTGTATTTGACCTTGCCGAGAATATCTCCCAGCCCTTGATCATTGAAGCTGGATACGGTCCCTGGGCCGAACTGGCCAACTGACTGCACAGACTTATACGGCAGCATGACCTGAAGACCGAACCGCTCTGTCAGACCATAGTTGAGATCCAGCGCCGCCGTCTGAACCAATGTTTCAAGATTGCTGACAGGAGTGTTCCCCAGGATCAACTGTTTGGTCTGCTGATTCGCATAGGGAATTGTATTGGCTCCATCCGGAGGCAGACCGTTCGGGGTATAGTTGTACGTAAGGTTCACCGTCAGTACGCCCGCCGGCGACACCTGTTGCTGTGAGCCGATCACAACAAAACAGCTGACGGATCCGCAGGACGACTGGGCCGAGCCCGGCGAAACAAGCGTCATTGCAAGCATTGTGACTACAAGGGTTGAGAGCAGACGACTGCTGAAAAGACGCGTCATGATTCACGAATCTTTCGTAAAGAAGCGGGGCAATCGCGCGTACTCCGGCTGATGCAGGCAGACGCGCGTTATGTAGTGCCGATGGTTTCTTCTAGGCGAAAACGTGAGGAGGACCCCGGAACCAGACCTGCAGGGAAGGAGGGGTCGTGAGTGCATCGTGAATCAGCCAATCGACTGGGACGGTCGATCGACTCTGAAAGCTCAAATGGACGAGGCCGGATTCGACCGCCTGTCCAGCGGCGCAGAGCCAAGTGCATGGACCCGTCGCATGCGTTCCAGAATGATTATTGCCGTGATGATGAAGGTGGACGACGCTGGAAGCGCCCATGATCCCGCTCGTGAGGATGAGCCACACCAGCAGGGACCACACTAGCCACGATCGCTTTGAAAGGATTCCCATCATCACTAATGAGAACCCGGGGATCTCCCAGGCTCCTGGCTTTGAATGCGGGCGACGATGTCATAGATCTTTTGCTCGGTCAGTAGGCCTCCTTTGATATACTCCTGGACGACTCCCATCTCATCAACGAAGACACTGACCGGTAAACCATACACGCCAAACTGATTTGCGACCTTATTGTCGCGATCCATCAGGATCGGAAAGGTGTGGCCGTACTGCTTCACGTGTTCACGAACTTTCTGATCGTCTTCAAGTTCATTGATCGCAAGAACGACGAATCCCTTGTCACGAAGTCTGTCGTAGCAATTCTGCATGGCCGGCATTTCCGTCGTGCATGGCTTGCACCAAGTGGCCCAAAAATTCACCAGAACCACTCTGCCTCTGTATTGATTCAAACTGTGCACGTCGCCATGCAGGTCTGGGAGATGAAAATCTTCGGCGAGAGATCCTGCGAATGGCGCCCTCGACCCCATTGACCAGGCACCAGGCAATTCAAGAACCGTCGCTAAAACAATCAGCCCAAAGGCTGTTCCAAGCTTGATCACAGAATGCAGTCGTCTGCCCATCAGGGTTTCCGCAATGTCTTCAGCGAAGAAAGCGTCTCGGCATGTACCGGGCGGGCATAAGCGTAATGGGGCAATCTAGTGGGCGTCTACTTATAGATGCCTATCATTGCTACACTTTTCCAGCCTGCACGCTGATCGTCGACGTATCACAAGGCAGATCCCTACTCCACCAGCGGGAGTAGGTACGATCATACCTGCCTAGGTAAAAATTCTCGGTTCGTGAGATGGGTTGAGAGAGGATGTGTTAGCTGCGGTCAGTATCACCAAGCGGATGCATCGCTGTCGCCGCCACGGTGGAAGGCCACTTCGCTGCAGGAACGGAACTCCGTGTCCAATCATCCGTCCGATTCTGCTGAATCAGACCATCGAGGGAATCGCGAAACACTCTGATACTCCCTTTGCCGATCTTGGTTCCCCTCAACTTTCCCTGTTCCAACCAGCGATAAATGGTCCAGCGACTGACGGAGAGAAAGTCCGCGGCTTCTCCAACACGGAAAAGTGTCTTTTCCATACAGACCTTTCATGATATTCCGAGCGGAATGCCGACTGTGGCATCCCGCTCGAGATCCATTCAGAACAAGCCCAGTGTGACGCCGCCGTAAATCGCCCGCCCGTACCCGGCGAAGAACAGCTGTTGCGCAGCCGCCTGCGCCGCGGTCTCACCCGTGACGACCTGGCCGGATGCCGCATATTTCATGTCGGCGATGTTGTCCACTTGGACATACAACTTGGCGAAGCGGAACCATGAGCTCTGCACGTCGATGTTCTTGTGAATGTTCGCCGTCCCGATGAAATAAGACGGAATCCCGACGGTGTTATTGTTGTTGAGAAAGTAACTGTTGGCATAGTTGCCTTCGAGCCACCCTCCCCACCCGCTCGGGTGATGGTCGTACTCCATCTTGAGATTCAAGATATCCGTCGGCACGTTGGGGACCTTCTTGCCGTCCCGGCTCAGGAATCCGGCGGCGGTCCGATCGGTAAAGTTGGTGTAGCTGGCGTTGATATGGGTATAGGCGCCGGACAAGCGCAACCCCGTCAACGGCCGCCAGTCGTACGACGCTTCGATGCCGCGATATTGCGAGGCATCGGCATTCACGGATGCCGTGTTGCCGCCCGTGATCGTCTGCGTGATGATCTCGTCCTTGAAGAACGTCCAGAATCCGACCAGCTGGACGACCAAGTCCTTCGCAATCCTCGACTCGGTGCCGATTTCATTGTTCCAATTCTTCTGCGGCTTGAGATCGAAGTTGGATCCCGGCAGCCCGGTGATCGGGTCTCTGGTGAGTTGAGCGAATTGCGGGATCCCGTAGCCGGTGGAACTCCGGACCCAGTGGCGGTAGTTTTCCGACGGTCTCCAGCTCACGGATGCCTCCGGCGCCCAATTGGTGAAATTCCTGGTGGCGCTCGGCCGGTTTGCGACGGCGCCGTTGTTGTAATTGATCGTGTCGATACTGACCAGCGACTGTTCGAAGCCGAGCCCCATGGCCAGCGTCCACTTGGGCACGAATTCCAACTCTTCCCGAACGCGGCCGCCGACGTTGTTGATGCGGCCCCGGTTGTTCTGAAGCAGCGCCCCTCTCGTTCCGGAGCCGGTCGCAAGATTTTGGAACGTGTTCCCCTCCTGCTCCATGTTGTTCAAGAAGAATCCGAGGTAGCTCTTGAGCGGCATCTGCCCAAGGTTCCCGTCGTGCCGTAGATCCGCATAGGTCTTGTAGTTCGGATTCACGTTGTCCGTGATCTGCGTGAAATACTGGTTGATATCCTTCAGGTCGTAGTCCGCTTCGATCGTCAGGACCGTGCTGGCGTTCAGCTGTCGTTCGTATAGGCCTCCAATGATCGTCCGCCGATCGACCCGCCCTTGATTGAGCGCGATGGCATTGGCGCAGGCTGGATTGTACGTGCCCGAGGCGCAGGGCGTCTGCGAACCTCCGGCCTGGCGATCGTCCTGATTAAACTGGGCCTGGGTGAGCCTGGTCGGCACCCTGGTGTCGAGCCAATTCGTGATGGCCTTGAAATAGAAACTCTGCCGGTCATCGACGTTGAAACGGAAATTGAAGTTGAGCGTTTGCGTGTTGTAGTTGCTGTGCTGGATAAACCCGTCCTCGGCCGCGTTGCTGGCGAACATCGCAAGATCGAGGCGGTCCGTATGTTGGCCGACGGCGAGCGCCTGTTTGAAGTAGCCGAACGAACCGCCGGAGACGAAAGCCTCGACCCCATTGATATCGCTGCCGCGCCTGGTCCGGAACTGCACCATGCCGCCGAGCGCGTAGTTGTCGTACAGCGAAGAGGAGGCGCCGCGCGTCACTTCCACCGATCGCATGAACCAGGGATCCTGGATATCGAGCCGTGACAGACCGTCGGACTGGGTCTGGCTGATGCCGTCCTCGTATACCTTGATATCCCGAATCGCAAACGCGGTCTTGGCTCCCATACCGCGGATCGTGATGCTGAAATCTCTCGGTCCGTTCGCCTGGCGCAACATGATGCCGGGCAGCGACTGTATGGATTCTTGCATCGTCCGGGTCGGCTGAGAATCCGTTTCCGCCGACACCGTGGAGGATATGGATATGCCTTCCGGCCGTTTCTGCAGCCGGTTGCTGATGATGCTCATGTCGGCCAGCTCGAACTCGGGAATCGCCTCATGCGGGGCTTCCGCCTCTTCGATCGAAGCTTTTTCCTTTACGATGGCCGGACGTTCTTCTTCTGGCGTCGCGCTTTCCTTCTTGTGTTGGATGTCTTCGAGCTCCTGGAGAATTCCCTTGAGTTGCTCGCGCAATTCCTGCTCCCGCTGCGACGAGGGCTCGGAAACGGGCGTATCCTGCGCCCATACCCCGTTCCCGTAAACGGCACCGACCGTAATCGCCACGACTACGGCTGCTGAAAGTCCTCGCACTAGAACCCCAATTCGTGTGGACATCAATGGACACTCCTTACAACAAATGCGGATAGAAGCAGGACGCGCGCGGTCAGGCCTCACCGCGGCATCGATACCTGCCCGTATAAAGATGCTTACAAACGGTTATCGGGGAGGGGCACGAGAGGGGGAACCGGGAGAAGAAATGCGTGAATGGACGGTCAGACTCAACAGCGGCGGTAACAGGAGGAACGTAAAAACGACCTTTGCCGGCGCAACGAAGAGGCCGGCAACGGCGGGATTGGCCTGACAGGCCCAGACGCACAGGGCGGAATGGGACACGTGCGAGGGGCTATGATGGTGCGCGGTCGCGGAGAAGGCGGCCGGTTCGGACAGATACGCCGCCGTCCCGATGGTCAACGCCAGATACAGAACCGTCATGGCGCCGGCGAAGGGCGCAAGCAGGCGTGTCATGAATGCTCTTCGAGGAGATGCCGCATGAGGGCGATCGATTCGTCGCTGTCCCAGGCTCTCGGTCCGACGGCGCGTCCGGAGACCCGACCGTCCGGGCCGATCAGCACGGTCGTGGGGAGTCCCCGCACCATGAAAGTCCGGGAGACTTCCTGATCCTCATCGAAGAGCACCGGCAGGCTGATACCGAGTTGATCGAAGAACTGGCGAATACCCTGCGGATGCCGATCTGCCGTGACCGTCAGGATTTGGACCTGGGCGGAATCGAAGCGGGTCTGGAGCCGCGCCAACGACGGCATCTCTTCCTTACAGGGACCGCACCAGGTCGCCCAGAAATTGAGCAACACGACTTTCCCCGCCAAGTCCTGTGAACGAACCGGCCGGCCGTCCAGCGTCGTGAGATCGAAGGGCATGACCGGCGCGCGGGCTGCCGAGGGGGTGACACGGAGCGCCGCGAACGGATCGGAGGTCGCTGCCCCGGCCAGGCCTGAAAGACCCGCGGCGGCCAGCACGAGCGCACCGGCGATCAGCGCCAGGCCGTTCCACAGTATACGGTCATGGAACATGAACGGACTCCGCCTTTCCGACCGTCGTCTGCGCCGGAGCCAACTGCAAGGTTTGCACGACCAGCCGATGGGCGGGCATCGCATGTTCTTTCCACCCGATGACGGCAGTACCCCGTGCATTCACCGCCACCGTCGGAGTCTGGCCGTTCTTCTCGTTGACCTTCACCGGCGCGCTGAACGATTCGCCGCGATCGAAGGACCGGCTGACGACGACCTCGCGGCGGACCGGCGATTGCTCTTCCCACGCCACCACCACATGCCCTTCGGGATCCACCGCCATCTGCGGATGGTCCGGAAACGTTCCCTTGGATCTGTTCAACTGTTTCTTGGAAGAAAACGTTCGCCCCTGATCGTCGGAATAGGCCAAATAGATCGCCGGCGTCTCGTCGGCGCCTTCCGTATACCACGTCACGTACACGCGTCCGCGCCGATCCACGCCGAGCGACGCAGGACGATGCGGGCAGGCGGGATAGACCCATCGGTCCTGCCCGACGACGGCGGGAGCGGAAAATTCCGTCCCTCCGTCCACGGATCGGGACACGACGATCTCGCGGACGTTGCCTTCGAAGATCTTCCGCCAGGCGAGATAGACGACGCCGTCGTTGGACGTTGCCAACGCGGTCCTGCAGCAGACACAGGTGTTTTCATCCACTTTCAGATTCTTGGCAAAGGTACGGCCCTGATCTCCCGACTTGGCGACGAACGTCCCCGGCTCCTTCTTTCCCTCACGCCCGTCGATCCATGCGACATGCACGGAGCCGTCCGGCGCGACCTGCATGGCGTCGAAGGTATGATTGATCACCTGGCCGTCGTCGTTGACCAGCGTCGAGGGAGCGAACGTCCGGCCCCCGTCGGTGGAACGGCTCAATCGAAGTTCGCTGGAGAAGGGCTTGTCCGGGGTCATCTTGGGATGGGTCAGCGCCCACGTCACGAAGACGTCGTTCCCGCGAACGACCAATGCCGGCGACTCCTGCCGGTAGTACGGATTTTCTGACGGGTCGTTGATCCGCACCGGCGGGCCGAGCGGCCCCCCGGGCTCTTTGGACCGCGCAAACCAAATGGTCCGGACCTCTTTATCCTCCTCGACCCACGCGGCCGAGACGATGCCGGACTCGTCGATCTGCACGGTCGGACCGACGACGTTCTTCACCTGATGAACCGTCACGTGTTTGGCGCCGAGGCCGGCCGGCGAGCCGGATTCGCCGGCCCATGCGATCGAACCGAGCAGGGAGATCGCCATGAGCCATGCGGAAATCCGTCGTGAAGCCCGGCCTGACATCCGGCCTATCTTGCAATCTCCCATCCGTGCGCCGTGTCGAAATGTCATGGGGTAGCCATCCTGAATCGCGAATCTCGAGTGATCAATTGGCCAAGCTATAGACGATCGGCAGACTCACGACGATCTGCGGCTTTCCCAACTCATGCTTCATATGGAGGGGGCAGGCCAGCTTTACCGCCTCCATGGCGGCGGTGTCGAGGACACTGTGCCCCGAACTCTTCTGCACCGACACCTCGGCCAAATGCCCGTCCGACCGGATGACTGCTTTCAAGACGACCTTACCCTGCAAACCGTTCATACGGGCGGAATGCGGATAGCGCTTCAATTCCGCCACCCGTCGCCAGAGCGATTCGGCAAGCCATCGATGGTCTGCTTTGGTCTCCGGCATTCCGGTTGCGGCCTTCGCAACGACTCGCGGAGTCTCGACCGGGGCGGACGCAGGAGCGACATCCACCTGCTCCGATGCAGCAGCCGGTGTGCTTGGCTGCTGCGTGGCTTCGGCCGCGGACGTCGGCGGATTATCTGCGGCAGCCGCAGGCGAGGGCGAGGCAACAGCAACTTCCTGGACAGTCGGAGCCGGCGCGGGAGCCTCGACCGGAACGGCCGGGCGATGCTGTGCCACGACCGTTTCGGCATACACCGGTTCCGCAGATTTCGTTTCCACGGCATGAACCGTCGGCTCCACAGCTGGGGATTCTTCGACCTTCTGGATGACCGGCTCAGCTTTGTGTTGTACGGCCTCGACCTGGCGCTCGACCGGCTCCGGCTTCTGCTGTGGCAGCGGCTCGATCTTCTGTTCGACCGGCCGGGGCGTCTCGACCACCGGATGCACCATCTGGACGCTTTCCTGCGGCGCGACGCGTTGGACCGGCGTCTCCGGCGTCGGAGCTGGTGCAGGCTGAACGTGCGCCGGCCGGGTCTTGGGCTGAACCGGCGGGGCGACGGATTGCGGTGTAGCCGGAACGGGAGTCGGCGCCGGGGCCTCGACGAGTGCCACCTCCCAACGGAACGTTTCCTTCTTCAACACCGGGTCGATCCGCGCCAGAAAAACCAGCGTCAGCGCGACCACCACCGCGTGAAGCACGAGCGAAGCGCCCCATCCTGAAATGTGGAAACGATTGTCATGTGTGGAGGTCATGGCCGAACCACCTTCAGTAAGTGACGTTGCTGAACGAAATGAGACGGAATCGAACAGCCTATGGAATCATCCGCCGGCGCAACCGACAGTCGGTTGCGCTGAGCCGCGCCGGCTAAAACACGATGAATCCTGGTGTTTACAGAGGGGGACCGCGCGAAGGAACGACGTAGGCAAGAACGGACGAACGATGATCCTGAGCGTGCTGGTCAATGAGCGCGATCGGAGACCGCTCGATCAATGGGGGTGCTACAGCCGCATCCAGCACATGGCCGGCCGCGCACATCCAGGAGCAGAGTGCCGTGGCGTGAGTCGCTTTCTGATGGTGCGCGTGCTGGGACTCGTGGGAAATCGACTGGGCCGATGCAAGCGCGCCTACAGTAAGAACGCAGAAGACCAAGAGCCACGCAACCGATAGCGCCAAGGCCTTGCCGAAGACTTTGGATGGAGTCCGGAATGTCATCTGCCGTTCAATCCTGAAATGACCGGTCGAATGTTACGGGACCGGCATGGAGGAGTCAAGACGACGCGAGCGGTCGGGCACGAATCCCGATAGGATTCGGAAAATGTTTACTGTATACTGCGTGACGGCCTTCGACCGCAAATCGTCACGCCCACGGACTGGGCCCGGAATCAAACATGCTCACACAGATCCTGAATCTTGTCTTCGGCAGCAAGAACGACCGTGAAATCAAGGCGTTGCTGCCGGTCGTCCAGCGGATCAACGGCCTGGAGGGCGACTTGACTCCACTGTCCGACCAGGCACTGGCCGATAAGACGGAGGTCTTTAAGAAGCGTCTCGCCGCGGGCGAGTCCCTGGAGGACATTCTTCCCGAAGCGTTCGCCGTATGCCGTGAGATGTCCCGGCGGAAGCTCAACATGCGGCATTTCGACGTGCAGTTGATCGGCGGCATGATCCTGCACCGAGGACGCATCGCGGAAATGAAAACCGGAGAGGGCAAAACCCTCGTCGCCACCCTGCCCATCTATTTGAACGCGCTGGAAGGCAAGGGGGCTCACCTGGTCACCGTCAACGATTACCTGGCCAAACGGGACGCCCAATGGATGGGACAGCTCTATCATGCCCTGGGCCTCTCGACCGGCATCATTCAACACGACGCCTCGTTTCTCTTTGATCCGACGTACGAGGCCTCCGATAAACGACTGCAGCACTTGCGACCCTGCACCAGACCCGAGGCCTATCGCGCGGACATCACTTACGGGACCAACAACGAGTACGGGTTCGACTACCTGCGGGACAATCTCGTCGTCACCGATTTGAACCAATGCGTCCAGCGGGAGTTGAACTTCGCGATCGTGGACGAGGTCGACAGCATTCTGATCGACGAGGCGCGGACTCCCTTGATCATTTCCGGTCCGACCGATCAGACCACCGACCTGTACTACCGTATCAACGCGATCATCCCTCAACTCAAGATCGAGCAGGATTATACGATCGAGGAAAAAACCAAGACCGCCTCGCTCACCGAGGACGGCAACGTACGGGTCGAACACCTGCTCGGGGTGGACAATCTCTACGACCCCGCCCACATGGACCTGGTGCACCACGTGGTCAAGGCGCTCCAGGCGTATGCGCTCTACAAGCGGGACGTCGACTACGTGGTCAAGGACGGCGAGGTGATCATCGTCGACGAATTCACCGGACGCCTGATGCCGGGCCGCCGCTGGAGCGACGGGCTTCACCAGGCGGTCGAAGCCAAAGAGGGCGTGAAGATCGCCAACGAGAACCAGACCCTGGCTTCGGTGACTTTCCAGAACTATTTCCGGATGTACAAGAAGCTCGGCGGCATGACCGGCACGGCCGATACCGAGGCGGCGGAATTCGCGAAGATCTACAATCTCGACGTCAACGTGGTTCCGACCAACCGCAAGATGGTCCGGCTGGACTATGCCGACGTCGTCTATCGTACCGAGAAGGAGAAGTTCGCCGCCATCGTGGAGGAAATCAAGGAATGCCACGAGCGGGGCCAGCCGGTGCTCGTCGGCACCATCTCGATCGAAAAATCAGAGAAGCTGGCGGGCATGTTGAGCCGGAACGGCGTCAAGCACAACGTGCTCAATGCGAAGCAGCACGAGCGCGAGGCTGAAATCGTCGCCCAGGCCGGGCGCAAAGGGGCCGTCACGATCGCCACCAACATGGCGGGCCGCGGCACCGACATCCTGCTCGGCGGCAACGCCGATTTCATGTTCAAGCAGGTCCTCTATCGCGAAGAAGCCCTCCCGGACGAGCGCAAGCTGGCCGTCTTCGAAGAGATCCGGGCGGATTGCGAAAAGAACAAGCAGGATGTGGTCACCCTCGGCGGGCTCCACATCCTCGGCACGGAGCGGCACGAAAGCCGCCGCATCGACAATCAGCTGCGCGGCCGCGCCGGCCGACAGGGCGATCCCGGCTCCTCCCGCTTCTACCTCTCCCTCGAAGACGACTTGATGCGGATTTTCGCGTCCGAACGCGTCTCGCAGTTGATGCTCAAGTTGGGCATGGAAGAAGGCATCCCGATCGAGCATGGGATGGTCACGCGCGCCATCGCCAACGCCCAGAAGAAGGTCGAGGCCCACAATTTCGAGATCCGCAAACAGCTTCTCGAATACGACGACGTCATGAACAAGCAGCGCGAGGTGATCTACCAGCACCGCCGCGCCGTCCTCGCCGGCAGCCATCTCACCGAAGACATTCACGACATGATGGACGGGGTCGTGGAATCCGCTCTCACGGTCTATTGCCCCCCCGAGCAGTACCCGGAAGAATGGGATCTCAAAGGCTTGACCGACATGATGCAGGGGCAGTTCGGCGTCGACATCACGCACGGCAAGGAGGACGGCGGCGAAGCGTTGCGTGACCTGGGCCGGGACGCATTGTCGGAAGATCTTCGCGATCAGGTACGCGAGACCTACAAGGGGAAGGACCAGGAACTGGGGCCGGAGTTGCTGCGCTTCCTGGAAAAGACCTTCATGCTCCAGGTGATCGACCACCATTGGAAGGATCACCTGCTCGCCATGGACCACCTCCGGGACGGGATCGGATTGCGGGGATACGGCCAGAAGGATCCGCTCATCGAGTACAAACGCGAGGGCTTCGACCTGTTCGCCGGGATGATGGAGCGGATCAAGTCGGACACGTTGGATCGACTGTTCCACGTCCAAGCGGTCCGCAACGATCCCGAGCACACGGCGCCTCCACCGCCCCCCGTCATGACTCGCCCGCAACCGCAACTCACGCTCAACAGAGGCGAGGAACCGGTCGGGGCTCAGACAGTCCAGCGCAACGACGACAAGGTCGGCCGCAACGACCCTTGTCCCTGCGGCAGCGGGAAGAAGTACAAGAAGTGCCATGGGGCGTGAAGTTGCTTGGCCGACGACGGTCGTGGTCCTTCTGCCTCGCCATGATGCGACGAACTTTCACTCCTACTGGCCATAGTTCATCCTCCCACGCACTCCTATAAAGCTGCGCCGAAGCGTCGCAACGCCGTCGTGCGTGGGCCTTCATACCCGTTGAAGCGTAGCCGACGCCATGTCGAGCGCCTTCGGCCCACTCCCGTCCGACCAAGCAAGGGGGGAAATAGAAGGGACAGACCTCGCCTCCGTGATTCGAGGAGGCGATACCAGCGAAGCCGGCTCCATCCTTCGTCACTGGCCAAAGAAAGATAGGAGAGGTTCGGGACTCATACCTCTGAGAGAACCCCCTCAGCCCACTGACGTCTTGCCGTCGAAGTGATGGTGCTCGTCGGCGTCCGCTTCCTTTTTGGTCCGATGGACCGTGCCGGATTTATGTTCCGGCGGACTGTAGACGCTGTACAGTTTGAGCAGGCCTTGCTTGGATCGATTGACCACGTTGTGCCTGGTTCCCGCAGGAATCACGACGGCGTGGCCATCGGTCACCGCATGGGATTCTCCATCCAGTATGACCGTGCCTTCACCGGCCTCGAAGCGGATGAACTGGTCCAGGTCATGGACCTCTTCTCCGATTTCCTCACCGGGTTTCAGACTCATCAGCACCAATTGGCTATGACGGGCGGTGAAGAGGACCTGCCGGTAGTTCTCATTCTTTCGCGTGGCGTCTTCGAGCTGTACGATATAGCCTTTCATCGTGTCGGTCTCCTTTCTCTCCCATCAGACTGTACCTATCGCACAGGAACGACGCAAGATTGCCCCACGCACGACAGCCTGAAATAGCCGTCACAGGCAGGGCGATATGCGCCTTTTCTATAAACATCCGTACCATTTCACCGATCCGGACGAGGCTTCGTTAGATCGGTATGCTCCACCTACGGGCTCACCAAGATACGCGGAGGCGAGACAGGCCTTTCCTCCTGAAATCACCTTGACTTAGCGTAGTTCCAACGGCTACTCTAGCCCCCTCTTTTTCTCTTGGCGACGGGTGAGGTCTACCCGTCAGGTGTTGGTGTCTGCCGAGAACGTCGCCGGCGCGGGAGTTCTTTGGAAAAGGAGCATCTACCCCTGTGACAACCACAGGTCATCCACAGCTCACGGCCGCCATCGTCTCGGAAATCGAGGCGGCAGGCCCGATGCCCTTCGTCCGATTCATGGACCTCGCCCTCTATCATCCGCAGTACGGGTATTACATGCGCCCGCCCGAAGCCGGAACGGAGCGTATCGGGTGGTCCGGCGACTTCTATACGAGTTCGGACGTCCATCCCATTTTGGGGCAGGCGCTGGCCAAACAAGCCGAACAGATCGACGCGTTTCTCGGATATCCCGATCCCTTTACCGTCGTGGAGATGGGACCCGGCAAGGGGCTCTTGGCCAAGCATTTCCTGTCAGCCTGTCACGCGAGAGGCTCCGGTACGTTGCAACGGCGGCTGCGCTACGTCCTGATCGAGCGAAGCCCCGCGATGCGCGCCATCCAACAGCAGCATCTTCAACCCTGGTTGGAGCGGGATGGGTTGGTTTCCTGGCTCGAGGACATCGACAGTCTTCCGCATGACGGGACGGTAGGTCTCCTGTTCAGCAACGAGTTGATCGACGCATTCCCCGTTCATCGCGTCGAAGTCTCGGGAGGAGTCCTCAAGGAATGCTTCGTGGACTACCGGGACGGCCGGTTCGTCGAATGTCTCCTGCCCCTGTCGAATCCGGCATTGGCCGAGTATTTGACGCGTCTCGGTCTGATCCTGCCCGATGGCTATCGCACTGAAATCAACCTGCGCGCGCGCGACTGGATGGCCAGCGTGGCCGGCAGCCTGTCCCGCGGAGCAGTCCTCACCATCGACTACGGACACTCCGCCCAGGATCTTTACGGACCGGATCGCGCCAGAGGCACGTTGCTCTGCTACCGCTCGCAACTGACGTCGGAAGATCCCTATACAATGGTCGGACTCCAAGATATGACGACTCACGTCGACTTCACCAGTCTGGCGCTGGCGGGTCAAGAAGCGGGACTGTCTCTGACGGGATTTACCAACCAGATGAGTTTTCTTATGGGCCTCGGCGTCGAGGAGATGATCGGCCGGCTCGAACCGGAAAGCCCCGAGTTTTTTGCCGCGCTGCATCTGCTCCAACCCCACGGCATGGGTCGCACATTCAAGATTCTGGTGCAGCACAAGGCCATGACGGACCCGCAACTCGACGGCTTGACCTTCAAGCCGTTCTTCGGCTCGGCGCTGACGGCCACAAGTCGTGGTCACCATGAGGCAGCTTCCGCGGAAACGGTCGGGGTGCGCCGATGAGACAGGAGCGGTAACGAGGCCCTATGGGAAACGAATCGGTCCCCGTAAATTATCTGCCGATCCTCTTGTTCATCGGAATCGCGATGGCGTTCGGCGTCGTGTCGCTGCTCGCCGGCCGGCTCGTCCGGCCGAGCCGGCCATACCGCGCCAAGCTCAGCCCTTATGAAAGCGGCAGCCCCTTGTTTTCCGATGCCCGCATTCAGTTTCCGATGCGGTACTACATCATCGCCATGCTGTTCGTGATTTTCGATATCGAGGTCATCTTCATCCTGCCCTGGGCCGTGCGGTTTCAATCGTTGGGGCTCCTGGGCCTGGTGGAAATGCTGGTGTTCATCGGGATCCTCTTGGTGGGACTCTGGTATGCATGGAAAAAGGGAGCGCTCGAATGGGATTAGGAGCGGGACTTGTCGCCGACCGGAGTTCCCGTTCGTCCTCGCTCCGCCCATCCCCCAGTGGGGCCCTTTCGCTGCGGGCGCTGGGTAAGGACTGCGGCGCGGGACAGGGTGGGCGGGTGAGAATTGCGCGCCCAGGTCGCCGTCACCCGCTCATCCCATTCTTTGAAGGGAGTGGAAGAACAAACTGAGACAGGTCCTCAGGACTTCGCACTCAGCAATGGAGCGAACGCGATGAGTTTTCTCGAACGGCAGCTGGAAGCGAACATCATTACGACGAATCTCGACGCAGTCGTGAATTGGGCCAGAAAATCCGCCTTGTGGCCGATGACGTTCGGCCTGGCCTGCTGTGCCATCGAGATGATCGCCAGCGTCTCTTCCCGTTACGACATCGACCGGTTCGGAGCCGGCGTCTTTCGTGCCTCGCCCCGGCAGTCCGATCTCATGATCGTAGCCGGTACCGTGACGCGCAAAATGGCGCCGGTCATCCGTCGCATCTACGACCAGATGCCGGAGCCTCGGTACGTGATTTCGATGGGATCCTGCGCCACGTCGGGCAATCACTACAACAGCTACGCCGTCGTTCAGGGCGTCGATCAGATCGTGCCGGTCGACGTATACGTCCCGGGCTGCCCGCCCCGTCCCGAGGCGTTGCTGGACGGGCTTCTGAAACTGCAGGAGAAGATTCAGCGGGAAAAAGTGTTCGTGAAATAGAGGCCGATGGCAGAGTGCCAAGCTGTTCGGAGTGTGCGCCATCAGCCATTCGCTACGAGCTATTCGGAGCCATGCAATCACTGATCGAAATACTGATGACGCGGTTTCCCAAGGCGGTCCTATCCGTCCAGGCGGATACCGAACGCGCGGAGGTGTCGATCAACGTCGCGGCCGAGCACGTGCTTGAATTGAGCCGGTTTCTCCACGACGAACCGGACGCGTCCTTCAACCATCTTACCGATATCTGTTCGGTGGACTACCCGGAGGACCAGCAACGGTTCGAAGTCGTGTACCATCTCCACTCCCTCTCCAAAAACCGCCGGCTCCGCCTGAAGGCACGGCTGTCGGAGGACAATCCGACGATCGCTTCCGTCACATCCATATGGAAAGGCGCGGAATTTCTCGAGCGTGAAGTCTACGACATGATGGGGATCCGCTTCGCGGGGCACCCCGATCTCCGGCGCATCCTGATGCCGGAAGACTATGACGAGGGCTTTCCTTTACGGAAGGATTTCCCCGCGGAAGGGCGCGGATGGCGCAGCCAATTCGACTTCATTCCCCGGCTGGACGAGCCGCCCTCCGAGTCCTTGGACGGCGACGAAGTCCCCGAGAGAGAGAAGCAGGCCTTTCGAGCCGAACAGGAGCGGCCGGGGTCCCTGCGACGGGAGGAACTGCTGCTCAACATGGGGCCGCAGCATCCGAGCACGCACGGCGTCCTGCGGGTCGTCCTCGAGCTGGACGGCGAGCGGATCGTCAAGGCCACGCCCGATCTCGGCTATCTCCATCGGGGAGTCGAAAAGCTCTCCGAAGGGTTGGCCTATATGCAGATCATCCCTCACACCGACCGTCTCGACTACGTGTGCGCGATGGCCAACAACTACGCCTACGTGCGGGCGGTGGAGAAGCTGCTCGGCATTACGATCCCCGAACGGGGGGAATACATCCGGACGATCGTGGCCGAGATGCAGCGGATCATCGGACATTTGTTCTGGCTCGGCACGCAGGCGCTGGACATCGGCGCCATGACGGTGTTTTTCTGGACGTTCCGCGAGCGCGAAGTGCTGCTCGACCTGTTCGAGAAACTCTGCGGCGCGCGCCTGACGTTGAACTACTATCGGATCGGCGGCGTGGACAGCGATTTGACGCCGGAGGTGATCCAACGGCTCAAGGCCTTCCTGGTGACGTTCCCCGACAAGGTGAAGGAATACGACTCCCTGATCGCGTCGAACCGGATCTGGCTC
Source organism: Nitrospira japonica (assembly GCF_900169565.1). NCBI lineage: Bacteria > Pseudomonadati > Nitrospirota > Nitrospiria > Nitrospirales > Nitrospiraceae > Nitrospira > Nitrospira japonica. The sequence continues at coordinate 1,557,071 of NZ_LT828648.1, read as the reverse complement.
GGCCGGACCAAGGACGTCGCAGTGATCTCGGCCGAAGACGCCATCAATTTCGGCTGCACCGGGCCGGTGCTCCGCGGCTCGGGCGTCGCCTACGACATCCGCAAGACCGAACCGTACGGCGTTTACGACAAAGTGGACTGGGAAGTACCGCTCGGAAAGAAGGGCGACACGTACGACCGGTATTGGGTCCGGATGGAAGAAATGCGCCAAAGCGCCAGGATCATTCAGCAATGTCTCGATCAACTGCCGCCCGGCGCGATCATGGCGGACGCTCCGCAGTATATTCCCCCGCCGAAGCCGCACGTCATGCGAGACATGGAAAGCCTGATCCACCACTTCATCATCTTCACACAGGGGTTGAAGCCTCCGAAGGCCGAGACCTATTGTGGAACCGAGGCGCCGAAAGGCGAGCTGGGGTTTTTCATCGTCAGCGACGGCTCTGCGCGGCCCTACCGGTTGAAGATCCGGTCCCCGTCGTTCGTACACATGGGCGCCTTCGACCATATGGCCCGGGGCTATCTGATTTCCGACATCATCACGATTTTCGGCACCTATGACATCGTGATGGGAGAATGCGACAGATAAATGTTCAATGTTGAGTTGGACGCTCTCACACATTCAACATTAAACATGACGGGCGGAGTTAGAGATGTTGCGCGAAAAGTATAAAGAAGAGATTGAGCAAATCCTGAGTCGCTATCCGGTGAAGCGGTCGGCGCTGATTCCGTTGCTGTATTTGGCGCAGCGTGAGGCAGGGTACGTGACCGAAGCGGCAATGACCGAAATCGCCGGCATCCTCCGCTTGACGCCGCCGCAGGTCTACGAAACGGCCACCTTCTACACGATGCTGAATATCAAGAAGGTCGGGAAGCACCACATCCAGGTCTGCAAGTCGCTGATGTGCGCGCTCGTCGGCTCCGACACCGTGATCGGCTGGATCAAGGCGAAGCTGGGCATTGTGCCCGGCGAAACCACGGCGGACGGGATGTTCACTCTGTCCGCGGTGGAATGTCTCGCGGCTTGCGGAACAGGCCCGATGATGCAGATCAACGAGGACTATTACGAACGGCTGACCGAAGAAAAGGTGGACCGGATCCTGGCCGATCTGCGCACGACCGGATCGAGTCCGCTGAAGAGCGGGCCCTTCATGTGGCCAGAGGCGACTGAGACCATACCCTAGTCATAAGATTTTCGCGCCGGGAACCAGCGACAGCAGCGACGATTTATGCCGAAACACGAACAGATCTTATTGAAGAATATGTCCCAATCCGGATATTCGGGGTCGCTCGCGGACTACGAGCGGGCGGGCGGCTATCAGGCGATCCGAAAGGCTCTCGGCAAGATCGCGCCGGCCGACGTCACGGCGATCGTGATGAAGTCCGGCCTTCGCGGCCGCGGCGGCGCGGGGTTCCCCACAGGAGTCAAATGGGGCTTTCTTCCCAAGGATCACCGGGGTCCCCGTTATTTGTGCTGCAACGCCGATGAGAGCGAGCCGGGTACGTTCAAAGACCGGCAGCTCATGGAGCGGGATCCACACCAGCTCCTGGAAGGCATCGTCCTGGCCGGCTACGCCATCGGGGCCGAATCGACCTACATTTATATCCGCGGCGAGATGGTGCTGGGCTCCAAAATCCTGGAACGCGCGATCGAGGAGGCCAAAGCCGCCGGCTACGTCGGCAGGAATATCCTCGGCACGGGCGTCAACGTCGACATCGTGGTGCATCGCGGGGCCGGAGCCTACATTTGCGGCGAGGAGACCGCGCTGCTCGAATCCTTGGAAGGCAAGCGGGGCCTGCCGCGCGTCAAGCCTCCGTTTCCGGCAACGCACGGGCTGTATAACAAGCCGACCGTCGTGAACAACGTGGAGACTCTCGCAAACCTTCCGCACATCTTGAACCGCGGCGCCGAATGGTTCTCGTCGATCGGCTCCCCGCCCAAAAGCACGGGAACGAGAATCTTCTGCGTCAGCGGCCACGTGAAGCGGCCGGGCAACTATGAAGTGCCCATGGGCGTAACGTTTCGCGAGCTCATCTACGAACAGGCCGGCGGGATGCGGGGAGACAAACCCATCAAAGCCTTCATACCGGGCGGCGCGTCGGCGCCGTTTCTGACACCGGCCCACCTCGACGTGAAGCTGGATTTCGAATCGGTGGCGGCGGCCGGCTCGATGCTGGGGTCGGGCGGCGTCACGGTGATGGAAGAGGGAACCAGCATGGTCTGGGCCGCACTCCGGCTCATGGAATTTTTCTACCACGAGTCCTGCGGCAAGTGCAGTCCATGCCGCGAAGGCAGTTCCTGGCTGGTTCAGACCATGCGCCGCATCGTGGCCAAACAGGGCAGAGCGCAGGACCTTGAAACGTTGACGGATCTGTGTAAGAACATCGCGGGCCGTACGGTCTGCGCCTTCGGCGACGCCGAGGTTGCGCCCATCATGAGCACGTTGAAGCATTGGCGCCAGGAATACGTGGCGCTGATCCACGAGGCGGACGCGGCCAACCTGATCCGCTCCATCCCGACGGGGACGAGAGCCTGATGCCGCCTGTGATGCGTATCTCGTATCTCGCAAAAGGCAGGCGCTGTTCCGCCGGCTTCCGTCCGAGCGGATGGGCGCTTCACGTTTCACGAACGACGCGCGACGAACACCATGCCTGACACCACCGACACCGTACGCCTGACCATCGACGGCATCTCCGTGACGGTCCCGAAGGGCACGCTCGTCATCGAGGCGGCGCGGCGGGTCGGCGTCATGATTCCCCACTTCTGCTATCACCCCAAGCTGAAGCCGGATGCCAATTGCCGCATGTGTCTTGTGGAAGTCGAGAAGATGCCGAAGCTGCAGACGTCGTGCAGCACCGTGGCGACCGACGGCATGGCCGTCCGTACGGCCACCACGGTCGTCCATGACGCGCACAAGTCAGTGCTCGAATTCATTCTTGCCAATCATCCCCTGGACTGTCCGGTATGCGACCAGGGCGGCAAGTGCGACCTCCAGGACTTTTCCCACGAATACACCGCGACGGGCAGCCGATTCACCGAGACCAAGCGGATTTTCCAGAAGGAATACTTCAGCCCGCTGATCGAGACCCAGATGAACCGCTGCGTGCAATGCTTACGCTGCGTCCGTTATTGCGACGAAGTGATGGACGTCAAGGCGCTGGCGCCCGTGGGCCGCGGCACCATGACCGAGATCAAGTCCTTCGCGGCGCATCCGCTCGACTGCGAGTTCTGCGGCGGCTGCGTCCAGATCTGCCCGGTCGGCGCGATCACGAGCCGGCTGTCGATGTACGAATACCGGCCCTGGATGCTCAAGCGGGCCGACACGGTCTGCGGCTACTGCGGAGACGGCTGCCAAATCACCGTGCAGACCAAGGACAATCTGCTCGTCGAAGTCAATTCGGCTCAGGGTGCCGGCCGCAACAACGGGGACCTCTGCGCCAGGGGATTTTTCGGGTTCCATGCAGCGGCCAATCCGGAGCGGCTCGCCAAGCCGCTGATCCGTCAGAACGGGGTTCTCGTCGAAGCCACGTGGGAAGCGGCCCTGCAGCTGACCGCTCAACGCCTGATGGAGATCAAGGCCCAATCAGGTCCCCAGGCGGTGGGCGGACTGATCTCCGGCCGGCTGACCAACGAGGAGCTGTATCTCTTCCAGAAGCTCCTGCGCCTCGCCATCGGCACGAACAACGTGGACAGCAGCGCGCGCTACGGCCATCTCAACGCCGTCCGGGCCATGCAGCGGGTCCAGGGCACGCACCGCTGGACGGTCGCGTTTGAAGACATCGTGCATGCCGACGTCCTGCTTCTGATCGGCACGAATCTGACCGAGGCGAATCCGATCACGGGCCTCAAGGTGAAGGAAGCGGTGAAGAAGCACCATGCCGACCTGCTGACAATCGAATCGGTGCAGCCGGCGATCGATACGATCAGCAACATCGCCAATTTGTCGCGCCTCCATCTCTGCATGGGACCGGAACAATTCCCGGCCGCCGTGCTTGGCCTTCTCAAGGCCGCGCTGGAGGGCGATCATGTCGACGCGAGCCTCCGCGCGCAGGTGCCGGATTACGTCGCAGCCTTGTCCCAGCAACTCAACCGGCTCGCCTGGACGGACGTGGCGGACGGAACGGGAGCCTCCCAACAGCAGTTCTCCGAGATCGTTGCGGCGCTCGCACGGGGCCGGCGCGTTGTCATTCTCGCCGGCCAGGGTCTCTTGCGGAGCCCGGGCGGATACCACGCGAGCCTGAATCTTCTCGATTTGCTGCTCCTGCTCGGCAAAGCCGCCGCTCCCGGCTGCGGCTTCGCGCCTCTGACCGAGGAGAATAACGACCAGGGCGCCGTTGAAATGGGAGCCGTGGCGGAATGGCTGCCCGGCGCCCTCGACGTATCGGACGAGGCGGCCCGAAAGCAGATTTCACGGGTTTGGAAAGGGACGCCGCCCGACCAGACGGGCGCGACGCTCATGGACATGATCGAACAGGCCGGGACCGGCCGGATCAAGGCCATGCTGATCGCCGGAGAAAATCCGGTGGCCAGCCTGCCGGCTCATCTCGGCGTGAAGGACAAGCTCAAGAAACTGGACTTCCTCGTGTGCCAGGAACTCTTCCTCACGGAAACCGCGTCGTTGGCGCATGTCGTCCTGCCTGCCGCTTCCTCCCTCGAGAAAGCCGGCACCTTTACGAACGCCGAAGGGCACGCGCAAGCCGTCCGTCCCGCGATCGAGCCGGTCGGCGACAGCCGCCCGGATTGGGAAATGTTCTCGGCCCTGGCGCTGTTGCTCGGGACTCCCTGGGAATACGCGGATGCGAAGGACCTATTGAAGGAAATCCGCGGCGTCGTTCCAGGATACGGGCCGCTCGGACCGACGCCCGTGTCGGCCAAGGTGAATCAGGACGCGCTCGGCCGCTATCTCGCAGGGGGGTTTCGTCAGGACCTGACCGACCGGTATACTCTGCCCCTTCCGGCGAACCGGCCCGCTGCCGCGCTGACGCTGGGACTCGTGCAGAGCCTGTTCCATTCGGGCAAGTTGTCCACCAGGGCGAAGGGCCTGCTCCAGGTGGAAGCCACCGGGACGTTGCGGCTCAATCCCGACGACGCGGCCCGGTTGACCGTGAGCACCGGAGACCGCGTCACGCTGTCCAATGAACGGGGATCCTGTACGGCGACCGTGAAGCTGCTCGACCGCGTTCCGAAGGGATTCGCGTGGTTTCCCGATCATTTTGCCCAGGACATCACCCGATTGTGTGAAATCACGATCGATCAGGAGACGAAGGTCCCGTCGTTCAGGGCGGCCTCCGTATCGGTCGTCAAGGTCGAGGAAGAGAAGGGAGTGTTGTCGTGACCGAACTCAGCGTGCGTCTCGCCGTGTCGCTTGCTCAAATCGCCGTGGTCATGGGCGTCGTCCTGTTGACGGTGATGATCCTGACGTTGGCCGAACGAAAGGTGCTCGGCTGGATGCAGGACCGCATGGGTCCGATGGAAGTCGGTCCCTACGGCGTGTTGCAGCCGATCGCCGACGGGCTGAAGCTTTTCTTCAAGGAAGACATCGTGCCGGCCGGGGCCAACAAGCTCATGTTCACTCTGGGACCGATTCTCGCACTGGTCCCCGCGCTGATCGGTTTCGCCGTGATCCCGTTTGGTCCCAGCCAGACCTTCGAGTTCTTCGGAATTACGGTCAAGCCCTTCATCATCAGCGACATCAATATCGGCATCTTGTACATCCTGGCGTTCACCTCCATCGGCGCATACGGCATCATCCTGGGCGGGTGGGCGTCGAACAGCAAGTATTCCCTGCTGGGCGGCCTGCGCTCCGCCGCGCAGGTCATCAGCTACGAACTCAACGTCGGGCTGGCGATCGTGGGCGTACTGATCCTGGCGGGCTCGCTGAGCCTCGTGAAGATCGCCGAAGCCCAGAGCGGGGGGTTCTGGCATTGGTACGTGTTCGCGTTCCCGGCGCCGCAGATTTTCGCGTTCGTCGTCTATGTGATCTCGGCGGTGGCCGAGACCAACCGCGTGCCATTCGACCTGCCGGAGGCGGAAAGCGAGCTCGTGGCGGGATTCTTCACGGAGTACAGCGGCATGCGGTTCGCGTTCTTCTTCATCGCCGAATACGCCAACATGGTGCTCGTGTCCTGCATCGCGGCCGTCATGTTTCTGGGCGGATGGAACGCGCCCTATCCCGGGACGATCCTTGAGCAGATCGGGCTGCCGCAGTTCGCCTGGGCGGAGAACATCGCCTGGTTCACCGTCAAGGCCTATGCGTTTCTGTTTCTGTTCTTCTGGCTGCGCGCCACCCTGCCGCGGCTTCGTTACGACCAATTAATGAAATTCGGATGGAAGGTGATGTTGCCGATCGCGCTCGCGAACATCGTCGTGACATCCATCGCCGTGTACTTTTTCCGAGGCTGACGAGGGACCGATGTCGACCGCACCGGTTCAAACCGGCTCCAAACGCCCATCGCGGTTCGTCGAGTGGCTCAAGACCATCGTCTTCTACGAGCTCCTCGTGGGGATGAAGGCCACCATGTCGCACCTGCTTCACTACAAACCGATCACAGTCCAATATCCGCATGAAAAGCGGGCGCTTCCCGACAACTATCGCGGGATGCTCGGGCTGCTCCGGTACGACGACGGGACGGAAAAATGCGTGGGCTGCGATCTGTGCGAGGCGGCCTGTCCGTCGCGAGTGATCCGGGTCGTCAGCGCCGAAGTGCCGGGCGAGCCCACCAAACGCTATTCCAAAGAATATTACATGGACATGACCCGCTGCCTGTTCTGCGGCATGTGCGTGAAAGCCTGTCCGGTCGACGCCCTCGGCATGTCGCAGGAATTCGAATGGGCGGTGTACGACAAACGCCAGCTGCATCTCAACAAGCAGCAGCTGCTCGCGATCGGCGACCGGTCCTTTCCGGTCCGGGAAAAGCGTCTGGAACTGCAGCATCCGAACGTGGCCTTTTTCAACGTGTCGTTCGGTCACGTGCCGCAGAAGCCGAACTGACGCCGGCACAGCCGCGGAAACGGTAAACGTGGAATCCTTGTTCTTTTTTTACTTCGCCCTGGTCATTGCCCTGACCTCGATTCTGGTCGTGGCGCTGCACAACCCTATCTACAGCGCCCTGTCCCTGCTGATCATGTTTTTTCACGTGGCCGGGCTCTATGTGACGTTGCACGCGGAGTTTCTGGCGGCCGTGCAGATCATTGTCTACGCAGGAGCGATCCTGGTGCTCTACCTGTTCGTGGTGATGCTCCTGAACCTCAAGCACGACGAACGGTACCACCATCAATGGCCCATTGCCGCCGCGGTCGGAGGCATCCTGGTCATCGAGGGAACGGTCCTGGCCCTGCTGAAGGGACAGGCCGGCCCCAGAGCCGGTTCGGCGGAAACAGCCGCGGTGGAAGGGCTCGGAAATACCGAAGCACTCGGAGACGTCCTCTATACGTCGTATCTGTTCCCCTTCGAAGTCGCCTCGCTGATCCTGCTCGTCGCCATGATCGGCGCGATCATCCTCGCCAAGCGCGATCTTCCGGAGTCGGCGGAATCATGACCGTGCCCCTGTCGTTCTATCTCATTCTCAGCGGCGTGGTGTTCCTGACCGGGCTGGTCGGTGTGTTGATCAGGCGGAACATCATCATCATTCTCCTGTCCGTGGAGCTCATGTTGAACGCCACGAACATCAACTTCGTGGCCTTCTCGGAATACTTTCACCATGCCGCGGGGCAGGTCTTCGTCTTTTTCGCCCTGACCGTGGCGGCAGCGGAGGTGGCGGTGGGACTGGCCATCATCATCGCGCTGCACCGGTCGAAGTCCACGATCAACGTGGACGAATTCCAATTGCTGAAATGGTAGGAACTCAGCAGATGGCGAATAGCGTATGGCGAATGGCAGGGGCTCGGATCGGAAGTTTCACCATATGCCATATGCTATCGGCTATACGCTCTTAACAATTTTATGACCTACGAACTCATTCCACTTCTGCCGTTCGCCTCATTCCTGCTCCTCGGCCTCGGCGGCCACTGGATCAAGGAGAAGGCGCATTTCGTCGCCGTGCCGGCGGTCGCGGTGTCGTTCCTGCTGTCCCTGTTCGCCTTGATCAACGTGGGCGGCGGTCATCATACGACCCTCCCGTTGTATACCTGGCTCACCTCCGGTACGCTCGACGTGCATCTGGGCCTGACGATCGACCGGCTCACCGCCGCCATGCTCATCCTCGTGACGGGCGTCAGCACGCTCGTTCACGTCTACACGATCGGCTACATGGCGGGCGAACCGGGATACGCCCGTTTCTTCAGCTACATCGCGCTTTTCACCTTTTCCATGTTGATGCTGGTCCTGGCCGACAACTTCCTGCAGCTGTTCGTGTTCTGGGAAGCGGTCGGGCTCTGCTCTTATCTGCTGATCGGCCACTGGTACGAACGGGCGTCCGCCTGCGCCGCCGCCACCAAAGCCTTCATCGTCAACCGCGTGGGAGATTTCGGATTCATCCTGGGGTTGCTCCTGGTCTGGTTGACGTTCGGCTCGCTCGACTATGCAGAGGTCTTCGCCCGCGCCAAGGATTCGTCCGGCGCCACGCTGAACCTGCTCCATCCTTTCGGCGGGCAGTGGGACGTTCCGGTGTTGACGGTGATCTGCCTGCTGCTGTTCGTCGGCGCGGTCGGCAAGTCGGCGCAGGTCCCCCTGCACGTCTGGTTGCCGGACGCGATGGAAGGACCGACGCCCATCTCCGCCCTGATCCACGCAGCCACGATGGTGACGGCGGGGGTGTTCATGGTGGCGCGCCTGGCTCCGCTGTACGACCTGGCTCCCATGGCCGGCACCGTCGTAGCCATCGTCGGGGGGATGACGATGGTGTTGGGGGCGACGATCGCTCTCACCCAGACCGACATCAAGCGGGTCGTGGCCTATTCGACGATGAGCCAACTCGGGTACATGATGATGGCCTGCGGCCTGGGCGCCTACGCGGCCGGCATGTACCATCTCCTCACTCACGGTGCGTTCAAGGCGCTGCTCTTCCTGGGCTGCGGCTCGGTCATCATCGCACTCCATCACGAGCAGGACATGCGGCATATGGGCGGCCTCAAAGACAAACTGCCCGTCACCTACTGGACGTTCCTGATCGGCTCCCTGGCCTTGGCCGGATTTCCCCTCACCGCCGGGTTTTTCAGCAAAGACGCGCTGCTGATATCCGCGTGGAACGCCGGTCCGCTGGGACAGCTGCTCACGGTCCTCGGACTGTTGACGGCCCTGCTGACGGCGTTTTACAGCTTTCGTTTGGTCTTCGTGACATTCTGGGGACCTTCGCACGTCGACCCCCATCACGCATCGCACGTCCACGAACCGTCGCCGACCATGACGATCCCGCTGGTGATTCTGGCGGTGTGCAGCATCGCGGCCGGGTATTTCGGCATTCCGGCCTTCCTTGAACCGATGTTCGCCGGAGGCGCGGCCGAGGACCATCACGGCGGCGCGGCGCTGGCCATCATGCTGACCGCCACCCTGACCGGCATAGTCGGCATCGCCGGGGCTTATTACGTCTACGTCGCCAACCCGGCGCTTCCGGATCGATGGGCAAGGCAATGGGCATCCCTCTATCAGCTGTCTCTCAATAAATGGTACGTCGACGAAGTCTATGACCGGGCGATCGTCAGGCCGACGTTCACCGCCGCGCGAGAACTGTGGAAACGAGTGGACGTCGATGTCATCGACGGCGCGGTCAACGGCATGGGCCGGGGCGTCGCCTGGGGCGGGTGGATGCTGCGGCTCATTCAGAGCGGACAGACCCAACACTATGCGCTGGGCATGGCGCTGGGCGTCGTCGTGATGGTGACCGTATTTCTGATGTGGTAGAAGGACCGCCGCCGAGCAGCGGGCTTCGACGGCGCATGATTTGTGATGACTGATTTTCCCTGGCTCACCTTCCTGATATTCCTGCCACTGGCCGGAGCGGCCGCGCTTTGCCTGGTCAAGGACGAGAGCGTGAAATGGGTCGCCCAGGGGACCACACTGGCGAATTTCGCGGCGGCGCTGCCGCTCTGGTGGCGTTTCGACGCGCAGTCGAGCCAGATGCAATTCGTCGAACACGTGACCTGGATTACGACTCCTCCGATCCACTACAGCCTCGGCCTCGACGGCATCAGCCTTCCGCTGGTGCTCATGACCGCCGCGCTGATGCCGCTTTGCGTCCTGGCATCCTGGGCGTCCGTCACCACGCGGATCCGCGGCTTCATGGCGATGCTGCTGATCATGGAAACCGCGATGATCGGCGTCTTCGCCGCGCTCGACTTCGTGCTGTTCTACGTGTTCTGGGAAGCCATGTTGATCCCGATGTACCTGCTGATCGGCGTGTGGGGCGGGCCCAATCGCCTGTATGCCGCCATCAAGTTCTTCCTCTATACACTGGCGGGCAGCCTGCTGCTCCTCGTCGCCATCCTCGTCCTGTATTTCTACGGCGGGCGCACGTTCGACATCCTTGCCCTCAGCCAGGTGACCTATCCGGCCTCGCTTCAGGTCTGGCTCTTCCTTGCGTTCTTCGCCGCCTTCGCGGTGAAAGTGCCGATGTTCCCGTTCCATACGTGGCTGCCGGACGCCCACGTGGAGGCGCCGACGGCAGGCAGCGTCATCCTCGCCAGCGTGCTCCTGAAGATGGGCACGTACGGATTTCTCCGGTTCAGTCTGCCGATGCTGCCCGATGCCTCCCGCGACTTCACGCCGTTGATGGTGCTGCTGTCGATCGTCGCGATCATCTATGGCGCCTACATGGCACTGGCGCAGGCCGATCTCAAGAAACTGATCGCCTATTCCAGCGTCAGCCACATGGGATTCGTCACGCTCGGCATCTTCGTGCTGAATCAGCAGGGGATCGAGGGAGCCGTTCTGCAAATGGTCAACCACGGCATTACCACCGGCGGCCTGTTCCTCTGCGTCGGCATCATCTACGAACGGACGCACAGCCGGCTGATCGCCGACAATGCCGGTTTGGCGAAACCGATGCCGCAATACGCGACTCTGCTCGTGATCTTTTCGCTGTCCTCGCTCGGCCTGCCGGGCACCAACAGCTTCGTGGGCGAATTCCTCGTGCTGGTCGGGACAGTGCTCTGGAGCAAGGCGGCCACCGTCCTCGCCGCGCTCGGCATCATCCTCGCGGCCGTCTATATGCTCTGGATGGTGCAGCGTGTCGCATTCGGGGTTCCGTCGCCGGCGCAACTGCCGAAGCTCATCGACGTGAATCGTCGCGAGTTTGCCACCCTTGCCTCGCTGGTCGTGCTGGTCTTCTGGATCGGCGTATATCCGAATCCTCTCGTCAGCCGCATGCACGCGAGCGTGACAAAGACCTTGGACGTGATGGCGCGGACGAAGGTCGCTCCGGCAACCCATCCTTCCGCGTCGGCACCGGCGCCCGCCCCGGTCACCGCCGTGAAGATGAGGACCGAGGAGGCCCCTCTACGATGACGTCGTTTGGTCCCGATCTGCTCGTCATCCTTCCCGAACTCATCGTGATCGGGGCGGCCTGTCTCATTCTGGTGCTCGATCCGCTGACCGAGGCGTCGAAGAAAGAATGGCTCGCCTGGATCAGCCTGGGAGCGCTGGCCCTCTGCATCGGGTTGACGGGCGGACAGATCGGCACGCTGAACCTGCGCGTGTTCGCCTTCAACGACCTGGTCGTCGTGGACGCCTACGCCCGCTTCTGGAAACTTCTCCTGTACGTCGTGACGGGGCTGACGATTTTGATGTCGATGCCCTATCTGAAAGTCGAGCGACTCCACCTCGGAGAGTATTACGGCTTCATGCTGCTTTCGCTGTCCGGCATGCTGGTCATGGTGTCGGGTGCCGATCTGCTGACCATCTATCTGGGAACGGAGTTGATGTCGCTGTCGCTCTATGTGATGGCGGGGCTCAAACGGTCGTCGCCCCGGTCGCTGGAGGCTTCCGCCAAGTATTTCGTCCTGGGCGCGTTCTCCTCCGGCCTGCTGCTATACGGCATTTCCCTGCTGTATGGAGCGACCGGCGGCACCAAACTGGCGGCCATCGCCGGCGCGATCGGAAGCAGAGGGTTCGAGGATCCGTTGCTCATGATTGCGACCGTGCTGCTCACCGTCGGCTTCGGGTTCAAACTGGCCGTGGTGCCGTTCCACATGTGGACCCCGGACGTCTATCAGGGGGCTCCGACCTCGGTCACCGCCTTCATGGCGGTCGCCTCGAAAGCCGCGAGCTTCGCCGCCTTCCTCCGGGTCTTCGTGGAAGGTCTCGGCGGGTTGAAAGCCGACTGGTCAGGACTCTTCGTGATTCTCTGTCTGGCTACGCTCATCTTGGGCAACGTCGTGGCCATCGTCCAGACCAACATCAAGCGGATGCTGGCCTACTCCAGCATCGCCCATGCCGGCTATGCGCTGATCGGTGTGGTGGCCGCCGCGCGCGGAGCCGGCGAATCGGGCGGCGCCTCAGGGCTCGCCGCGGTCATGTTGTACCTCGTCGTCTATGCCTTCATGACCCTCGGGGCCTTCGCGATGATCGGCCTGTTCCGTCGGGGAGGCCTCGAAAGCGAAAACATCGAGGACTTCGCCGGCCTGGCCAAACGCCAGCCACTGGCCGGATTCCTGATGCTCGTCTTCATGGTTTCTCTCGCCGGCATTCCGCCGACGGCCGGATTCATCGGAAAGTTCTACGTCTTCATGGCCGCCGTGGAGGCGGGATTGACGTGGCTCGCCGTGGTGGCCGTGATTTTTGCCGCCGTGTCCGCCTACTATTACATGCGGGTGGTGATGGTCATGTACATGCGCGAGCCGGAACCCACCACCGCCGAGCCGCCCCGCCTGCTTCCTTCCCCGGCCCTGTCCGTCGTGCTGGCCTTTGCCGTGGCGGGCGTCATCATCTTCGGGCTCTTCCCCAGCACACTCGCGAGCCTGGCGCTGCAATCGGTCCTCTCTCTCAAGTAAGCACCTGCAAGATTCCGTTCGTGCGAAGGACCACCCGCTCGTGCTAGGGTGAATCAATCCCTCCGGTTGCGAGTCCGCCATGACCATCTTGCCTCTGATCGGCAGTCTCATACGGTCGTTTCTCCGGCACGGATGCGGTAGCCTTGCCGCGTCCCTGGCATTTTTTTCGCTTCTCTCCCTGTTTCCGCTCGTCTTCCTGCTGCTTTACGGCGTCAGCTTCGTCGTGAGCCACGATGTGATCGGCGGCCAGGTTCTCCTGAGTTTTCTGAAGGGCTTCCTGCCCATTCTCGGCGCACGGCTGGCTGAAGAGCTGCAGCGGGTGGCCGAGATGGAAACGGTTCGTTGGCTGGTTTTCCTGTCCTTTGCGTGGTTCGGCACTCTGGTGTTCTATGAGCTCGACTACACGCTCAACGTCGTCTTCGACAGCACCAGACAGCGTCACCCGCTCATTTCCATCGTCATCTCGGTGGCCTTGCTCGGAGCGGCCAGCCTGTTGCTCATCGTGTCCTACGTGGCCACCCAGTCGGTAAACATCCTGGTCGCCAACGCGCCGCGCCTCTGGGGTTTGGATTTCCTGGCCTTGGCGGCGCACGACTTTTTCCTGACCTATACGCTGCCGTTCGCCCTCGCCTTTCTCACGGTGACTGTAGTCTATCGGTACGTCCCGCGCCGCCGCCCAGCCTGGCGCGAGGCCATGATCGGCGCGCTGACCTTCAGTCTGCTCTGGGTTTCCGCCAAACTGATCTTCGTGACCTACCGGGACTATGCCACGGTCTATACAGACCTGTACGGGTCCCTCCTCGAAGTCGTCCTGCTGTTGCTGTGGCTGTATTATTCGGCCAGCCTTTTCCTGTTCGGAGCGGTCGTCGCGCGGTCGCTGCAGCCGCGGCTTCAGACGGTCGGGCCCGCCGCGGCCAATCCATCGTCCTCTACAATCTGAGTCCCGCGGGCCGCCGCCGCTGTCGGCTTGTGGTCTTTTTCTGGCGAGGGGTCGGCTTCCTGGCTAGAATGGTCCACACGACGGAGGGGATTCGGCATGTCCGAGGACTTCGGAAAAGAATTCATGATGCTGGGGGGCACCATCGCGGGGTTCGTGGTGGCAATGCTGACCCTGATGGAAAAACTTCTGGACATCCAGAACCGGCTGAAGACCGGAAAAGAGTCCAAGAGCGCTGCCCCGCCCGCGGGAAAATCCTGGTCCGATGCGGCGCCGACGATCGATTTTTTTTCGGCCAAGCCGCTCCGGGGCACGTCCTATCTGTTGATGTATGAGACCGGCGTCATCGTGGCGGCGGGACTTCTGCTGAACTACGTCGGCCTCACCTTGAGCCGGCATCTGGAGAGTATCCTTTTCCTGGACATGACGGGGACGGCGCTGGTGGCGTTTCTTCTCGGACCCTGGTGGGGCGCCATTGCGGCGCTCATGTCGAATTCGATCGTTAACTGGCTGCTCTATCCGGAAGCCGGGGCGGACGTCGTGATTTTCCCCTGGTCGCTGGTGAGCATGACGGGCGCGTTCTATTGGGGCTGGATGGCAAGGCGGGCGGGCTTTCGCAAATACCTGAGAACCGGGAAAAGCTCAGCCTTGTCTCACGCCTGGTTCCTCTATATTTTCGGCGTCGGCGGTGCGGCCGTGATGAGTCTCCCCGGCACGTTCGTCCAGGCGGCGCTGCAGGAACATGCGGCGTTTGCCCTCAATCCGGAGGTCGCGGAGACCCTCAGCGCGAGGGTTCTGCTATGGGAGCAGACGGCGCACGAATACATCGAATCGCTCTTTGGTCTGACCTGGGCGGAAAGCATCAGCTGGTGGGTCGTCAATTGGTTCCAGAACTGGGTTCGCTACGTGCCGGATAAGACCATGAGCGCCGCCATCGCCTTGGTCGTCCTGAAGTACGGCTATCCGCTGTTCGAACGCGAACTCATCCATGGCGGATCGGACGGGGAACGTCCGAGGGACGAGCGGATTCTGCCGTTGATCCTGGGACTCATCTACGCGCCGTCGTTCGCCACCCTGCTGAGCAGCGAACTCTATCAGGGTTCCGTCTACTGGCCGTTGTGGGCCATGCCCTGGGTGCTCATCACGTGTGGATATTTTCGGCTGCGGTATTGGGGGCCGAGCAACGCGGCGTTGAAGGACGCCCGTCTGCAGCGCGCGGAGCGCTATGCCAAGGCCCTGAAACCGATCGGCAAGGAAGCGTCGTATGAATTCTGCCGGCGGCTCACGTTCGCCACGTTGATCGCCAGCCTGATCTTTGCCCTCTGTCTTCCGGTCCTCCTCATGGATTTCTACCGGGTGACGTTCAAATTCTTCTGCGTCGTCTACGGATTCCTCCTCGTCGTGCACCTGATCCGCATCGCGATCGCGCAGAACATTTCAGCCGCCCGAGCGGACTGATGGCGAGGGCCATCCTCGCTACTGTCGTCACGCTTTTCGCAATTGAAGGAACCGCGCGACTGACGACCGGGTAATCA
Source organism: Nitrospira japonica (assembly GCF_900169565.1). Lineage (NCBI taxonomy): Bacteria > Pseudomonadati > Nitrospirota > Nitrospiria > Nitrospirales > Nitrospiraceae > Nitrospira > Nitrospira japonica. The sequence goes on along the minus strand of NZ_LT828648.1, from coordinate 1,541,678 downwards.
GCCCAACCGGCTTGCCGTCCTCCGTCACGATCAGCCGATCCCAGCCCTCCTGAATCATCCGATCCAGCGCCAGCCTGACCGACCAGTCGGCAGGAATGAAGAGCGCTTCCGTCGATGGACGCATGATGTCGAGAACGGTTTTCCAGGCCCACAACCCCTGCGGGACGGCCTGCACGTCGTCCGTCGTCACGATGCCGACGATCCGGTCGTCCTCCGTCACGGGAAATCCGCTGAATCCGTAGGCGACGAAAAAGTCGTCCACGGCACCCTGCACGGAGAGGGTCGGAGAAACCGACACGACGTTGCGGATCATCACGTCGCGGACCATCGTGGTGTCGAGCACGATGCGGAGCCCGACCTGGCGGCGCGCGCTCCAAGCCGCGCCGCCCAGAAACGCGCCGATGAACAACAGCCAGCCGCCGTTGCCGGCCAGGGAGGGATCCAACGCGCCGGCAACGGTTCCCCCGACCACCAACGCGCCGAACCCGGCAAGCACGATCCCGAACAGAAATCCGACCGTGGCGGCCTGTCCGGTCGCCCGGTGGAAGTTTTTTCCCCAAGCCCACAGGCCGGCTCGCAGCACCCGTCCTCCGTCCAGGGGAAAGCCTGGAATGAGATTGAACAAGCCCAGATTGACGTTGACGATGCCCAGCAATCCTCCGAGCACGACGAACCCCTGCGTGCCGGAAAGATGAAGCACCGACTCCGCGAGGATCGTCCCTCCCAGACACAACAAGCCCAGCACAAGGCTGACGACGGGGCCGGCAATGGCGATGAGAAATTCCGCGCGCGGGCTCGGCGGCTCTTTCCCCATGTGCGCGACCCCGCCGAAGATGAACAACGTAATCTGTCCGATCGGAATCTGATACCGCTGGGCCACGTACGAATGACCAAGTTCGTGCAGGAGTACGGAAAGGAATAACAGCAGCGCGGCCGCGGCGCCCATGCCCCAATACCGTTGACCGGAGAGGCCCGGCAGGGCCTCGGGCAGATACCCGGTCGCGAGCGTCCAGCTCACGAACATGAAGACCAGGAACCACGACATATGGACGCGGATCGGGATGCCGAGGGCGCGGCCGATTTCGATGGCGGGCATGGACATGCCGTCACGGTATCAGCGGGAGAATTCCGGCGTCAACTCTCACCCGTTCGGGTATACTCACGGACATGTTGACACTTGCCGCCTGTGTCCGAGCGGTCCTCGTCCCGACGCTGGTTCTTTTGGCCGTCGGACCCGCCTTCGCGCAGGTGATCACCTCCGGGCCGGCCTCCTGTCCGGGAGTTGCGCTGACCTTCGACCTCTGCCCGGTTCGCGGAGGCAGCGGCTACGATCAACGGCTGGTCGACTATTTGATCGAACACCGCATCGCCGCCACATTTTTCATGTCCGGCACCTGGATGGCAAAACACGACGATCGGGTCAAAGAACTGCTCACGGTCCCGTTTTTCGAAGTCGGCACGCACGGGCAGGTCCATGCCCATCTCCCGGCGCATTCGTCTGAATCCCAGAAACAGGAGATTCTCGGCCCCGTCGCCCTCTTGAGGACGAAATACAACCGGCAGGCCCCCCTGTTTCGGCCGCCTTACGGCGAATACAACACTGAAACGGTGGACCTCGTGAAGGCGCTGGGCCTTCGATTCGTGCTGTGGAGCGTCGTGTCCGGCGATCCCGATCCGGCCCTGTCCGCGGCCCAGATCGAAACACGACTCTCTCGACTCACCAAGCAGGGCAGCATCATCGTCATGCACGCCAACGGCAAGGGCGCGCATACCTACGACGTCGTCACGCGTCTGCACGAGCACCTGTTGCCGCAACGACATTTGACGCCGATGACGGTCAGCGAGGTCCTCTCATGCCAACCGCCAGCTCCGTGAGGTTCCCACCCATCAGGATCATGAGGCCGGAAGACCGCGAGCCCGTTATCCGCCTGTTGCTCGCCTCCCAGCCGTGGAAACGTTTGGGGCATACCGCCGCCGATTGGAACCGGTATTTCGCTCCCCTGCCGCAGGGACGCGACAGTTACGTGGTGGATCAGGACGGCCTCGCCGCCGGTGTCGCCGTCGTCCGGCAAAAGTTTCTTCTCGGCGACTATCTGGAACTCTTCGGCGTCGCGGAAGCCGCCAGGAGCCGGGGGCTCGGAGGCCGGTTGCTGGCGTACGTCGAATCCCTCGTCTTTGCGCGGGCCAAGAATCTTTTCATCTGTGTCTCGGACTTCAACGAGCCGGCCCGCCGGTTCTACCGGAAGCACGGCTATCAGGAAATCGGCGCGATCCCCGATCTGCTCATCCCCGGATCCGCCGAAATGCTCCTCAGAAAAACCAGCGGTCCCTCGATGCGGGAGTAAAGGAACGAACCATGCGCGTCGCCAAATTTCTCCACACCCGAATGCGCGTCACTGACCTGGACAGGACGATCCGGTTCTATACGGAGGTCCTGGGGTTGGACGTACTGGAACGAAAGACCTCCCCCCGGGGATCGCAACTAGCCTTCTTGAAGGTGCCCAACAGCGATGAACTGATCGAACTGACCAGCTTCCCGCCCAGCGGCCCCGTGCGGGTGCAGGAAGATCTTGTCCACCTGGCCTTCCAAGTCGAGAACCTCGACGACACCATCGTCGCGCTCGGCGCCAAGGGTGTCCCCATTACCGACGGGCCCACGACGACGTCGTCGGGCAGCCGGTTCATCTTCATTGACGCTCCGGACGGCTATGAGATCGAACTGATCGAGCGTCCGAACGGCGTGACGATCGTCTAGCAGGCTGTTGAAAAGTCCGCCGGCTTCGTTCCCGCGTCGCTCAGGGACTCACGGGGGACTGGCTCTGGCGCAGCCGGTGCCTGTCCCGGTTTCCGACGGCAACGGAACCGTCGCCGATCGGAGGGGCGACAGTCTCCTCGCTGCGGCCCTTGCCGGACGGCCGGAGACCGCGCCTCCCCATTGACGTATTCCGCAGTGACAACGTATTGTTCCCGCGCTTCACGAACGACGGCAGACGAGAAAGGAACGTTGCATGAAGAACGGATTTTTTCGGGGGCACGGGCTGGGGAACGATTACCTCGTCATGGACCCCAAGGAGTTGACCTTCTCCCTGACGCCTGCTTCGATCAAACGGATATGCGACCGTAACTGGGGACTCGGCAGCGACGGAATTTTGGCCATCGTTCCGACGAAGCGGGCCGATTTCGGTCTTCGCATTTTCAATCCCGACGGCAGCGAAGCGGAAAAATCGGGCAACGGCCTCCGCATTTTCTCCCGCTACCTCCACGCGACCGGGCGGACGAAAAAAACCCGGTTCACGGTGGACACGAAGGGTGGGCTCGTGAGCATCGCCTTGCATCTCGACCGCCACGGGGACGCCGCGTCCGCCACCGTCGAGATGGGGCGGGCCACGTTCGATCCCGCTGCGCTTCCCTGTACGCTGCGCGTCGACGAATTACTCCGGGAACCGATCGATGCGGCCGGGCGTTCGCTTCGATTCACGGGAGTCAGCGTCGGCAATCCCCATTGCGTCGTCCTCAAACCCTCAGGCGAATCCTGGTCACGCGAAGACCTCCTTGCGCTGGGGCCGGCGCTGGAGAATCATGCGATCTTTCCCAAGCGGACCAACGTGCAACTGGCCGTTCCCACCGGCCCCGCCGAACTCTTCATCCTGATTTGGGAGCGGGGCGCGGGAGAAACGCAAGCGTCCGGTTCCTCATCCTGCGCGGCGGCTTCCGCCGCAGTCAGACTCGGGCTCGTGCGCTCTCCGGTGACGGTCAAGATGCCGGGCGGCGCGCTCACGATCGAGGTCGCGCAGGACTTCAGCCTCACCATGAAGGGCCCGGTGGCCGAAGTGGCCAGAGGCACACTCAGTGCCTCGTTCCTGCGGGAGCTTCGCGCCAAGCGCGGGAAGTGATCGGCTTCGCTCCTCGCCTCGGGCGGTTGCGTCGCATTTCTTCCGCTCGTTACAATGACTGACGTCCTGGGATTATCCGGGACAGCCGACTTCCATGGTCTTGTCAGCCGATCTTCAAGCCAAGCTGGCCCGCCTGCCGAACCAGCCGGGCGTCTACCTGTTCAAAGACGCCGCGGGTGACGTGGTGTATATCGGAAAGGCCGCCGTGCTGGCCGATCGCGTGCGCTCGTATTTTCAGAAGGGCGGCAACCATTCTCCCAAGACCTCCCTGCTGGTCAGCCTGATCGCCGATCTCGAAATTATGGTGACGCGCTCCGAACTCGAAGCGCTGATCCTTGAGAGCAACCTCGTCAAACGCCACCGGCCGCGATTCAACGTGGTGCTCCGCGACGACAAGCAGTATCCCTACCTCCGACTGCCGGTCAAAGAAGATTTCCCCCGCCTTTCCATCGTCCGTCGGGTGCAGCGGGACGGGGCGTTGTATTACGGCCCCTATACCCCGGCCGGCGCATTGCGGGAGACGTTGAAAGTCATCAAGAAAGTGTTTCCCTTGGCCACGTGCAGCATCGAGATCGACGGGAAGGCGGAACGCGCCTGCATCGAATTCGAGATCAAGCGCTGCATGGCTCCCTGCACCGGCAATCAATCCAGGGACGAGTACCACGAGATCGTCAAGCAGGTGCGCCAGTTCCTGGAGGGGCGCGACCGCGAATTATTGGACGAGCTTCGCGCGGGCATGGAGGCCGCGGCGGAACGGGAGGACTTCGAAGAGGCGGCGCGGCTGCGCGACCGCATGTTCAAGATCGAGCGGACCCTGGAGCGGCAACGAATCACGCAGACCGCATCGGTCGATCAGGACGTCATCGGCATCGCGCGGCTGGGCGCGGCAGTCGACCTTCAGCTCCTGTTCGTGCGGGGCGGACTCCTGATCGGGCGCAAAGACTTTTTCTGGCCCAGCGCCGCCGATACGCCCGACGACGAATTGGTGGTCGCCGCCGTCGAACAATTTTATAACAAGGACGGCCAGCCGCCGGCCGAATTGCTGGTGCCGGCGGACATTCCGGACGTCGACTTGATCACCCGATGGCTGTCCGAAAAGCGCGGGGATAGCGTGCGAGTGCTCGTGCCGGAGCGTGGCACAAAACATCAGTTGGTCAAACTGGCGGAGGAAAACGCGGCGGCGGCGGCGGCCGACCATTTGCGAGACGAGGCCATCGACCGTCAGGCGGGCGAGGAACTCCGGCGCCTGTTTCGGCTCGACCGTGCTCCCCGCCGCATCGAGGGCTTCGACATTTCCAATACCATGGGCGCCCAATCCGTCGCCTCGATGGTCGTATGGGAAGACGGCACTATGAAGAAGGCCGATTATCGGAAATTCAAAATCGCCACGGTCGAGGGAGCCAACGACTTCGCCAGCATTCAAGAGGCCGTCTCCCGTCGGTACGGCGGCATGGAAGGCTTGGCACGGCCGGATCTTGTTCTCATCGACGGCGGGCTCGGCCAGTTGGCCGCCGCCATCGAAGGGCTCAGGCAGGTCGGAGAAGGCCATCTTCCCGTGATCGGGCTGGCGAAGGCGCGCGGTGAAAAGGACGAGCGCGTCTTCCTGGCGGGACGGAAAAACCCGATCCCCTTGAGAGGACAATCGCCTGCCACCCATCTACTGCAGCGGATTCGCGACGAAGCGCACCGCTTCGCGGTGTCCTTCCATCGCACGCTGCGGGGCAAGGCGCTTCTTTCTTCGAAATTGGATCAGATCATCGGAATCGGCGAGATCAGACGCGCCCGCCTGCTCAAACGATTCGGCAGCGTCGAGCGGGTGGCGGCAGCCAGCGACGACGCCCTGAGAGAATCCGGGATCGACGAACGGACCGTCGCGGAACTTCGTAAAACGCTCACGGACTCTCGCTGAATCTACCGGCGAGAGGGATTCGCTCAATAGACGAATCTCAGGCTCACGATTCCCACCTGAACCGAGACCCGGTAGTCGCCGTTGACGGTCGGATTGATGTTGCCCGTCACCGTCCGCGATTCGTAGATCCACGCCTGATATGCCACATCCACGCCGATCGCCTTCGGCAAGAGCCATGATTCCCCTCCGCACGGAATCACACTGAGAAATCGGCCGCCCTCGCGGCAAAGCATGCCGCCGCCGACCGAGATCGTATTGGCCGTCAGGGATATCGTGGCAGGATTGAACGTCTGGTCGGGAACCGGATCCTGTGTCCGGGTGTATCCGCCTCGAGCGGCGACCTCCCAATGGTGCAACCACTCGGGGCTCAGCCATTTATATTCGGTCCCCACGGCCACGACCGGCACGTTTTTCCATTGCTGCGGCTGCGGCACGGTCACCCCGTTTGACAGACGGATATCGAGATTTCTGGCCGATTTCCAGCCGACGTATTCGACGTCGACCTCCAGCTTCCACTCCCGTTCGACCGTCCGAATCGGCCACAGCGCGAGGCCTCCGGAGAAAATCTGGGGCAGCACCAGGCTCGTGGACGCGTCGGCCGCCTTGGTCCCGTTGACGAGCAACGCGCCGTTGAGAGGCAACACCGCCTGGCTGTGATAGGTAAACCCGATCGACAGGACCGGCAGGCCTTCGGCACTTTTCATCGGCGCATACAGCAGGCTCGCCGCGAACCCGGCACCGGTACCGTTCCCGAAAAATTCCAATGAGGCACCGGCCGGTATGCCGCCCGTTCCTGCCGATACCTGTTGTTGCTGGGCCTGCCCTTCGCCGAGAAAGCTGGCAAACGTATAGATGTCAGCATTGAGCCCAATGGAGAGGGAGTCGGTGACCTTGTAAGCCACGGCCGGCTTGATGTCGATGAGCGGCAAGGTCGCCGAGGTGACCGCCGTATTGAACGGCCCATCCGTAGGATAACGCGTATTGAGTCCGAACGGGCTGGTCACGGCGATGCCGGCCGTGACCGCGGAAAGCCCGGTCAGACCGAGCGCGCCGAGATTCGCGCTCATATAGAAATGGCTGGGAGGTGGAAAGGCGACGCTCCCTCCCAAGTCTCCGCGTGTCGTCGCGCCGGTGGGACCGGTGAAATGAATCGAGCCGCCGACAAGCGCCGTCCCCATGTACGCCTGAAGGCCCGAGACCTGAGTTAGCCCGGCAGGATTATAGTGGATAGCTGAGGGATCGTCGGCTTGTGCCACGAAGGCGTTTCCTTGGCCTGTGGCGGACGCGCCTTGCGGTTGAAACCGTAGCGCTTGAGCGGCGACATTGGAGTACTGTAAGAGGACTGACAGAAAAATTCCAATGGTCCAGATCATGCTTAAGGATGAGGCCGGACAAGCAATTCAGGATGGTACTCACATACCTCTGTCCTGTCCACAGGAGATAGAGGCTTCAGGACTTATTATTAGATAGGGCTATTCAGCCCTATGGTCGTGCCTAACGTCTCTATTCCATTTTTTTGTGTAGGCGGCGTATACTATCCACAGCTGCGGTCCTTTGCGGCCCTCTTGCTTGAGGGATGGTCACCATGGCAGAAGCCTCAAAATATCCCTTCCCGGGTCAGGTCTTCACGGCGCTCTCCAGGTTGGAGTGCGAACACTCGCTCGAAGTCCTCCATTACGCGGCCCAGGCGGAAACGTCCGAGGACATCAAAGGCGTATTGGAGCTGATCCAAACCCATTTCCCCTTTAGCCGATTACTCGGAGGTTTGGCCAGACTCGGATCCGGCGGACGATTCGAAGGGTTCGCCAACGTCGTCAATGTGAGTTACCCGGACGAGTGGTTGCGGCTGTACTGGCAAAACAGTTTCTTCGAAGTTGACCCGGTCTTTCAGAAAGCGCTGAAAGCACCCGGGACCCAGTTGTGGAAGGATACCTACCGCTCCGCCACTTCCAAGAAGGAAAAAGAGTTCATTCGAACCGCGGAAGAGTTCGGTCTTCAAAGCGGCATCACCACCGGATCGGCCGACCAAGCCTGCAGCATCGCGACGTTCTGCTCATTTGCCGGCGAGAGCGACCTCGAAGCCGAACGCTACCTTCCCCTGATGGAATACCTCGGTTACCACCTGCATCTCGCGCTCATGAGGACGGAACCCCGTCACACCTATGCGCTGGATCGCTGCGTAAAAAAACTCTCCGTCCGCGAGTTGACCATCCTGAACTGGATGAAGAACGGCAAGACGAACTGGGAGATCGCTCAAATTCTCGGCGTCACCGAGCGCACCATCCGGTTCCACGTGGAGAGTATTTTCTCCAAACTCGACGTCACCTCCCGCTCTCAGGCCGTGGCAACGGCCATCGAACACGGCCTGCCGAACCTGCACGGCCTTCCCAGCGCGGTCTAACGGATTTCCTCCGCCTAGTTTCAGTCCGCTGCTTCAAGTCCTTTCCCCCTGTCCCGATCCGAATAGCTCCGCGATCCAATTTAGCTCAGGCGGCTTCGTATTGGACGTCGCCCACTTCCGAAGCCGAGGCGCGAACGGGCGAGTCGCAGCGGGACGCACCGGTCGAAACCGTCTCCGCGGTGGAATACCATTTCAATACTTCCGGTCGCTTCGCCGAGGCATTCAGACGGAACGTCTCCAGATCGATCAGTGCGGCGACGGACACCGCTTGGGCAGGCGGTAGCGAGACCGGAGCTCCGAGGGACTGGCAAGGCCATCCCATCAGGCGAAGGCCACGGAGCAAACGTTCTTCCACCACGATGTACGTATAGCGAACGTCGTTCGCGACGCACCAGAGGTAGGCGCCTTTGATGGCCGCCTGCATGACGCGCGTCGAGACTGTTCGGTCGGCCACGTGTGGATCCACCGCCAGACGGGTGATTTCCGCGGTATCAAGTTCCTTGCGAATGGGATGCGTACCAGTCAAACAGGCACTGAATTCACTCTCCAGCATGAAGGGCACCGGGGCATGCGTCATGCGAACCAAGCCCAGGAGGATCGAATCGGCGGTGAAGACGCCGATGGAGGTACTCCAGGCGTCGTACATGTCCGCTTCAAGCCGGTCAGGACGTTCCGGCACCCATTTGAGTCGCTCGGCAAAGACGCGATGGCGGAGCCGGTATGCCTGGCACCATTCGGATTCTGTTTCCAGTGTCTTTACGGAGAACGCGCCTTCATGGAAGAAAATCCGCTTCTCCTCGGCCACCACCATCGAGTCGCTCATCTCGTCCTCCTTCTGAGCAGCGGTGCAATTCCGTATTAGACGCGGCGAATGGTTCCATTTCCCGTCTAGTCCGTCACCTGGCCGACTCGCCAGGTGATCGGATTCGACGACCGTGATAGTTAGGTATCCAGCATTCAGAGCGGTGCACAGTGCAGCCGCCGAGACAGCCAGGGCGATTCGCCTGGCGGAAAGGGAGAGGTGAGGCGTGGGTGACCGCACGCATGGGTTACAGGTGATTAGGGGCGCCGGACAATCCGGCACAAGACCGCAGCACTTTCGATCGGCTCAACGCATGAATAGCGCGATCGGAACCACGGAGACCTTCGGCCCGGCGAAGAGCCGCGATGATCTGGCCGTGGCATTACGCACGATGGAACAGCGATTGGCGGCCCTGGTCGAGGATCGCGGACAACTCACCAGGGACTTGCACGACTGCGTGCTGCAGTCGTTGTACGCCATCGGCCTCACCATCGAATCGACCAGACGGGCCCAGCCCCAGCGGCGGCCGGTAGCGGATCAGACCGATGATCTGCTTATCGACCAGCTCAACACCCTGATCCAAGAGGTCCGCGGCATGATTCGCACCCTGGAATCGGGCAACGTCCAGGAATTTGACCTCGCGTCCGAGATCAAGACCCTCATCAAGACCTACGGGGAAATCAGCACGCTCCAGATCACCACCGATATTGTGCCCCGCGCCGTCGCTCTGGCGACCAATGAAGAAAAGCGGGAGGTCCTGATGATCATTCGCGAAGCGGTGAGCAATTGCGTCCGCCACGCCAAAGCCACCCGTGCCAGTATCTCTCTCTACGCGCAAGGACGCCACCTCCGTTTGGCGATCGCGGACGACGGGGTAGGCTTCACACAGGGGGACAATCGCACAAAGGGTTATGGTTTCGCCAACATGTCCGCGCGAGCCAAGAAACTCGGCGGGCGACTGTTGGTCCGCTCGCACGTCGGGGAAGGGACCCACATTCTCGTGGAATTCGCCTTGGAACCCGACCACCTGGCACTATGACAAAAGACCTGCCGCTGAAGATCGTCATCGTCGATGATCATGAGGTCGTCCGACACGGCCTTCGCTCGCTGCTGAGCCTGGAAGAAGATTTCAAAATCGTCGGAGAGGCCGGGACAGTGGCGGAGGCGTTGGCCGTGGTCGAACGGGTCAAACCTCAGGTCGTCCTGCTCGACGTCAAATTGCCGGACGCGACCGGCATGGAGGCCTGCCGTAAACTCCTCGCCGTCGCACCCAACCTGCGCGTTCTTATCCTGACGAGCTATGCGGAGGACGCGTCGATCATCGGGGCCGTGCAGAGCGGCGCCCATGGATACGTCCTCAAGGACATTCGCACCGACGAATTGATCCAGGCCATCCGCGCAGTCGCCAGCGGCAAGGGCCATTTGGATCCTCGCGTAGCCCAGCAGGCGCTCCACTGGATCCGGACGCAGTACCGGACAGAGAGTCCCGGCCGCCAGGGTCCCAAACTCTCGCCGCAAGAGCGGCTCATCGTGCCGCTCCTGGCGCAAGGGAAGACCAACAAGGAAATCGCAGCGCATCTGAGCCTGAGCGACAAGACCGTCAAGAACTACCTCGCCAACATCTTCGAGAAGCTCAACGTCAGGCGTCGCACCGAAGCGGTGGCCTGGTTCATCAGGGAAGGCCGTTCCAGTTACTCAGGGCCCAATACCTAGGAAACCGTCCTGTCGCCGTTCGCCTCCCGCCTATCCCTCGCCCTTTGACCTAGCAATTCACGGACAAAGCGTTCTATGCTAGCGGCCTATCCGTTCGGCCCTGGCAATCCGTTCGGCATCGGATACCCGATCCGGCAGGCGGCCGACGCGTCCGACATGGAGCAGCCCATGATTCGGCAGTCCGACAGCGAGCTCTCCGCCGCAACCGATTTTCAGCTTCTGCTCACACAATTGACCGGCCTCCGTCGTGCCATGGAGCAAGCCGCCGAATCCGACGACGAGCTCGGCCGAAGTCTGTATTCGGCGCTGCACCACCGCATGCAGGACTGCGATGAGCAGCTTGCACGGGTGATCGGGCACGTGGAGCACAACCTGCTCCAGCAGGAAACCATCGCCTCGGCGCTGCATGAGAGCGAGCACCGGTACCGGTCGCTCTACGACAACAACCCGTCCATGTACTTCACCCTGTCCCCGGACGGCCTGATCCTTTCGGTCAACAACTACGGGGCGGAACAGCTGGGTTATCTGCCTCAGCACCTGATCGGCCGCTCCGTCCTCGCGGTGTTCAGACCTGAGGATCACGAGACCGTGCTCGCGCAGATCGGCGTATGCACGGAGAGCCTCGATAAGTTATTTGAATGGGAGATTCAGAAAATCCGCAAGGACGGCACGGCGTTCTGGGTCAAGGAACGGGCTCAGGGCATCCTGGACCGCACCGGCCGAACCTTGGTGCTCGTAGTCTGCGAAGACGTCACTGCCCGTCGAGTGACCGAAGACATCGTCCGGGAAAGTGAAGAACGTTGGAAAACGCTGTTCGAGCATGCCGGAGTCGGCATCGCCCAATGGAGCCTCGGCGGGCAGTTTCTTTGCGTCAATCCTTGTCTGTGCAAAACACTGGGGTTCACCTCGACCGCCATGCAGAGCCTGACGTTTCAGGAACTGACGCATCCGGACGACCTCCCGGTCAATCTTCGCTACCTCGACGAATTGACGGCGGGCATGGTCGCCTCCTTTTCGACGGAGCAACGGTGCCGCCGGAGCGACGACACCTGGATCTGGGTCAGTCTGACCGTCTCGTTGGCCAGAACCGCATCCGGCGCCCCGGCGTACTTCATCGCCGTCGTCGAAGACGTCTCGGAGCGCAAGCGAGCAGAAGATGCCTTGCGCGCCAGCGAATTGCTCCTGCAACGGTTTGTCTCCGAGGCTCCCGTGGGGCTGGTGATTCTGGACTCGCAGCGGAGGCTGCTGACCGCAAACAAGGCCTTCTGTAGGTTGACCGGTCACGCGGAGCAAGATTTATTGGGCCGGACCTACGATCTCTACACGCATCCCGACGATCTGGCGCCAAATCTCAAGCTCACGGACGAATTTTATCGGGGCATACGGGAAGACTATACGCTCGAGAAGCGCTACATCAGGAAAACGGGACAGGTCATTTGGGTCTCCGTCAAGGCCACCGGCGTCGGGTTACCCAATCATCCCGGCCCTCTCCTGCTGGCGGCCGTGCAGGACATCACCGACCAAAAACGCGCGACGGAGGAACGCGAGCGCTTCAGCCAGGACCTGCATGACAACATTCTGCAGTCCCTCTATGCGGTGGGCATGCAGCTGGAAGCGAGCAAGCTGGCGTCCGGCAAGTCACCCAGACGAGCGAAGATCCACGCCAGTCAGGCGATCGACCAGTTGAACCGCCTGGTGAGCGAGGTACGCCACTTCATCGCCTTGCTGAACCGGGGCGGAAGCGCAAAGATGGACCTTCGCGAAGCGCTACGCCAGCTCGTGTCGGCCTTTTCGACGGCCGGACATCGTCCTCCCGAGCTGGAGATCGAAGACGGTGTGCTCGACCTCATCACCACGGAGCAGGCCGAGCAGCTGCTGAACATTGCACGTGAAGCGCTGAGCAACAGCGTGCGTCATGCCAAGGCAACGCATCGATCTGTCCGGCTGAGTCAATTGGGGGCCTCGGGCATGCGGATGCAAGTCTGTGACGACGGCATCGGCTTCGTCCCCAAGCTCAAACGCAAACAGGGTCATGGCCTCGTGAACATGGCCGCCAGGGCGAAAAAAATCGGCGCCCGGCTGCGTTTGACCAGTAAGCCGGATCAGGGCACCTGCATCACCGTGGATCTGTCGCAAACGGAGTCGTAATGGCCGCACGCACCGCACCCATTCGGCTCTTGATCGTCGACGACCATGAGGTCGTGCGGATCGGCTTGGGCGCCGTCTTGGATCTGACGCCCGGCCTCAAGGTCGTCGGCCAGGCTTCCCGAAAGGACGAAGCCAAGCAGCTCAGCCTCAAACTCAAACCCGATCTGGTCCTCCTGGACATCCGCCTCCCCGACGGCAGCGGCGTGGAGGCCGCGCGCGACATTCTAGCGGCCTGTCCGAATACCCGGGTCTTGTTTCTGACCAGTTTTGCGGACGACCATACGGTTCTGGAGGCGATCCTGTCCGGAGGACAGGGGTACGTGCTCAAGGACATCGCGTCCGATTCCCTGGTCAAGGCGATCAAAACGGTGGCGTCGGGTCAGCCGCTGATGGATCCCCGACTGACCAAGTACACGCTGCACCTGATCAAGCATGGCCCGGCGCAGTCGGGAGCGTCGAAGCGCCCCCTGTTGTCGCCGCAGGAGCAACGGTTGCTGCCGCTTGTCGCCGAGGGGTTGACCAACAAGGAGATCGCCGTACAGTTGAATTTGAGCGAAAAGACCGTCAAAAACTACCTGGCAAATATCTACTCCAAGCTTCAGATCGGACGACGGTCTCAGGTTGCGGCCTTCTACGCCGGAAGCTTCAAAAATCTCAGCGCACCGCTTCCCTCCAAGTAACCCGTCCACCTGGGCGCCGGCGGACCCGACATGACCATCATCGCTCCGATGTTCTTGCCACGCGATCCAGGTTGCGAGGACGGCTCGAACAATTGACAGCATCGCCGCTCGCCACTAGGATACCGCTCACTTGGATCGGTCCGGCAAGCAGCCTATGGCAGGCGACCATCCGTTCCCATACTTCCACGCGAACCTATTCGCACGGATCCATGCCCTGAGGAGATATTATGTCCAGCGGAACTCCCCCCGCGTCCGATAATGCTCTCGAATCCAGCCAGGAGGTCATCCATCCTATTGAGCACGCGTTCGAAACCGTCGTATTTGCCAGCCGCTGGATTCAAGCGCCGTTGTACGGGGGCCTGATCATCGCCGAACTGCTGTACGCGTATAAGTTTCTCGTCGAATTGTGGGAGATGGCGATCCATATCCGGCAATTGCAAGAAACGGAATTCATGTTGGGGGTGTTGGGTCTGATCGACGTGACGATGGTGGCCAATCTCCTGACGATGGTGATCATCGGAGGCTATGCGACGTTCGTCAGCAAACTCAATCTTGAGACCCATCCGGATCGGCCGGACTGGTTGACCCATGTCGATCCCGGCACGATCAAGATCAAGCTCGCGGCCTCCCTGATCGGTATTTCAAGCATCCATTTGCTCAAGGCCTTCGTCGACGTGGCCAACGAGAATCCGGAACACATCAAATGGAAAATTTTCATCCATGTGACCTTCCTCAGTTCGGCCATTCTGTTGGCCTGGACGGACCGGCTCATGCTGAAAAAGCACTAGATGTGGATCGGAAAAGATCCTGTTCGTATCCAATGAGGCTCTTTCCTCAAGGGTTGCCGCAGTCAGTCGATCGGCCGACTGCCCCCGTCCGCGCCGAGGCGTGCGGGAAATCCGTCCGGCTTCTCCTCTGCACGGTGGCAACCGCCGTATGTGTCGGATGCGTATCCACGGGTCCCGACGGACCGAAGCCGTTCGATCTCCATCTGCAATCCTATCGCGAGCGGCTGGCGGCAGAACCGGTGCTTTCCCGTCAATTCCGCGCTTGCCTTGCGCAAGTTCGAGACAGCGATCCGGAAGCGGATGATGAGCCGATCACACCGGTGCGGGCTCTGATCAGGAAAGTCCGCGAGCGCGACCCCGTGGCAGGCGATTCACTTTCGAATCTTCAAGACCTCGTGGCCGGCTTGATCCAAGACAAAGGCCGGTCATTGGACATTGTCTCGCTGAAGGGAGTCGTCGCCGCGGCACGTCTCTGGCAAGAGCGAATCGACGTGGAGGAAGAGGACCTTGCAAAAGGAGCGTCCCGATTCGCCCGATTGCTCGTTGCGTACAACAAGGCCTATTTCGGCAATCTTCGTCTTGTCGAGGCTGAGCCGCCTCCCGGAGAGACGGCCGGCGGAGTCAGGCCGGCCACCTCCGTCGGGTTCGTCGATCGAAGCGGACGCAGTTTTCTGTTTCCCGGGTTGCCATTCCAGGCGAGCCTGGAATCGGACGCCTTCACGGCGGAACCGGGAAGCACCGCCACCTCTCAACGGATCGGCGCAGATCTGACCAGGATTTTTATCGAAGCGTTTTTCGACGCGGCCTTCGAAGTACCGGCCGTCGAAGGTGCAACCGCCTTGCAGGTCGACTGGGCGGCGGAACGACCCTTTCCGGAGCTCCGGCCCGATCAATCGGGTATTCCGCTTTCCGGCATGGCTCGGGTGACGCGCGATGCCCTGCGGGTCGAAGCGGTCGTCATGACCAAGGTGGGCGAGGCCGTCCGGGGAGGCAGCGTGGCCGGAACGGGCAATGAGACGTTGGCGGCGTCCCTGGAAACCGCCGCAGGAGTCACGGCCAAGAAGCTGGTCGAGCACGGAGGCTATTGCTATCTGCAAGTGAAACCGCCCGCGACGCAGGGGCACTGAGAATCATGGAACCAGTCGGGTCGATTCGAGAGGTCACCATATGAAGAGTATCCTCGCCACCATGCTCGTGAGCGCCGGATTGGTCTTGACCGGATGCTTCGCCAAGATCCAACACCTGCCGGCACAACCGCAGGGCGCGGAGGCTTTGTTCGCTCCCCTGCCCGACCAGGATTTCATGGTCGGCCTGGCCGTCTCCGGCGGTGGGAGCAGAGCGGCGACGTTCGCGGCCGGCGCCTTGGAAGCGCTCGCGGAAACGCCGGTGCAATTCAAAGGAAGCGCACGCAGCGTGCTCGAGACGGTCAGCTACATGTCGAGCGTCTCGGGAGGAAGCCTGGCGACCGCCTATTACGTAGCCAAGAAGCCGCCGAAATCCGAGGCGGTCCTGGGCGAACAGGGACTCTCCCCGCGCTACCGTGAATTTTTCTCCGACTATAAGAAGGCCATGCAAACCAATTTCCAGGAGCGGGGACTGATCCGGCAACTGACGTATTTCCGCGCGCTGAATCCGACTAAGTTGGCCTACTCGCTGTCGGAGGTGTGGGACGCACAGTTTCTGGATGAGATCACCTTCGCCCAGCTGTACGAGCGCGAACTCCGCGGCGACATTCCCCGGGTCATTCTCAACGGTACGGTCTATAACTCCGGCCAGCGTTTCGCGTTTACCACGTTACCCGCCGCCGATTTCGATTACGACTTCATCAGCCTCCTCACCAAGGAATTGAAAAACCCGAACCGGCCCGTCCCGCTCACGCCCGAGGGCATGGCCATCATCCAAAAAGGCTTGGACGAGGCGAGCCGGCAGTTTCTCCCTCTGACCTTCGAACGTATCGGGGCGGACTATAGAAACCTTCGGCTGTCGCTCGCCGTCGCCACCTCGGCTTCGTTTCCACCCGTCGTCGGCCCGGTCACCTATCAGATCGAAGGAACACCGAGGTATTTGCACATCGGGGACGGCGGACTATTCGACAACCTCGGCACGGAATCGTTGACCACCTTGTTTCTGAAGAAAATCCCGCAGGGTTCGCCGAAGCGGGGCCTGATCATCGTCATCGATACCTCGTTCCCGTTCGACGCCGGAGCCGCCGCCCTCGACCACAACGACAAGGGCTTTCAAGTCTTCCGCGAAGATCCCTCGCGCGTCGTCGGGATCATGGAGGAGCGGGCCAACACGTATCAGACGCTCCTCTGGCACAGCCTGCGGACGCAGGGCGTGATCCTGCCTGATTTTGCGCATCTGAGAATCGTCGTGCTCAAGCATGTCGACGCCGAATGGACCGGCTATCAGGATCTTCCCGAATCCTGCCGCGACGACTTCGCCGCGGACGTGACACCGCTCCAGATCAAGCAAGCGGTCGCCCTGATTCCGACCCTATTCAAGATCAAGACGCCGTGCCACGGGGCTCTGCTCGTCAAAGCGGCGCGCAAGGTGGTCGAGCAATACAAGCATCGGATCGTCAACTTCATCGAAGCCCAGTAACGGGCGCCGGGGGGTCATGGCGGACGCACAGGAACACGGTCCCTATCCCCTTTCCAGGGTGCTGGAGGAGGAATATGCAGCCCTCCACGGGCCGCTGCCGGCCGGGGATCCCGCTGCCTCCGACGCCGATCGGCTCGCCTCCGCCTACGCCCGCATCCATGGCCTTCCGCGCCGCCAGGCGGCGTTGTGCGTGTCCGGAGGAGGCATCCGAAGTGCGACGTTCGCACTCGGCGTCATCCAAGGGCTGGCGAGACTCAAACTATTGGACCGGTTCGACTATTTGTCGACGGTCTCAGGGGGCGGCTATATTGGCAGCTGGCTCTCCGCCTGGATCAAGAATCACCAGCGGGGTCTTGCCGGAGTCGCGGAGGAGCTGCGGCAACCACCGCAACCGGACTGCGTGGAACCGCTGCCCATCGCCTATCTGCGGGCCTACAGCAACTATCTCAGCCCTCGCCTGGGACTCATGTCCGCCGATTCCTGGACCCTGGTGGGAACCTATCTCCGCAATCTCGTCCTCAACTGGCTGGTCTTCATTCCGTTTCTGCTCGCATTGCTGGCCGTTCCGCTTCTGTACCGGGCGGCGCTGAGGAGTCACGCGCCGGACGCACTGGCCGGCTTCTGCGCGTTTCTGGGAAGCACCTTTCTGCTGGGCCATCTCGTCTACCTCCACTTGTGCCGGCCGAGCCTTTGGAAACTGCGGACGTCTCCGTCGTGGCGGTGGTTCGAGAGCCAACCGGCGTTCTTGGGCCTCTGTCTGACTCCCCTCCTATTGGGCGTCACCAGCCTGTCGCTCGGCTGGTACTGGCACCTGCAAGCCGAGCGAACCTTGGAGCACATGACGCTCAACGGATGGTCGAGTCTGGCGATCTTCTCGTTAGGAGCCGCGGCCATGCATACGGTCGCCTGGCTGATCGCCGCACTGGTATTGCGGCGCCGCTGGAACGACGTCTGGCGCTATCTCGAACTCCTGACCATCGTCCTCAGCGGGTTGCTCGGCGGCGGACTCTTGTGGCTCGCGCTGTCCAAGTCAGCGCCCCTATCAGGCCTTCCACGCTTCGAAGACTGGTACGCCTGCGGCGCCGTCCCGGGATTCTTATCCCTGTTTCTCCTCGCCGCCTCGGTATTCATCGGCATCGCCAGCCGTTCGACGGGGGACGACGACCGCGAATGGTGGGGGCGCTCAGGTTCCTGGGTGCTGATCGCCACCGTGAGTTGGACCGGCATGTGCGGCATCGTGATCTTCGGACCCCTGGTGCTGGCACAGATCCCCGGCTGGCTGACGTCGGCGGGAGGTATCACCGGCATCGTGACGATCGCCCTGGGATTCAGCGCACGAACGGCGGGCAAGCAGGACCATGAGCGGCCGAGCCTGTTGGCAAAAATCGGAGCGAAAGGATATGTGCTCCTGCTTGCGCCGTTGACGGTCGTCCTGGTGCTGATGACGCTCGCCCGGGTGAACGCCGCCGTGCTGCAGAGCGCGCCGGCGCTTCAGATCGGTCAATACATCATCGGCCTGGCGCTGTTCGCCGTCTTGATGTCGTTCTACATCAATATCAACAAGTTTTCGCTCCATGCCATGTACCGAAACCGGCTGATACGCGCCTATCTGGGGGCTTCGCGCGGATTCAAACGCGTCCCGAATCCCTTCACCGGATTCGATTCCCACGACAATTTTCAGATGGCAGACCTCGCCCCGGAAGGCGCCGCGGTTCAGCGCCCCTTCCACGTCGTCAATATCGCTCTGAACCTCGTGCGTGGGAAAAACCTGGCATGGCAGCAACGGAAGGCCCAATCGTTCACCGTCAGCCCGCTGCACTGCGGCAGCGGCAACATGACGCCGGGCGGCTACCGTCTGACCAAGGAATACGGCAAGAACCCCGCGGTGAATCAGGCCATCACGATCGGCACCGCACTGGCCATCTCAGGCGCCGCCGCGAGTCCCAACATGGGCTATCATTCGTCTCCCGCGGTAACCCTGCTGTTGACGCTGTTCAATATCAGGCTCGGATGGTGGCTCGGAAATCCCGGAGAAGCGGGCAAGACGGCCTATCGCCGATCCTGCCCGGAGTTTGCCGTGGGACCCCTCCTGTCCGAAGCCTTCGGATTGACCAACGACGAGCGGCGCTACGTCTATCTTTCGGACGGTGGGCACTTCGAGAATCTCGCGCTCTACGAGATGGTCCGGCGGCGATGCCGCATCATCGTCGTCAGCGACGCCGGCTGCGACCAGCTCTCGAGATTTTCCGACCTGGGCAACGCCATCCGAAAGATTCGAATCGATTTGGGCATTGAAATCGAGTTGGACGTCGAGAAGGTGCGGCGCAAGGCCGGTTCACCCTACAGCGAGCGCCGCCACGCGGTCGGACGAATCCGCTATGACCTGGTCGATCCCGGGGCGACCAGCGGCCTCTTGCTGTATCTCAAGCCATCGCTGACCGGTCGGGAACCGACCGACGTGCTCGACTATGCGGCGAGCCATCCGGAATTTCCGCACGAATCGACCGGCGATCAGTTTTTCGACGAATCGCAGTTCGAATCCTATCGCAAACTTGGCTTGCACACGGTCAACGAGGTGTTCCTCGATGTCGCCGCGGAGACGGGGCTGGCCGATGATCGCCTCTTCGACCTGCTCTACTCGCATGGAAGCGGATAACGGGCGACGTTCCCCTCCGCTAGGCCCAAGCCTCGCTCAGCGCTCCTTGCTGATCCCTCCACTGAGGCACCCAGGCCAACGTCACGAGCGTGACCGTCACGTTGGACTTGTTCGGGCGGACGGCAAGCGCGTCGAGCGCCTCGTTCAGCGGATCTGGCGAGGCTGCCAGCGCGTCGGTCTCCAACTTGAGCTGCTGTTCCATGCCGAGCAGCTGTTGCTGGAGCGCGCCGACGTTTTCTTCCGCGTGGCTCACGTCCTGTGCTTCCTTGATCGCCCGGCCCGCGCCACGAATCGCCGTGGTGGCCCGCCCCACGTTGGCCGCGCTGATCGTCTTGCGTCCGAGGAATGCCCCGAGAATCGAGGCTCCGACCGTGATGGCGGCCTGCACTTGGCTGGACCTGGATTCGGCCCGTTGCCGCTCCTGCGTTTGCTCGGCCCGTCTCATCCGATCTCTCAGCGAAGCCAGCTTGGGCGCGTATTTCTGGCGCAGGGCTTCCGCCGACTTGTCCCGCTGTTCGCGGGCGATCTGCTGAAGACGGACCCGAAAATCCCGTTCGGACTCTCCCGGTTTCGACACCACTTTCATGCTGGGACTTCTGAGACAGGTCAGGCTCTGCGTGCGGAAGAGCCAGGCCCCGAACTCCTTGCTCCATCCGGCCGTACTCTTGGCCGTAACCACGCCGGCTGGAACGGGAAGAAAGATCGCCCCGTCCATTGGATTGGACTCCAAGTCCTCGACGGACAATGAAACCGTCGACGCGCGATCCCATCGGACCGGCAGCGCGCCTTCTCCGATCGGAACCAGAGCGGCCACCTCTTGCGTCTCGTCGAAGCCCATCTTTGTGTCGGAAAACCTGATCCGTCCCACCCCTGCCACCATGGGCACATAGACGAGTTCGCCACGCTCGGGCGGCGCGCCGCGCACCGGAATGAACTGTTGAGGAACGTCCGGAGGCAGCACCGGACGAGCGCCGCCCTTTTCACGTCCAACCGGTGCAAGGGCGGCGGGCGGAGATGCCGGTCGTTCCCGGTCATTGCGTTGCTCGTCCATGAGTCGTTTGATCTGTGAACGGGTCAGCGGTCCCCGCAGATAGGACAAACACCAGCGGGTCTCGAAAACGACCGGTTCGTCCTCATGCACGTTGTTCATGAGAAAAATCCGGCTGCCGAGTCCAGCCAGCAACTGCTCCATCCGGCTCCGATTGAACGGGTGATCGGCGCCGAGCGACGCGCCTTCGAGCCCCTCGAGCACCCGCGCCTTGTCCCGCTCGGTCTGCAATCGGCCGATGAACCACGTGCCGGTATTGGCGAGTCCCTTGTAATCCAGATCCACGGGATTTTGTGTCGCGAGGACGATCCCGACGCCGAAGGCCCTGGCCTGCTTGAGCAGCGTCATCAGCGGCAGCTTGGACGGCGGATTGGCCACCGGCGGGAAATAGCCGAAAATCTCGTCCATGTAGAGCAATGCCCGCAGACTCGTCGTGCCCGATTGCGCCCGCATCCATCCCACGAATTGACTCAGCAGCAGCGTGACGAAGAACATTCGCTCCGCGTCGTTCAAGTGTGCGATGGAAAAGACCGCGTGACGCGGCTTGCCCGTCGGACCGTAGAGCAGGCGCTGAATATCCAGCGCTTCGCCTTCCATCCACGCCTGGAAGCCCGGGGCCGCGAGCAGATTGTTCAGTTTCATGGCCAGCGCGAAGCGGTCCTTGGCCGGGAAAAACGATTCGACGTCCAACACCCCGATTTTGGAGACCGGTGGCGACTGAATGGCATGGATGAGCTCGGCGAGGTCCAGGTCGTCCCCCTTGCGCCAGGCGTGATCGAGGATCGACGACAGGAGAATATGCTCGCGACTCTGAATCGGATCGGCCGCGACTCCAAGCAATCCCAGAAGGCCGGTGACGGTCGTACCGATCCTTTCCGCTAATAGCTCCGTGTCCTGCCGGACGTCCGGAGCCGGCGCCGTGAACGATTTCAGAATCGAGACCGGCAGGCCGGCATGGCTTCCCGGAGTGTAGATCGCGAAGTCCGCGGCTTCCCTCAAACGCCGGATCCTGGCGCCGTCCTGATGCCAGGCGGCAAGTCCGTCTTTCCACAATTTCGCCTGTGCTGCGGCATAGTCGGCAGTGGACAGCCCCTTATTCACGGCCTCATCCTCGTTGATCCAGGGGCGGAAATCGTCCGCCGTGAGGTTGGGGAACGTCAACAACAGATTGCCCAAATCGCCCTTCGGATCGATGATGATGGCCGGAATATTGTCGATGGCGGCTTCTTCAAGGAGCGCCAGACACAAGCCGGTCTTTCCGCTGCCGGTCATGCCGACGCAGACCGCGTGGGTCACGAGGTCCTTCGAATCGTAGAGCAACCACCCCGGCTCGGCCCGCCTGCCGGCAAGGTCATACGGGCGGCCGAGATAGAACAGGCCGAGCTTTTCGAAGTCTTCCACGTGATCGGCGGGCGGCGAAGGCGATCGAAGCGTCTCCGGTTGCGACTTGTTCGAACCTGGCGTTTTTTTCCGTGGCATCGAATCCTCCGAGTACCGTCGGACGTGAACGATGGCCGCATTGTATGATCGGTATTTCCCTCCTGCAAGCTCGTACGCCCGGGGCAGTCCCCGACCGAGACTGGGGATTTATCCAGTCCTTCGGCTCTGCACCGTCCCCCTAGAGTGATCACAGCGATTCATGCGAGGAGCGCGTAAGGGGAAGGGTAGGGGGTCATGCAGGCGGTCGATTCATGTCTTCCTCCGGGCGACAAGCCTCGTCCGCCGAATATCCAGGGGGACATCCCACCTTCCGGCGGACAGACCATTCGCTCGGTTGCGCTCACCGGGCTGTTTATCCTGGCTCTTCTCTATACGTTGCATCTGGGCCAAGTCGTGTTCCTGCCTCTCACCATCGCCGTGATGTTGTCCGTGCTCTTGGCTCCCATTCCACGTTGGCTGAGACGGATACACGTCCCGGAACCGGTTTCCGCGACCCTCCTCCTGTCGATCGTCGTCTTCGGACTCGGTTACGGGATGACGTTCTTGGCCGAACCCGCGGCCGGGTGGCTGGAGAAAGCCCCTCACGTGTTCCGAGAAGCCGAGTACAAACTGCGCGTGATCAAAAAGCCGATGCAGGAATTGAGTAAGGCCGGTGAACTGATCGCCACGGCCACGACCTTGGATGAGGCGAAGAAAGTCCAGAAAGTCGAAATCCACAACGGAATCTGGCCCGCCAGGATGTTCACGATCACGAGCGAGCTGCTGATGGGCGGGGCGACGATGCTCATCTTGCTGTTCTTCCTGCTCTCCTCGGGAGATCTCTTTCTGGAAAAATTGGTCAAGATCCTTCCGACATTCGAGGATAAGAAGCGGGCCGTGGAAATCGTCCGCGAGATCGAACACCGCCTGGCTCGTTACCTCGTGACAGTCAGCGGAATCAATATCGCACTAGGCATCGCCGTCGGCGTGGGGATGCACCTGCTGGGCATGCCCAATGCGCCGCTCTGGGGGGTCATGGCGGCGATGCTGACGTTCATTCCCTATCTGGGCCACATGATCGGAGTCAGCGTGGTGACGCTCGTTGCGGCGGTGACGTTCGACGACCTGGGACAGATTCTCACCGTCGGCGGTTTGTATTGGGCGCTCGCCGTCATCGAGGGTACGCTCGTCAATCCGATGATCGTCGGACATCGACTTGAGTTAAATCCGGTGATTATTGTGGTCGCCCTCATGTTGTGGGGCTGGATCTGGGGAATCGGCGGCACGTTCGTGGCCGTGCCCTTGATGGTCGGCGTGAAGATCTTCTGCGACCACATCGAGCCGCTAGCGCCGATCGGCGAGTTTCTCGGTGCTCGCGAGGGTGGTGGATGACGGCTGGTCGCGATGGAGCCGGGGAGCCTGGACGGGGTTGACGGATCTCGTCGCCGCGACGTGACGTCACGGCGACGAGATCACGGACGTGCGATGCTATTTACCGCAGACAATCTTCATGGACTCGATGTCGTTGGCCATATCGAGCTTCCCAAGATTCGGCACTTTCTGACCCGGAGCAAACACAATCTCCGTCCCTTTGAAATCCTTGTCCTCATACGCATACACGGTGGCATTGGAACCCACGATCACGCTTTCAATGTCATTGGCCCAGTCCTTTCCCTGCAAACTTTTTAACGTTGCGAACTCTTTTGGTCCCTGAATCTTGATGTGCGGGTCATCGGCATCATAGTTGTCGTCCTCGAAAATCTCGATGTAGCAGTTCTTGTCCACAACCTGCATTTCGACGTCCGCGGCCTGGGCCGGCAGGCCTCCCAACAGACCCATCGTGATCCCGACGCCAGCGGCAAACACCTTCATGTATGACATCCCGTACCTCCTTGCGGTTTTGCAACCGGACTTTTATCCCTTGCTAACGACGCGAAGACCGCCCCGATCGTTAACGCAGGATTCCCAGCAGCCAGAGGAGCATGATGACTCCGGCTGGAATGCCCAGAATCCATAAGAGAAACCCTTTTCCCAACGTTCCCATCACACACCTCTCTTCGGCTAAGTGACCCAGGGCGGCAGGTGGCCTATCTAATCAACCACCGACCGCGCCATCCCTCACACACCATAAGCCGGTCGCGTAGGCACCGATCGTATTGAAAACGTGTTCCTGTCTCTTGGAGAGCGAATCCTCGGCATCTGCGAAAGCTGGATCATCCGGGAAATAAATCCGTCGCCATACTCCACTCCCGCCTCCAGCTCCTCACAGGGCGCTTCATGTGGTCCGTGCAAATGCTGATCGACAGGTTGAAGCGTGGCCATTCGACGACGCTTGAAGATCTCGATCAGTGAACGACCCGTTTGTCCCAGTATCCGCATAGCGTATCGAGCCCCCTATACATCTTATTGTTCGATACGATTATTTCGACACAGTCCCAGATCGGTCATGTTGCGAGCCAGGCTGCCCCGCCTGGTTCGAAGTCCGATCCGGTCCATCCTTCAGGGCACGGTCTAAAGACAAGAGATAGGCGCCATGCCTAGATGCCGCATCCTGGCAAAGCCCATCCCCACAGGCGACTGTCCAGTTCAGTAATCGCTTCATATCGAGGCCCTCCTCTCGTCTCCCGCCCGGGCCATCAGAAGATTGTTCTTCCGCCGCCCTTCATCACGCCCTGGTACAACGCAAGGGACGGGCCAGAAAAGACTTTCGTCGGCAACGAGTTCAATTCTTGGGAAATCGTGAGGATTCAGCTCGATCGGACTGTGTGATGTGAGCAGCTGAGGCTTGGATGAGACTGACAGCTTGTCAGAGAATGAGAGAAGGGATCGATGTTTTTTCTTTTTTTAATTAATTGGTTAGGACATCGTGGACAACTTGTCCCTCGAAGCCGGTTCGATTCTATCTTTGTGAAGACTTCCTGACTGGGTACCGCGCATGGGACCAATGACGAGGTCCAGGCAACGTGTCAATTGCTTCACCTCGCGGGTGGCGTGGCGAGCTGGGTGCCCCACCGTGCGAACGGAAGGGACCCACTGGGGGATTGGTGGAGTGAGCACGGTGGGGCTGTTCGCCGCGACAGGACCCGCTTTCTTGTCCTGCCTTTGAAATTTCCGAACGGCGACAGGCACCGCCTTACGGCAGAGCTAGGCTCCTCATAGCCCCGCTTCCTTCAATACCTGCCCCGTGTACGACCGTTTCGACGCGGCGATATCTTCCGGTGGGCCTTCCGCAACGATCTGGCCTCCCCGGTCTCCTCCGTCAGGCCCCAAGTCGATGATCCAATCGGCATTCCTGATGACGTCAAGATTGTGCTCGATGACGAGCACGGTGTTTCCCGCTTCGACCAGCCGGTCGAGCACATCGAGCAAGCGCTGGACATCGGCAAAATGCAATCCAGTGGTCGGTTCGTCCAGGATATACATCGTACGGCCGGTCGCCCGCTTCGACAACTCGCGCGACAGTTTGACTCGCTGGGCCTCACCCCCGGACAGCGTCGTGGCCGACTGTCCCAGTCTCACATAATGCAACCCGACGTCGTGCAGGGTTTGGAGCTTCGCTTTGATCAGCGGGATGTGCTCGAAAAATTCCAGCGCGTCGTCGACCGTCATGTTCAGGATGTCGGCGATGCTCTTTCCCTTATGCAAGATCTCGAGGGTCTCCCGATTGTACCGCTGCCCTTTGCAGACTTCGCAGGTGACGTACACGTCCGGCAGAAAATGCATCTCGATCTTGATGAGTCCGTCGCCCTGGCAGGCTTCGCAACGGCCGCCTTTGACGTTGAAGCTGTACCGGCCGGGCTTATAACCCCGCATCCGGGATTCCGGCAGGTTGGAGAAAAGATCGCGGATATACCCGAACAATCCCGTGTAGGTCGCGGGATTCGAACGAGGCGTGCGCCCGATCGGCGACTGATCGATGTCGATCACCTTGTCGAGCGCGGAGACGCCGCGCAATTCCTTGCACCCGTCGATCTTCGGTTTCTTGTGGTACAGCAACTGGGACAGGGAGTGAAACAGGACTTCGAGCACCAACGTACTCTTGCCCGAACCCGAGACCCCCGTGACGCAGGTCAACAACCCGAGAGGAATCTTGGCCGTCACGCCCTTGAGATTGTGTTTCCGCGCATCGACGACGGACAGGAACCCTTTGGGTTTTCGGTGCCGGCTTGGCACGGCAACGGTTTGCGTTCCCCGCAAATACTGTCCGGTCAAGGAACGAGGATCGTCCATGACCTGCTTGGGGCTGCCCTGCGCGATGACGTGCCCGCCATGCGAGCCGGCCCCCGGTCCCATGTCCACAATGTGGTCGGCCGCCAGCATCGTTTCCGCGTCGTGCTCCACCACGACGACGGTATTGCCGAGATCCCGCAGCCGCAACAGCGTTTGCAGCAACCGTCGGTTGTCCCGCTGGTGCAGTCCGATCGACGGTTCATCCAGAATGTAGAGCACGCCGACGAGACCCGATCCGATCTGAGTGGCCAATCGGATTCGTTGACCCTCCCCGCCGGACAAGGTGGCCGCCGTCCGATCCAGTGTCAGATAATCGAGCCCCACGTTGACTAAGAAGCCGAGGCGCTCGCGTATTTCTTTTAGAATTCGATGTGCAATCACCAGTTCCCTATCGGTGAACTTCAAGCCGCTGAAAAAGTCGGCCGCGGCCCGCACTGACAGTTCGGTGACGGCCGCGATCGATTTTCCGGCCACTTTGACGGCCAGACTTTCGGGCCGCAACCTCGCCCCTTTGCACACGTCGCAGAGTTCCAGCAGCGTGAGATCCTCGTCCTCCGGACAGCCCGGCGTCACGGCATACCCGATGCCGTCGCAGGCGGGACAGGCTCCGTGCGGGCTGTTGAACGAGAAGATGCGCGGCGTCACCTCCGGGTAACTGACGCCGCATCGGATGCAGGCCAGATTCTCGCTGTAGAGCAGCGTCTTGCCCTCGTCGGTCAGCACGCCGACCAAGCCTCCGGACAATTTCAGCGACGCCTCCACCGAATCGGCAAGCCGGCGCATCAGCGCGTCGCCCGGCTTCATCACCAACCGGTCGACGACGATCTCGATCGTGTGTTTTTTCTGCTTGTCGAGGGCGATGTCGTCGGCGAGATCGACAAGCTTGCCGTCGACGCGGGCGCGGACATAGCCGGCGCGGCGCATCTCCAGCAGTTCTTTCCGATATTCGCCCTTTCTCCCCCGAACGATCGGCGCAAGGACCTGGAACTTCATGCCTTCCGGCAGGGCGAAAATCGCATCGACCATCTGCTGAACGGTCTGGGCCGTGATCTCCTGACCGCATTGGAAACAATGCGGCCGGCCGACGCGCGCGAAGAGCAGCCTGAGATAATCATAAATCTCGGTGACGGTCCCGACCGTGGAACGGGGATTGTGGCTCGTACTCTTTTGTTCGATCGAGATGGCCGGCGACAGGCCCTCGATCGAATCGAGGTCGGGCTTGCCCATTTGATCGAGGAATTGGCGCGCATAGGCGGACAGCGATTCAACATAGCGCCGCTGACCCTCGGCGTAGATCGTGTCGAAGGCGAGCGACGATTTGCCCGATCCGCTCAAACCCGTGATGACGACCAACTGATCACGGGGAATTTCGACGTCGATGTTCTTGAGATTGTGTTCGCGGGCGCCCTTGATGACGATGGAATTTCCCATGGGGAGGGAATTATAGCATGCGACCCTGTCTCCATCGCCCGCTCTCGGCGGACTATGAATTTGAACCGAGACGGTGTTCGGCTTGACACCGCGGCAAAGCGGGTGCTACCACGCTGGGCATGCTGTCCGTGGAGGAATCCGTGACACAGTCTCCACCCGGGAACGACGCGGAAGCCCGCACCATCTCGACCTGGTCGGGCGAAGCCCGCGAGCAGGCCGTGCAGCGGATGTTTACGGCCATCGCGGGCGTCTACGATCTGAATAACACGCTACTGAGCTTCGGCCTCCATCACCGCTGGAAAAAACGAACCGCTCGCTGCGTACCGCCGGTGGAGCACGGCACTGCCCTCGACGTCGGAGCCGGCACGGCCGATCTGGCGCTGTTGCTGGAACCTCGCATGGGCGCAAAGGGACGCGTCGTGGCCTCCGATCTGAACCATGCCATGCTGGCGGAAGGGCTCAAAAAGGTGACCGCCAAGGGCTTGGCGGGAAAAGTGACCTGTCTCCAGGCGAACGCCGAGCATTTGGGGTTTGCCGACGATATATTCGACGCGGTGACAACCGGCTTTTGCATGCGCAACGTCGGCAACCTGGCGCAGGCCGTGAGAGAGATCCGCCGTGTGATGAAACCGGGCGGGACGTTCGTCTGCCTGGAATTTTCCCGGCCGGTTTTCGGATGGCTTCGCGCCCTCTATGATTGGTATTCTTTTACGTTGCTGCCGTGGATCGGCACGAAAGTCGCCCATGACAGGACGGGGGTCTACGAATATCTTCCGGCCTCGATCCGGACGTTTCCCGATCAGGAACGGCTCTGTGTGATCCTGAAGGAAGCCGGCTTCCGGGAGGTCTCCTATCGAAACCTCTCGGGCGGCATCGTCGCCATCCATATTGCCATGAAATAAAGTGTTCGGTTGTGAGTTTTCAGTTTTAAAATCACCGCTCACAATTTCACGGCCATGAACTCCATCCTTTACATTTTCCTGCCCTGCAAAAAAAGATCTATCCGATTGGAATCACGGCCAATATGCCGACGCCAACCTCGCCCGCGGCATTGAAGGCAATTCCGGGCGCGACGCCTTGCTTTCGCTCGAAGAAATCCTCCGAGCGTCCAGGTCCCGTGCCTCATCGATCGACAAGGGAACATCGCTGACGCACTCTTCCACATGACCGCGCTCAGCGTGGTTGGGTTCTCAACCCACCGGCTAATCTTTCCGCGAAGGGCCGCGCCTCTTCGTCACAAATCGCCTTCCTTCACGATTCCCACTGTATTCGAGCCGGCGTTTCTCTCTTGTCCGGTCACGCGCCCGTTGCCTGTGTCCCTTTGTTCCGACATCTTTTTCAAGAAATCCGGCGTTCATGCTCGCTTGGCACTAAGCTTGCGCGTCATGAATCGAGATCTCCGAATTGATCAGATGGTTGTCGCTCGGAGCCAGCCCGGCGGTGATGTGGCTATCTACGGGTCGCCTTGCATTCCCGAGATGGTCGGTGCTATCATGCCGCTTCTTTTACACTGGATAGGTTTGTCAACCGTTTGGTTTTTCTGGCAATTATGACGGTTCGACCTTGACGGTGAGAGGGCCCGGAGGAGGCATCTCGATGTATAAGACGATTTATGTTCCGGTCGATAATTCCGACCATTCCAATACCGCCGTGGATATGGGCGTGCATTTGGCCAAGGCATTCGGCTCGAAGATCGTCGGCAGCCATGTCTACGCGGCGAAAATGCATGACAAACGTTTCAAACAGATGGAAGCGGGACTCCCGGAAGAGTATCACGACGAGAAAGAACTCGACCGGCAGCGGCAGATCCATGATTCGCTGATCACCCGCGGCCTGCAGATCATCACCGACTCCTACCTCGATTACGTCGACAAGAAGTGTAATGAGGCGAACCTGCCGGTCGAACGGCGGTCTCTCGAGGGCCGTAACTGGAA
Source organism: Nitrospira japonica (assembly GCF_900169565.1). Taxonomy (NCBI): domain Bacteria; kingdom Pseudomonadati; phylum Nitrospirota; class Nitrospiria; order Nitrospirales; family Nitrospiraceae; genus Nitrospira; species Nitrospira japonica. Next base: position 1,512,022 of record NZ_LT828648.1, on the reverse strand, counting down.
GGTGCTGGCCGAGGACATCAACACTAACGCGTATGACCTCGTCATCATGGGCGCCCTCGGCGTGGGCGCTGTCAAAGACAGCGTGATCGGCAGCAACACCGAGCGGGTGATCCGCCGGGTCCGCAATTCCGACATGCTCATCATCAAGAACATTCAGCCGTTCGAGGGCGGAAAGATCGTCGTCGCGGTGGACGGCAGCCCGTATTCGTTCGGCGGCCTCATGACCGGGCTGTCGTTGGGCAAGGCCTTCAATATGCCGGTCGAGGTCATTTCGGCCTTCGATCCCTATTTCCATTACGCGGCGTTCCACAGTATTTCGGGCGTCCTGAACGAGGAAGCCGGCAAGGTGTTCCGCTTCAAAGAGCAGGAAAAGCTGCACGAGGAGATCATCGACAGCGGCCTCGCCAAGATTTACCAATCGCACCTCGATATTTCGCGCGAGATCGCCCAGGCGGAGCAGACCGACGTGAAGACCACTCTGCTCGACGGCAAGGCGTTCGAAAAAATCATTCAATACGTCCGCAAGGATGTTCCCGCCCTGCTGATCGTCGGCCGGATCGGCGTCCACAGCGACGAAGACATGGACGTCGGAAGCAACACGGAAAATCTGCTCCGGAGCGCCCCCTGCAACGTGCTGGTCTCCAATCGGAAGTATGTGCCCCCGATCGACACGCAGGCCGAGTACACGATTGCCTGGACCGAGGAAGCCTTGCGCCGCATGGAAAGGATTCCCGTGTTCGCCCGCGGCGTGGCCAAAACCGCCATTCATCGCTATGCCATTGAAAAAGGGCACACCATCATCAGCAATACGGTCGTGGATGCGGCTGTGGGCCATATCCTGCCGAAAGGCGCCATGGACGCGATGCGGGCGCTCGGCGGCAATCTCGATGCTGCCGGTATCGACCGCGACAAAATGCAGGCTGATGACGCCGTCGCCAAAGATCTCATGGGTTCGACGCTCAGCGGCATGATGACTCAGGTGGTCGAGGAAAAGCCGGCCGCATCGGACGCGACCCAGGCCTATCTCGACCGCATGAACCAGAACTACTTCGTATGCGACGGGTGCGGATACATCGGCAAGGGCGACACGCCGGTGAAATGTCCGGTGTGCGGTGCCGAAGGCGGCAGGTTCAAGCAGGTGGACAAGAGCATCTTCGAAGCGGCCGCCAAGTCGGAGGGCGACCTTGAGACCGACGTCGCCTACGACGACGTGCCGATGCAATGGACCAAGGATGCCAAGGAGGCGATCCGCGCCGTTCCGGCCGGATTCCAACGGCGGCGGGCCAAGGCCAAGATCGAGAAAAGCGCCCGCAAGCTGGGCATGACCACTATCACGCTTGAATACGCCGCGCCGACGATCAAGGAAGCCGCGGAGGAAGACTACGAACCGATCTTCGCCAACAAAGGCGCCGGGACCTCGGCGGAGGCGGAAGCCAAGGTGGCCGCCGTGGGCGCCAATGGCACGCATGAAAACGGCCATGCGGCCGACAACGGTCACACCGAGTCTTCTCCCTATACATGGACGGCCGACGCCCAAGCCAGACTGGACCGCGCTCCGGAAGGATTCATGCGGGACTGCACCAAGGCGCTCATCATCAAGCATGCCGAAAAGCTCGGAGTGACGATGATCACGGTGGAAGTGGCCAACGAAGGCATCGAGCAAGCCAAGGGCTACATGGCCGACGCCATGAAGACCGGCAACTTGAAGGATATGATCGCAAACCTCACCGGGAAATTGAGTTCCTAACCTCCCGCGACCAAATTCGCCGACACCATGGGTAAATCACTTCCAATTTTGAATAACCCTGCGCTCTCCGGAGCGCTGGGTTCGTTTCAACAACAGATCACGAATGTTTTCACTCCCGCCAAGCAGGGGGACGGCCCCCTGGACGGCCGGACGGTGGACGACTTCAAACCGTATCTGGTGGCATTGAACCTGACGAAGCGCTGCAACCTCAAATGCGATCACTGCTATCTGGACGCCACCACCAAAGCCGCGGGCGGCGACGACGAGTTATCGACCGAAGAATGCTTCCGGCTCATCGATCAAATCGCCCAAGTCAACAAGGGGTGCCTCCTCGTCATCACCGGAGGAGAACCGTTGGTGCGCCCGGACATTCTCGACATCGCCCGTTATGCCGTGCAATCCGGCTTCATGGTCGTGTTCGGGACTAATGGCATGCTCATTGACGACCAGATGGCCCGCACGCTCGTAGACATCGGCGTCATGGGAGTGGGCATCAGCATCGATTCCCTCGACGCAGCCAAGCACAATGGGTTCAGAGGGGTACCGGGTGCGTGGGAAGCCGCGGTTGCCGGCATCGAGGCCAGCAAGCGAAATGGGCTTCAATTCCAGGTCCACTTCAGCGCACAGCCGATGAACTACCAGGAACTGCCGGCGGTGATCGAGTGGGCGCACGGCTTGGGCGCGAGAGTGCTGAACGTCTTTTTCATGGTCTGTACCGGCCGGGGCGAGGAACTGACCGACATCACTCCGGCTCAGTATGAAGAAGTGCTCGGGTACCTCGTGACCTGCCAGGACAATTACAAAGGAATGTTAGTGCGAGCCCGTTGCGCCCCACATTTCAAGCGGCTCGCCTATGAGAAGGATCCCAATTCTCCGATCACAAAGGCGACGGGCTACATGGGCGGCGGATGTCTCGCCGGAACGAACTACGCCCGCGTTACACCCAATGGCGAGCTCACGCCATGCCCCTACATGCCGTTGTCGGCCGGCAACGTCCGTTCGAACAGTTTCGCCGATCTGTGGGAGCAATCCGACGTGTTCAATTCGTTCCGTTACCCGCAGCTGAAGGGCAAGTGCGGCGACTGTGAGTATACGGACATCTGCGGCGGCTGCCGCGCCAGGCCGTACGTCGACCACGGGGATTGGCTGGACGAAGATCAATGGTGCCTCTATACGCCCAAGGGAGGCGAGAAGATCAAGGTCGCCTTCAATACACCGGAAGAGTCGGAAGTCCTATGGGATGATGCTTCCGCGCTGCGATTGAGCCGAATCCCTTACTTTCTCAGGGCCATGGTCAAAAAGGGCGTCGAAAAGCACGCCCGGGAACATCACGTCACGCTCATCACCGTGGAGTTGATGGAGGAGCTGCGCAAGAAGCGGTTCGGGAATGACGCTCCTGTCTTCAAGTTTTGAGTGTTGAGTCGTGAGTGTGTAGTTTCCGATAGCTCAGACTTCAGCACCCAACATTCAATACGGTATTTCTTCTCTTTACTGTCTTTATGGACGCGCTTCAAAGCATCGTCACAGATCTCAATACGCTGATTCCCATCGTCAACCACTGGTTTCACCTCCTTTCCGCCGTCATATGGATCGGCGGCCTCGCGTTTCTTGTGATGGCGGTGACCCCTGGGCTGCAAAAAGCCGTGCCCAGGCAGCAAATCAAGCCCATCACCGACATCTTTTATCAGCACTACAAGAAAGTCGCCGGTATCCTCCTAGTCGTCCTGCTGTTCACGGGAGGGATCAATCTACACTATGTCAATCAGGTGCTGGTGTCGCAGACCGGCGCCGGCGTCCAGCATCATCCCAAATACCTCATCGTGTTTTTCATCAAGCTGTTTCTCGTGCTCTGTCTCCTGACGCTCTTCCTGTACACCGTAATCTTTAAGGATGAGGGTGAGGACGACGAGACGGAGACCTATGAAGTCATTCCGTTCCAACGGGCGGCCCTCTGGATGGGATTCTTTATCATCCTCTGCGCCGCCGCCATGAAGCACCTGCACCAGTAGACTCGATCATATAGTCGGCGTCACGCCGACCTTTCGACCACCGTCTCTCCGCCGAATCACTCAAAGTTCCCTTTGCTTTCGTCCTCTTTTCTCCTCACTGCCAGTGAAGCAGAAGCGGCGATGTATCTCTTTTGATAATAGCGGTTCCAGATCCGATACTGATTAGTATTGCTAAGCGAATGGGCTCATTGATATCCTTGTTTTGAAATCCTCGAAAAAATGTCCATCCGATCAATGGGTTGGGACGAAGGATTCGGTTTGCACTGCCCTGGTATGCCGGTTGCTCTACGCCGCCGACGGGACGAGACAACTTGCGCCGTGCTGAATGAGCCGGCGGAGCGAGACGCCGATAATGTCCACCGAGAGAGACAGCAGACTGTTCACCAGGTGGAATGACCTTCGGATCATGCCCATCCGAAGCGACTTTATCGCCGCGCGCTCATGCCGATGAGGCCGCGTGCGCCGCTAAGGGCGCGCGGCCTTTCATCGTCGACGCCCGCATGGCCCGACCCGCACGGATCACCGTCGCCGATTATTCATCTCTAGCCGCGGAGGAACTCTATGGGAGCGCCGATGTCAGTGCCCTCGGTCCAGGACGAACGATCCCTCGGCAATGCCATGATGGCATCAGTTCCTGAAAAACGCCGCCAACTCCCGCCACGCAAAGTTCGACTGACGGTCAATCTGCCGCAGGACTTGGTCGAACAGGTTCGTGATGCGGTCTTCTGGACACCCGGGCTGACCATCGCTTGGTTGATCGCGCGAGCCATGCGGATCTCGCTGGCCGATATGCACTCCACCAATCACGGTCCCTTCCCGAGGCGGTCGAGACCCCTTCGGGCGGGAAGACCGAAATTGACCGGCCAGACGATGAATCTTCAGATGAGCGGCAAAGCCTTGCCCGTCGGTCCCCTGGACAGACCATGACCGGCGACGAGGATCGATCGATGGGTGGAAGGAACGCGTCCGACTTCCGGCATGACACAAGCCCGGTAGTCGGACGGATCATCTAGCGGCGAGGCAACGACAACGCGCGCTTGAAGACGGCCCGAAGGCCAAAATACGCGAAGGAGTCTTTGAGATTGGAATACAGTCGCTTGAACGTTCCCATGTCGGGATTGGTGACATATTCCATCGTCAACGCAATCCGTTCCTCGTTGGGGCCGAGCGGGGTCACGGCATGCCACAACTTGTCCCCATTGAAGATCACCATGTCGCCCGGCTGGGTAATGAGTTCAAGCCGCTTGGAAGGTCTGACGGGATCGTCCTTGAAGAGTTCGCAGACCAGTTTGCAGTGAGTAGACTGGTCAACCAGACCCATGAGAATCGTATAGCGGCTTCCCTTGTAATACGACGTATCATAGTGGAAGCCGATATGATCGCCCGGTTCCGTATAGTAATAAAGCGCACAGGAGTGGGGATCGTTGTCCGGGCAGAGTCTCAACTTTGCGTGGGACAGCCGGCTGAGGAACTCAATGAAGACCTGTGAGCGATAGAGATCGAGAAATCGGGGCGCCTTTTCCATGACCGTGTAGTAACTGACGCTCCCGCCTTTCTTATGGCCGGGAATATAGTTACGGTTGAGGTCGCCTTTGACTCCCTGAGCCTGCGGGACCAGCCATTCCTCGACCATGGCCCGATCGAGGAACTGCGGGATCACGAGGAATTCGTTTTGTTCCCAATATTCCCGGTGAAGGCGATCGAAATCCAAGCGCGCCACGGCTTGATCTACGGCCTCCGCGATCGTATCGAGTGTCTGAGTCGTCATCGCTCCACCCATCATCCCTTCATGAACAGTCTGGATACCCGTACACCGGTTGCGCTTACGGCTGGCTCAGCACCGGCGCCTTCACCACTTCGACATCCGCGGGGAATTTCGGCTCAAACACCTCGTCACCCAACCCGACGTTGTCCTGGAGGGACGAAAACTCAAAATAAGACACGTTCCCGCTGTGCTCATGAAGCGAAATGGTCCGGATGAAGTAGGTCTTGGGAAAGACTTCTATCACAATCCGCTGCAGTGAACGCACCGTTTCATGCCCCTCGCCTTTCGGAAGCAACGTGAGAAGACGGAGGCCGCCGAGCCCTTTGGCCTTCCCCGGCGTCGGCTCGACGACAAACGATTCCTCCAGTTTTGCCGCCCCCTGGAGCAATTCCAACGGAGCCCTGGAGGCGGCCATCTGAGTCAGCTTGCCGACCAGGACCTGCTTGTGCTCCGGCACATAGACCTTGACGTCGTCCCGATTCACGTAGATATCTTCCGTGGACGGATCCAGGTAGTTCCATCGCAGCCGCCCGGGTTTCTTGATATAGACCTTCCCCGTCGACAACATCGGCCGTTCGAACCCCTCGATGGTCGTCTTCTGCGTAAAGTCCGCCTGCAGGTCTTTTGTTTTTTCATACCGTGCCTGCAAACGCTTGACGATGTCCTGAATTTCTTTCCGTTCCTGCGGATCGGCCGGCTCCTCTGCCGACACGAGACAGGGACCGGCCAGAAGACACACCGCCATTGCCATCACGATGATTCGTCTCATCCTTGCGCCTCTCCCACCGGACCGCGTCTGCCCAGCACTTCCCGACGGCCGTCGCGGCCGGCAGCTCCGACCAATCCATCGCTTTCCATTTGCTCGATCATGCGCGCCGCGCGGGGGTAACCGACCCGCAGGCGCCGTTGAATCAACGAGGCCGACGCCTGGCCCGTGGACAGGACCAGATCCTTCGCCTGTTCGTAGACCTCATCCTGCGCCTCCTCTTCTTTGGCCTCGTCCAGCTTCAAGGACTGCAACTCCTGATTGTAGCTCGGCTGGGCCTGCTCCTTCACGAACTCGACGACGCGGCGGACGTCGTCGTCGGAGACGAAGCAGCCATGCAACCGATTGAGGCGCCCGGTGCCCGACGCCAGATAGAGCATGTCGCCCCGACCGAGCAGCGCTTCCGCGCCGTTGGCGTCGAGAATAGTGCGGGAGTCCGTCTTCGAGGATACTTGAAACGCGATGCGGGCCGGGAAGTTTGCCTTGATCAGCCCCGTCAGGACGTCCACGGAAGGACGCTGGGTGGCAAGAACCAGATGAATGCCGGAAGCCCTGGCCATTTGAGCCAACCTGGCGATCTTGTCTTCGACGTCTTTCGGCGCCACCATCATGAGATCCGCCAGCTCGTCGATCATGACGACGATGTACGGCAGCGGTTCAGGCGGCGTCGGCGGTGGAGCGAACGACCCCGGACTGCCATCGGGGATCGCGCTTTCTCCTGCGGCCAATCGCTCTTCTTCGGTCAAATACTGGATCGGCAATTCCGGCTGCTCAGGTTTATTTCCGCTCGGACCATCCCCGAGCACACCCTGTGCCCCCGCGACTTTTACGTTGTATGCATCGACATTTCGCACGCCCGCTTCGGCCAGCAGTTTGTAACGGCGCTCCATCTCCTGGACGACCCATCCCAACCCGCGCGCGGCCGACTTGGGATCGGTGATCACCGGCCTCAGAAGGTGCGGAATCCCGTCGTAGCTCTGGAATTCCAACATCTTGGGATCGATCAGCAACAGTTTCACCTCATCCGGCCTGGCGGAAAACAGCACGCTGAGCAACATCGTATTCAAACTGACGCTCTTCCCGGCTCCGGTTGCACCAGCGACCAAAAGATGGGGCATCGTCCGCAAGTCGGCGGTGGCGGACGCGCCGAAGATGTCTTTTCCCAACGCCAAGGTGAGTTTGGACCGAGCCCGGACAAAGGCGTCGCTCATCACGACTTCTCTCATCGACACCGTCTCGCGATACTGGTTCGGCACTTCGATGCCCACCACGGACTTGCCGGGTAACGGAGCGACGATGCGCAGGCTGATCGCTTTCATCGCCAGCGCCAGGTCGTCGGCCAAATTCACGATCCGCGCCACTTTCGTCCCGGGAGCCGGCTCGAATTCGTACATCGTCACGACGGGACCCGGTCGCACTTCCGTGACCTTGCCGTCGATCCCGAAGCTCGCCAATGCCTTCGCAAGGATCTCGGATTGGATTCTGAGTTCGTCCTCCGTGACCTTTGAGAACGTGCCGCTCGGTTCGCTCAGGAGCTCGGCGGCGTCAGGCAATTGGTAGCTTCCCGCACCCGAGCCCCTCTTATTGCTGCCGCCGCGGACGGGTTCCGGCTCGATCACGACCGGTTCGTCCATATCCGGCTCCGGAGGCGCCTGGATGACGGCGGGAGCCGAAGCAGGCAGGTCTTCCGCCGTCGGCAGCACCTCTTCGATGACGCTGCGGAGGGACTTCGATTTTTTCGGCCGCGGAGTCTTCGGCGCGGATTCTTCATGATCCTCCGAAGCGCGGACCGCCTTCGGTGCGCGAATGCGCTTCAGCATCCACTGGCTCCATTCGGACAAACGGATGGTCAGTTGCGCCAGAGACAAGGGCGCCGTAAAGAGCATCGCGATCAGAAACCCGGCCAGAATGACGATATGCGCCCCGGTGCTCGCCAAGTAGGTTCGCAGGCCGTCCGCCAACACTTGTCCGAAGAGGCCTCCCGCCAGACCGCGATGGACCAAGCCGCTCGATACCGTCGGGACCGCCATGACTTCCAGATGGAGGAACGCGCTCAGAAAGAGCAGCGCCACAAGCGACGCACCGGCGTTGCGGAGACGGATCGACAGATCGCTCTGCGTGAAGCACCGCGCCCCCAGCAGACCCAGCAACACGGGGAACAGATACGCCGCGCCCCCGATGAGGGAAAACAATACCGACGAGAAGACGGCACCGGCGGTGCCGATAAGGTTATGCGTCGGAGGGGAGCTCACGACCCCACCCTTGGCAACCGCTTTCGGTTCGCCCGGAACGAACGACAGCAAACTCAGCAATGTGAGCAGACTCAGCGCAATCAGAACCACGCCGATGACTTCTCGTTTGATATGGGAGGGGGGAGCGGGGGCACGGCGGGCCTCGCTGCGCTTGCCCGGGTTGGTGACGCCCATGGCTCGGATGCTAACACAGGGGAAAGGTCATTTCAAACGATTGGAGGCCTTTCCGCGCGCTGATACAGCGATTCAGCCGGCACGTCGCGGTCTCTCGACCGAAACCGGATTTCACTTGCCGTCCGAGGCCGGACGGCTATGATAAGGAAAACACCTGAGACCCCTTCGCATCATGTATCGGATAGAACCATGACATTCTCGGATCGTTCCCTGGATCGCATCATTGAACGCCGCAAGCACCGGCGCAGCATGCTTCCGCCGGGGTCCCTCTTGTCGTTTTCCCCAGTCTCTGCTTCTTTGGACGGGGCGTTTGATGTGGAGGGAGAGGGGGTTCTTCTCGATCTCTCGCAGGGCGGCTGCCGCGTGAGCAGTGAGACCAGCGTCATGCTCGAGCAACCCTATACCTTGATCATACAACTGCCCGACTTCCGCCGGCCGGTAACGGTAGAATCGGCAATTGCCCGATGGAAGGGAACGCACACTTTCGGCGTCATGTTCATCGCGATGCATCAGGAACAGGAACAATCGTTAAATGAATTCCTCCGCTACCTCCATTCGAACGTCGCCTGACATCATCCACTGCACGCATCCATCCCGTTCCGAGCCGTTCCTTCTCACCCCGCCTCATTCGGATCATCCGTGTGACGATGGAGACCCGGACAGTCTCGCCTCCAGGGAGACGAATTGTGCGACGGAAAGATTTTCAGCCCTCGCGGTGACCGAAATTCCCAGCGCGTCCAACGCAGCCGTCACCGACTTCTGATCATAGGCTTCGTCACGCAGCGAATTGACGAGCGTCTTCCGTCTGTGCGCAAAGGCTCCGCGCACCAAGGCGCCGAATCGTGACTCTTCTTCCACGGACCGATCCGGCAGTGTCTTCGGACGGACCGACACGACCGCGGAACCGACGTCGGGTTTCGGCCTGAAGCAGTGCGGAGAGACGTAGAATTCCTTGGTCATCTCCGCGACATGCTGGGCCATCACGGAGAGAACCCCATAGTCCGGGCGGCCTGGGCCGGCGATCAACCGGTCGACGACCTCTTCCTGCAACATCAACACCATCCGCGACCATCTCGTGCGTTGTTCGAGTAACCGGAACAGCAGCGGAGTGGACGCGTAATACGGCAGGTTGGCGACCACCGCCGTGCCCGTTGGAAAACCGTCCGTAGGGTACTTCAAGGCGTCGGCGCAGATCAGTTCGACGTTGGGCCATTCCGTCTGCCGATCTTGAAGCAGGCGATGTAGGAGGGGATCGATCTCCACCGCCACCACCCGGCGCGCCGCCTTCGACAATGCCGCGGTCAAGGCCCCCCGGCCCGGACCGATCTCCAACACCGTGTCATCGGGCGTCACCGCGGCGGCGGTGACGATCTTACGGATGATATTGGGATCGATGAGAAAGTGCTGTCCGAGACGCTTGTTCGCCGGAGGGAACGGATGGTCCGGCACCACTCACCCGCCGCCAGCCGGACGCTGAGCCGCTTGAGCCGTCGTTTTCGACAACGCCGTCAGCGGGCCCCTGAAACATTCGACGAGATCGGTGAATTCCTCGACCAAATCGTTCGAAAAGGAAGGGCCAGGCTGGATCTTGGAAAAATCCTGCCCGGTTTTCTGTCCCAACGCGTCGGTCAGCACCGCCACCGTTTTGACCCTCCACTTGGCGACCCGCTCGGTGCCCGCCGTAGTATTGAGCGTTTCAATCGTCTCCTGCATGATCCGATCGAGTTCCTTCAACTGCTGTTGAATGACTGCCAACCCTTTGGACGCATCCTGCATCATGGTTTCGATGTCCTCCTACGTCGTCTGAGCACGCTGCCGTCGCGCGGCGAGGCCCGCGGCCAACACGATGGCTTCGACAAGACTTCCCGGATCGGCGACCCCCTTACCCACAATATCGAAGGCCGTCCCATGGTCGACGGACGTGCGGATGATCGGCAGCCCGACCGTGAGATTGACGCAAGTGCCGAAGGCCACGAGCTTGAGGGGAATGAGCCCTTGATCATGATACAGCGCCACCACGCCGTCGTATTCTCCGCGTGCGGCCTTGCCGAACAATGTGTCGGCCGGAAGCGGATCACTCGCCAGGATGCCCTTCGCTCTGGCCGCTCGGGCGGCGGGAAGGACGAGGCGCCCCTCTTCGTCGCCGAACAGGCCGTGTTCGCCGGCATGGGGATTGAGCGCCGCCACCCCGATTCGAGGCCGTTTGAAGCCGAACAACCGGGTCAACGCCATGTGCGCGAGGCGGATGCCCTTTTCAATCTTGGGTCTCGTCAACTGCGCCGGGAGATCCTTGATCGCCAGATGGGTCGTCACGAACATGATCTTCAGCGGTCCGCCGACAATCATCATGCCCGATTCCTTCGCCTTCGTCAGATCGGCCAGCAGTTCCGTGTGGCCGGGGAAATGGCAACCGGCCATATTGATCGCTTCCTTGTTGATCGGCGCCGTCACGATCCCGTCGATACATCCGAGCTGGGCGAGCCGTACCCCCTTCTTGATGAAGGCCACGGACGCGGCTCCGCCCTCAGAAGACGCGACGCCCGGCTTGACGCGAGAGAGCGGCTGTTCCGCCGGATCCAAGACCGAAATCTGACCGGCTCGAAACGCAGCCCCCCCGTGCCCGTCCACCGCAACCACGTCGAGCCTGAGACCCAGACGCTTGACGGTCTGTCGCATGATCGACTGCGATCCGATCACCAACGGAAGACACAGCCGTCGCACGCGCGGCTGGGCCAGCGCCTTGGCGATCACCTCCGGACCGATTCCGGCCGGATCGCCCATGGTAATGCCCAACAGCGGTTTCGATTCACTGCGGATGCGCTTGCGTCCGGCTCCGGATGCCTTGCGTGAGCCCATCGATGACGTCCTCTCAGGTCCGATACAGATAGACCGCATACCCTATATAAAGGAGCGCACACGCGCTCATCAACCAAGGCCGCCACGTCCGCCCGACGGCCGACTGGAACAAGAGCGTGAGGGTAGCGAGGACCGCCAGCATCATCGTCAGAAGCGCGGATGGAGCGAGCGCCCACTCGGTACCCAACAATCCGACGGAGACCGGAATGGTGCCTTGAAACACCATGGCGCCGGTGACGTTTCCGACGGCCAAACGATCCTTTTTCTGGTAGAGCCAGAGGAAGCTGTTCGACATCTCGGGCAATTCGGTCGCCAATGGGGCAATGAGCAGTGCCAGGATCAACGGGGAGATCGACAGATACTGGGCCGTGGATTCGGCCGCCGTCACGAACATGTGCGCGCCGATGACGAGGCCGCCCAACCCGGTCAGGGCCTGCAGCACGATCATGCCGTACGACGGAGTGTCAGCCCTCCGGGAAAAAAACAACGCGCCCAGTTCGTTCAGCTCTCCCTCCTCTTCATCGCCCGTCTCGGTGAACTTCAACTTGACGTAGTAGAGATACCAGGCGATAAGGCCCACCGCCGCCGCGACATGGACGGGAGCCGGAGCGAACACGCAACCGAGGGCCACGGCATAGGCCGCAGCGAAGAAAGCCAGATCGACGGAGACGTCTTTGTAGTTCAGCCGGAAGACGGCGTTCCGTTTTCCGAGTCCGGCATAGAGCACAAGCAACAGCGCGAGGATCGGAATCACTAGCGTGCTGAGCATGAAGGGGGCACCCAGAATCGCGCCGAGGCCGACTTCCGCTTCTTCGCGGGTTCCGCCGAAAAAGATGGCGACGATCGGGATGGAGGTCTCCGGAAGCGTGGTCCCGATTGCGGCGAGCACGCTCCCGACGGCGCCCTCGGACAGATTGAGCCGCTTTCCCAGCCACTCGATGGCGTTCGTGAACAGCGCGCAGGCACCCAGGGTCACGACTACCGAGGCCACGAACAACAGGCCGTACAACGCCAGATTCACGCGCGATCCTTCTTGTTCGCGCGACTCCGGCGATACGCCGTGGCTGCTTCTTCCAGGATCGATTTTACGGGACGGCCGGTCCGTTCGGCGATGCGTTTGCAATCCAGGTACTCGGGAGCGGCCTTGGTGCGCCCTCCATCGAGACCCGCCACCTTGACCCGAACCGAGCCCCCGGGGAGTTGCACCGTCACGAATCGACGGGGCAGAACCTGCCTGGCGATCTCCTGCACGCGGACGCCGAGCGCGGTGGTCTCCTCGAACAACACGTCCAGGACAGCCTGTGCATGGTCCGGAGCGGCCAGCACGGTGAGCACGATCCCGGGCCGTCCGCGCTTCATGATGACGGGGGTCAACGTCACGTCGAGCGCATGACGCCGAAAGAGCCGTTCCACGACGTGTTCATACGTTTGAGGATTCACGTCGTCGAGATTGGTTTCGATGTGCACGACCCGATCCTGTTCACGGGGCTGCCGAGTCTTCGGCGAGGCGAGAAACACCCGCAGCACGTTTGGCCAGCCTTCGGGATTGGCGTCACCTGCGCCGTAGCCAACCGCGTCGGGCGAGAGAAGCGGCATGGGACCGAACTCGGTGGTGAGGCTCCGCAAGAGCGCCACCCCGGTCGGAGTCGCCAACTCGCGCGGCGGCCCCGCGCTGTAGATCGGAATTCCCTCGGCAAGAACCGCCACGGCCGGTCCCGGAGCCGGCAATATCCCGTGAGCCGATTGAAGCGTTCCGCTCCCTACGTTGACGGGAGACGCCGTGACTCGCGAGACGTTCAGAATTTCACAGCCGATGAGGCTGCCGACGATGTCCACGAAGGAATCCAGGACGGAGACTTCATGGAAATGCACGTGAGCTTTCGGAACGCGATGGGCTCGGCTCTCGGCCTCTGCCAGCCGATCGAACACCGTCCGGCTCTGCAATTTGACCTGTTCGGACAGCCGGCTCTTCGACAGGACGGTGTGAATTTGTTTCAGGGACAGGGGCGCCCGTAGGCCGGCGCGAAGCACCACGTCGATCTTCGTCGCATGGAGCGCGGCCCGCCGCACTCGGCGGCGGCGCAACTGAAATCCCGAAATACCCAGCCGCTTGAGTCCCCGCACCAAATCGCCGAAGGGCAATCCCACGTCCACCAGCGCGCCCAGCGTCATGTCGCCGCTGATTCCCGAGAAACAATCGAAATGAAGGTGCGCGCCCATCGGTTACCTCACAGGCCACGGCGAAAAGAAGCGCGCCATCTTACCCAAGGCCGTCCGGAACGGCAATGCGCGCATTGACAGGTACGGAGCGCTATGTTATCCACGGATGCGAATCATCCGCCTCACGACAATCTGTGAACCGTCAGACAGCCGCATGTTGGTGTCGCTCCCTGTCCCAGAGAAGACCGTAAAGACCGGCGTGTCAAGCCGTGGCGCTCGTGGCTGGCTCTGCCTTTCTCTGGCGATCCTGTTCCTCACGTCGGGACCGGTCCTCGCGAAATCAAAAATTCCCCGGACGCCGCGGCCGGAACCGGATCTGAAGATCCTGGAGTTCAAGATCAATCCGACGCCGTACAATGCATCGGCGGGCCAGTTGGAATTCTCCGCCGTGGTGCAGCTCCCGAAGGACTTGGACGGCGCAACCCTGCTCGAGATCTCATCGCTGCTGACGTCTCCGTCCAAGACGTCGATCCGCTTCATTTCCACGCGCAAGCCGCTCGACGATCATGAGATTCCCACGGCCACTCACACGGAGTTTCCGCGGCTTCCCATCGTCCTGACCTGGGATGGGATGGACCACCAGAAGATGCCGGCCAGTGCGGGCCTGTATCATTACGAGATGCGTGCCAAGCTCCTGGCCAACGGCGAGAAGGGGCCGAGAACGCTCATGGTCTCCTGGCCGAAGCGGGGAACGATCGAGGTGCGTTAGCCGGCGCGGCCCGGGTCATCACCGTCGGTGCCAAGCACATTGATCCGGTGCGCCAGACATCCGGCGCCGAATCCATTGTCGATGTTCATCACGCCGACGCCCGCCGCACAGGAATTCAGCATGGTCAGCAAGGCCGCCACTCCTCCGAAACTGGCTCCATAGCCGCGGCTCGACGGCACCGCCACGACCGGACAGGATACGAGCCCGCCCACGACGCTCGGCAGCACGCCGTCCATGCCGGCGATCACGATGATCACCCTCGCCGCCAGCAAGCGGCTGCGGCGATCCAGGAGCCGGTGAATCCCGGCTACGCCGACGTCATAGAGCGTTTCGACCCGGCTTCCCATGGTTTCCGCCGTAATTTTGGCTTCTTCCGCGACCGGTACATCCGACGTTCCCGCCGTGACGACCAGCACCAATCCAACCGGCCGGACGCCGGGATCACGGACGGCGACGACGCGGGCATCCTTGTGATAGAGGGCCCGGCGGTGCAGCCTGGTGATGACCGCGGCCACCTCCGGGGTCGCCCTTGTCGCCAAGAACGGCCGGTGATGCTTGAGCAGGGATTTGGCGATGCTTCTCACCTGAGCCGGCGTTTTTCCCTCGCAGAGTATGACCTCGGGAAATCCCTGCCGGATCGCCCGATGATGGTCGAGCGAGGCGAAGCCCAAGTCCTCGAACGGCAGGGAGCGAAGTTGGTCCAGGGCCTGCGGGACCGACAATCGTCCGAGGCGGACACGCTCCAACATCCGTTCGAGAGTCTGCCTGGTCATGCGATGCCCTTCTCCGGTTTTGCGCCACGTTCCATCAGATCGGTCACGGCGCGACGACAGGACTTTCCATCGAACAACACGGCGTTGATTTCCTGTACGATGGGCATCTCGACTCCCGACCGGCGGGCGAGCCCGAGCGCGGCCCTTGCGGTTCGGACCCCTTCGGCCACGGCCTGCATGCCGCTCAACACCGTTTCCAGCTTTTCCCCCCTGCCCAACCGGACCCCGACCGTATGGTTGCGACTCAAAGTTCCGGTGCAGGTCAGCACCAAATCCCCGACCCCGGACAGGCCGTAAAAGGTTCTGGGATCCGCACCCATCGCCGTACCGAGGCGGACCATTTCGGCAAGGCCTCTGGTAATCAGCGCCGCCCGCGTGTTGTGGCCGAGGCCCAGGCCGTCGACGACTCCAGCGGCCAACGCCATGACGTTCTTGAGCGCGCCGCCCAGTTGGACTCCGATGAGATCGCTGTCGGCATAAATCCGCAACGCCGAGGTCATGCACGCGGCTTGAAAGGCGGCAGCCAGTTCACCGTCGCGGCCGGCCAGGCACAGCGCGGTCGGCTGGCCTTGGCTCACCTCTGCGGCAAAACTCGGTCCTGAGAGGACCAGAATTCGGTCACGCATATGCCGGGGAAGCACGTCGTCCATGATCTGGGATATCAACTGAAGTGAATCTTCTTCCACCCCTTTGGTCGCGCTGATGACCGGAATGCCCGAAGAAAGAAGCGGAGCCATCTCTCGCAACACGGGACGGGCGACATGCGACGGAACGGCGAACAGGAGGCCGTCGCAATCCTGCACCGCCTCTCCCAGAATATTGGTGACGGCCAACGACCGCGGCAACATCACACCGGGAAGAAAGAGCCGGTTTTCGCGTGACGCGCGAATCGACTCGACGACCTCCCGTTCATAGGCCCATAGCCGTACGAGCAGCCCTTTCTCGGCCAAATGCTTGGCGAGGGCAGTTCCCCAGGCTCCGGCACCGATGACTCCGATACGTGTGATTGGCATGGTGACTAGATTTCAGGTCGGAGCTGCCCTGCGCTGATTCGGGCAGCCGCACGTTGGTGGAAGCCGATTATAGAAATCCGCTCTTTCCGCTGTCAATCGACGAGTGTTCACAACCCGTACAATCAGAGTGACGAAACAGACAGTGCGGAAAGATGAGTCGACCCGATCGGCGCATATTCAGGCCCTTGGGTCGCAGGCAGATGGCACATGGCTTGCTCACCCTCTCCTGGATTTCACAATTGTCTTCGCGGGAATCCGATCGACCGATAGGATATCCCCGAACTACACAAAGCCAGCGAGGAACCGACACATGCGCATCATACGACTGAGCAGTTGGCCGATCGGATTGGCGACGATTCTGAGCTGCACGTTCGCACTGACGACTTCCCTGCGGGCGGAGACCTACGTCGGCGGCCAGGTCGGGATGACGTTCCCACAACCCCTGAGCAACGGCGAAGTCACACAGAACGGCATCGGAGGCCTCACCATCGACTCGGACCAGGCGTTGAAGAACTCGATCATGCTGGGAGCCAAGCTCGGTCATTATTTCTCGAAAGCGCGTTGGATCGGCGTCGAGACCGGCGTGTCCTTTGCCAACCCCCACATCAAGCAGGGACCATTGACGCTCAGCGGTCCCGGCGGAACAGCCAACCTGGGAACGTTCTCCGGCGTCTATCAACGCATGATCATCTGGGATGTGGCGACGCTCATGTTCCGATACCCGAAATACCGTTTTCAGCCTTACGTCGGCGTGGGACCGGCGCTGTTCTTCGGAAAACTGACCGGTCCGACCGCTCCTCCCGGGCAGTCGGCGACGAACATCGGCCTCAACGTGGAAGGAGGAGGCCGCTACTACCTCACCCGCAAATGGGCGCTGTTCGGCGAGGCCCAGTATCATTGGGCCAGAATGAACTACTCATCGAACGATAACAATCCCGCCGCGGATCCGTTCGCATTCAAGGCCAACTATGGAGCATTGAACCTCAGCCTCGGCGTCAGCTTTCATTTCTGACGGGCGAGGTTTCCAGGAATCTGCCATCTGGAAAATTGCCGCGATTCCGTGTAGCCTGCCACGGCAATCGCCTATGAAACTCTGTCCATCCTGCCGTCGAGAACTCCCGGAGCTGAACCGGTATTGCACGCAATGCGGCCAGCGTCTCGATGCCTATTCATTTCAGGATCAGCCGCCGGCGGCGGCCAAGCCGGTCGCGCCTCAAGATACACCGGAATCCTTGAATCTTCGTGCCCTGTATAGCATGGTGGCCGCTCTCATCCTGGCCGTGATCTTTCCTCCCTGGGAAGCCCCTCCTTCGCAGGAACCGGAATTTCTCGGGCTTCGATTCATGCTTGATCCTCCGGCCCCTGACGCCATCGTCAGCCGCCTATTGTTGACGATCGAACTCGTGACGATCGCCATCGCCGGGCTGTACGGTGCGTTTCTACTCAGGAAGAAATAAGAGTATCGGGCGATTCGAGAACGCAGCACGCGGCCTTTCTGAGTATCATGAGAGCGCCAACGTCAGGCATTTGGCAGACCCGCCCGACTTCATGAATTCGTCCAGCGGGAGGGAATAAGGCTGATAGCCCTGAGACTCCAGGAGGGTCATGGTCTTGGGACAATTCTCGGGGAGTACCACCTGCCGGCCAATGCACACCGCGTTGCAGGCAAACTTGAGCGCCTCCTCCTCCGGCACCTCGAGCCGCCGCCTGCCATCGAGCCGTTCCTTGATCGTGGCTCGCCCATAGTCGTCGAACGCAGGCGGGTAGTACAACAACTCTCCTCCGCTCAACGGGCAGAAGCAGGTGTCCAGGTGATAGAATCGACCGTCCACCAATTCGAGCGGGAGTATTTCTTTTCCGAAGAGATCGCTCAAGACGGGAAAGGCGCGAATGTCCGACCGCTGCCGGTAACCCCCGAACCAGCCGTCGGGAAAACCCAGAAGATCCCCGGCGCCTTCGAAGTATAGCCCTTCATCCAGAGTCGTCACGCCGTAGCCGTGCTCCCGGAACCAGGCTTCGAAATGGGTTTCTTCGGGCCGCCGCTCGGGATACCGGAACCGGCTTGGAACAGCCTTCCCCTCGAAGACCACGCCGGCATTGGCGGTGAAGACGAGATCCGGCAGGCCCGAAACCGGCTTCATCCGCTCGAGCGTCGCGCCCAACTCCGTTTCCAATACGTGGACGAGGCGATGCCACTGTGCGATCGCCCGTTCTGTGTTGACCACGTTGGACCGGTGCATCCACGGATTGATCTCGTAATCGACGGCAAAGTAGTCCGGCGGACAGACCAATAGCCGGCTCATCCCATGACTCCGTACGAATTGTGGTCAATCTCGTGCCTCATGCGCCGGTCTCAGTCATTCGAATGTCTGAGCGGCATCGGCTCATCGCAGGGTCTTCCTGACAGGTACCGCGACATCCATCGAAGGTGCTCGCAAAGGTGCTCGCGGAAGATGCTCGACTTACAGCACCGCACCCAGGATGCGCGCGAGTTCCCGAAGGAATGAGGCCGCATCCATGACCAACCCGACGGCTTGAAAACTCCCTCGGTCGGCCAACTTGGTGGGGACGGCCGGATTCACGTCGACGCAGACCGTCGGAACCATGGCCGGCAACAAGTTGCCTGTCGCGACGGAGTGAAGCGTGGACGCGACGAGCAACGCCAATCCGACTCCTGGGATCGCCGCCCGCATCGCCGCCTGTGCACGAATCGAATCCGTGATGACCCCGGGCAACGGTCCGTCATCGCGAATCGTACCGGCCATGACGATTTGCACCCCTTGCCGAACACACGCTGCCATGATTCCCTGTTTGATCACCCCGCGCTCGACGGCGGTGGCAATGCCGCCAATGGCGCGTATGCGATTGATCGTCCGCAAATGATGCTCATGTCCGTGCGGGACGGCTCGGCCGGCCGAGAGGCCGTACCCCAAGGAGGTGCCGTACAGGTCCGCCTCCATGTCGTGGGCCGCCAGGGCGTTGCCGCAGAACAGCACCTGGATGAAGCCCGCCTCGATCAACCACGTCAGGGCCTCTCTCCCTCCCGCATGAATGATGGCGGGCCCACCCGCCAGCAGGACGTGGCTGTCAGGAAGTCCCTGCCGGCTTCGGTCACGCAGGATCTTCATCCGCGAGGCCACGTCGGCGATGATGTGACCGTGCGGCCGCTCGGCTGAAACCTGCGACTCCATGAAGCTGAAGACATCGTGCTCCTGGGGACGTTGGAGCGGGCTCACACGGACGCCGGACCGGCCGCACACGACCAGTTCACCCCGCCTCACATCACCCATCGGAGCCGCTCGAACACGCCCGGCCTTCGGATCCACGACGATCCCAAGATCCATCTCGATGCGCTCGACATCCAGCCATCGGCCCTCCAACCGCACCTGGGTCGGCAGGTGCGTCGTGGCATAGAAGTCTTCCGGGAACACCCCGTCGGTCGGAGCGGGCTCATAGTGACAGTCGGTTTCACGCTCGACGGCGGCGCCATGAGGCTGGACGGCGCGAAGAATGTCGGTCAAGAGCTGAGAGGACGAGGCCCGCACGAGAATGCGTGCGAGGGAAGGCTCCTGTCTGGTTTTCCCGATCGACACATCGCGCAGATCGAACGTGCCGCCCATCATCAGAATCGTATCCAGCACTTTCGCCAGAATCAGCGAATCGATGATGTGGCCCTTGAGGACGACAGTTTCCTGCGCTTCTGCCATACGAAGTCTCTCATCGATTTTATCATGCGAGGCCAATCGGCGCAGGAGAGGAACCGTTACACGGCGGGGTAGGCGGATGCCCGTTACTCGGGAGTCTTCATGAGCTCCCGGAGCACATTGGTCGCGTACGCGCCCGGGGGAAGGGGAAAACCCAAGGTCAACACGTTGCCGTCCAAAGCCCACTCGACCTGATCCAATTTCGCGCGCAACGGCCGACGTTCGCCTCGAAATCCGCAGGCCTTGGCGGCTTCCGTGAGACCCTCCGGTGTCGCGCCGTTTTCGCTGACCACTTCCCGCTCAATTATTCCCGGCTCCCCATCCGCCCAGGACACACGCGAGCCGAACAGAATCCCCGTCGGACTGATCTCGAATCGATCCGCCCGTGGCTGCTCCTGCTCGGCGTTTTCGACCGGAAAACACGCCCCGTTCTCCGTTTTCATTGCCCAATCGCCGGCGAACACCCGGTCCAACCGATCGACCCGCCGGGCCAGAATTTGATTGAACAGGTGAGACTGGAGACTGTTCAGATACCACATGCGCTTGGCGCGGCTCATCTTTCGGCGCCTGGCCTCGTCCGCCAAGAGTTCGGCCCCAACCTGATAATTGTCTCCGCGCCTGCCCTGCCGCTGCGGACCGAAATAATTGGGCACCCCCCGCTCCTGGAGTATCTGCAACACCAGCGGCACCGTCCGATGCGCGTGGTCTTCCAGATCCCGAATCACCAGTCGGAATCGGTTCCCCGCATGATGTCCGGGGCGCAGCCGGTTGCGGTGCCGGCCCAGAATCTCCACTGACAACACCTGTTCGTCGATCTTGATCCCGGCCGCGCGTTCCGCGGTGACGCCATGCAGAGACAGCATTTGAGTCGTGACGGCCCGTGCATCCTTGAGACCGGCGGATCCAATGCCTTGCACCTTGACGCCCAAGACCGACGAGAGTCGACGAATCAGATCCGGCGTGGACAGTAATCGCTTGGCGACCTTGATATAGAGATGCTCGCCTTCCCCGCAGGGAAGATACAAAGGCATCTCTTCCACCTGAAAATCCTCCGGGACGACCCTGATGCGTCCGCCGATCCCGGGAAGTGCGGCGGTGAGATAGGGATGGCTCATGACAACCTCATTGCGTACCGTCGACGAAGACGCCCGTAACCGGTCGGCCTGGCCGTCAGATTTCGACACCCGTCATGGTATACTTTGCACATGCTGGCTCAGCGTTTGCGATGCACACGTCCGGCCGCCCCGGTCGTTATTTTTCTCGCCGTCACCGCCGCGTTCACCTCTGCGCAAGCGACGCCGGCGATCGACGATAGCATTTTCCCGCGATTCTCACGGCACGTCATCCGTTATGTCCAGCGGGACAAAGTGGCTTTCGCCCAAGCCAGTACCTGCTTGTCGTGGTTCTACAAAGGAACCAAGACCCCTCCGCCGGTCGTTCAAGGCATTCACTGGCAGCCGAGCGCCTTTTCGAAGCCGGAAAAGGATTGTCCGGCCATCTACCCGAAAGGCATGGATGCAGCGAGGGATGATTTCGCCAAAACCCAGGCCCAACTGTCCATCGGTCTCACGGTATATGAACTGGCCCTGGTGGCCGATCGAAACGACGATTATACGTATAATGCGACCGAGCTTCGCGATCTTTTTGCGTCCCTCTCGCTGACACTGGACCCGAGCGATCCGACGCAGGGTCCCGTGGCCACTCTCACGGAACGATTCGACCGTTGGTATCAAGTCCGCAGTCTCGACGAAGTCATGACAGGCATGAGTCTCCTCTACGACCAAGGATATCGGGTCACGGCCGGGGACCGGGCGGACCTGGATCGGATCATGAAATGACGGTCCGGCAGATCAGTTGGCCCGATCGCATCCGTTCGTGGGTCGGATCCTGTTTGAGTGAGCCGCTCTATCGCCTTTTCAGCCTGGTACCGGACTTGGAAGTCGGTCTGGGCCAGCACGAAGTCACCACTATCACGCAAGTCCATGGCCCGCTCGCGGGACGCCGCGCCGTTCACCTGACCGATTTGCACCTCGACCGCTACCAACCGCGCCATGACCGAATCGTCGAGGCGGTCCAGGAACTTTCGCCGGATTGGATCTTCATTACAGGCGACCTGTTGAATGTTCCGGAAGGGCTGCCGCATCTGTTTCGCTTTCTCGCCAACTTGCGTTCTGTCGCTCCGGTTTTCGTCACCCTGGGAAATCACGACCATTACAGCGGGGTCCCACCGTCTGATTTTTCACGCTTGGCGGACCGTCACGGAATCACGCTGCTGGTGAACCAGACCGCCTACATTCCGACCGGTGTCGGGGAACTGGCCATTGCGGGAGTGGACGATCCCAGTCTCCATCGCGCCGATCTTTCGTGCGTCCCTCCGCCCGCACACCGGCGCTTTACGCTGCTCCTGGCCCATGCGCCGAACATCCTCGACCAGCTGAGGGAACATCATGCCGTCGATCTCGTCCTCTGCGGGCATAGCCATGGCGGTCAATGGCGGTTTCCCGGCATCCCTACGTTCTGGCTTCCCCCCGGCTGCAACGGTCGAATCGCGGGAAAGCATGAGACCAGCCGCCACCGCCTGTATATCAACCGGGGAATCGGGTGGTCGTTCATGCCGTTTCGGTACCGCTGCAAGCCGGAAATCGGGGTCATCGATTGGGTGAATGAGCAGGCGGGTGCGCGGGCGGCCTGAGAATCCGGTGTCTCTGTCCTAGGTACCCATCCTCATCCGCTCCACCGCCTCGCGTGCACGGCTGCGGACGGTTTGATCCCAATCCTCCTCCATCAGACGCACCAACCGATCGCGCGTCTCGGCCGCGCGAAGACGGCCCAAGCCCAATGCGGCGCAGGATCGGACATAGGCATGATCGTCTTCCAAAGCCTTGATCAGGAGGGGAACGATGCTTTTATCCTGCAGAACACCCAGATGGCTGGCAGCCATTCCACGGATGCGGTGCTGCTTGTCGCCGAGCGAGCGTTGAAGCGTGGTTGAAAAGAGTTCCTTCAGAGCCGGGATGACCGGCTCCAACCCTTCGGTCCGATATTCGTTCACTTCGATCAATGCGAACGCCACCTCCAACTGCTTGTCACGAGCGGTCTCGCGCTGAAACAGGGCCATAAGTCGCTCTCGCCGGCGCCGCTTGGTCTTCCTCCGGCGAACGGCTCTCACCAGCACCCACACGGCCACGCCGATCAGGATACCGGCGAAAGCGAGTGGAATCGCCTGGTCGATCACGTACTCCTGCGTCTCCAGGTCCAGGCGCTTCCAGATCCAGACGCAGGCGATCACCGCGCCCAACAGAATGAAGATCGACGTGAGGTTGACCTGACCGGACTCTGACCGCTTCATCGGAGCCGCATCATAGGTATGGGAACGTTATCCGTCAACGGACAGGCGCAACAGGAGATGCTGCGCGCGGCCGTCTCTTTCATCGAGGACGGTCTGGTTGATCCTCGAATACGCGCGTCGAACGAGCATTGCTTCATCGCGCGCATTCCGCGAGCCGGAGGATGACCGGACCGTCCCTTGCTCGCTCTTGACGCTTCGTTCTAGTACGGACTACTCTGATGGTTATGGAATTACCCAACCCGAAAGACGATCCCCATCTTCGTGTGCTTCGCCCGCTCGTGGAAACCTACCTGGCATTCTGGCGTATCGACAGCCGGCACATCCGAACGATGCGGTTGACGCCCTCGCAATTCGACGTCATTGCCACGCTCGGCGACACGGACGGCATGACCTGTTCCGAGCTCTCCGCGCGGACACTCGTGACCAAAGGCACTCTGACGGGCGTACTGGATCGCCTGGTCAAAAAGGGATTGATCCGACGCGAGCAGGTCGTTCAAGACCGGCGAAGCATCAAGATCACGCTGACGGACAAAGGGACCGTCCTCTTCAGAAAGACCTTTGCGGCTCACATCGCGTTCCTGAGGCCCTATTTCGAACGCGCATTGAATTCAGAAGAAGCGGAGACGGCGCGCGTCCTCCTGACCAGGTTGCGCGACAGCTTTGATCAACCGGTGTCTCCGTAACCCGAGGTATGCTCTGAGACCATGCAGTTGACGATTCTCGGCTCCGGCACGAACCTGCATCCTACGCGCGCGGCCGCAGGCTACCTGGTCCGGACAGATCAGACGCTGCTCCTCGATTTCGGACCGCGGACGTTGACGAACCTGCTGAAGACCGGTCTGAACCGTCACCGGATCACCCATATTCTCTTCTCCCATTTTCACGCCGACCACTTCTCGGATTTCATCACTTTTTTTTTCGATGCGGTGATCTATATGAAATACGGAGGAGGCTGGCGGCCGGACCTGACGCTGATCGGCCCGCGCGGATCGAAACGGCTGCTTGGAACGATCATGGCCACGTTCCCGAGCTTTTCCGCCCCGCCTTTTCGTGTGTTCTTCAAAGAAGTGAGTGACCGCAGTTTCATGATCGGAGAGACGCGGATCGCTCCCCGTGTCATGACCCACGTGCCGGATCTGCATTGTGTCGGCTATCGCGTCGAATACCGCGGCAAGACCGTCGCCTACTCAGGCGATACCCAATACTGCGGCAATCTGCTGCGGCTATGCGACGGGGCCGATGTCGCGGTGCTCGATTGCTCCTTCCCCGCGAACAAGCCGGGAGCAGCGCATCTGCATGCGGGGCAATGTGGCCTGGCTGCGAAGGAGGCGGGGATCGGGCGCCTCGTGTTGTCTCATTTCTATCCGATCGCCGAACGGTATGACGTGCGGGCACAGGCGGGAGAGGAATTTACCGGACCGATCACGATCGGGAAGGATCTGTTGACGATCAGAGTTTAACGCCCGTGAAGACAGGGACAGGCCGCGGCCGCGCCGGAGCCAGTCCCTTACCGAATTGCAGGCTGCTCACAATCGTTTTGCGCAAGGCCGCAACGAGCGAAAAGGCGAGTCGCACGTTTGCTGGTACGTCGAGTCTTTAAAGACCGCCTTCGCGGTTGTCACACCCCAGGATCTCGATAAACCGGTTCAGACGGGACTTTCTGATCGGATCGTCGAGTTTGGCGTAAATGGCCAACAGGTTCTTGGTCATACGCGAGAGGATCGCGCGAACCGGGCTTTGCTGCAGATACTTCTCGTCGAACCCGTATCCGGCTTCGGTGAGAAACCGCTGACAATTCTTCTCGGTGAGCAAGGCTCCGCCGTTGAAGCAATCGACGAAGATCTTGTATCGATCCGACTCGTACTTGACCAGAAAATGCCCCGGCATGCCGATCCCGTGGACCGGAAGGCGCAGCCGCTTTCCGATCAGGAGGTAGATGACCGACAGACTGATGGGAATGCCGGTTCGCCGGTCGATCACGCGG
Organism: Nitrospira japonica; assembly: GCF_900169565.1. Lineage (NCBI taxonomy): Bacteria > Pseudomonadati > Nitrospirota > Nitrospiria > Nitrospirales > Nitrospiraceae > Nitrospira > Nitrospira japonica. The sequence goes on along the minus strand of NZ_LT828648.1, from coordinate 1,486,701 downwards.
TTCAGATAGCTGTTCTCGACCTCGTAATAGTTCTTGGTGTTTCCCTTGAAGCCCTGTTCCGTAAAAAGGTACCGGTTCAGCGTCTTGACGGTTTCTTCTCCTGACGCGCGCGGGCCTATGCGGTCCTGTACCTCTTGGGCCATCTCGTCGAGCAGCCGGGTATAGATCGGCACGTCGAGCGAGGGATACGCGTACCGGGCGATCAAAAACCCGCCCTGTTCCAGATCCACTTGATCATCCGGTCCAGCGACGAGGCGAAGCAGCTCGTCTTCGAGTTTGCCTCCCCGAATCTCTTCCAAGACGGAGGCGATCCGTTCGGCCATTTCCGGCTGTTCGATTTCAGCTTCCTGGAGAAGGGGGACCGCGGAAGGACCGATGTCGATCAGCTTGTCGCTGATCGTCTGGACGATTCTCTCATCCTCATCGGCCAGCAATCTGATGAGGGCTCTAATCTGACTCTCTGGAATGACCACCATGGTGAACTCTCTACCACCCCGTCGGCAAGATGGTCAACGCCGCGACCGCTGCGGAATCGATGCGCGCTAACCCATCGCGCGGCGAAAGGCTTTGGCCCCGCCGTACAGACACAGCGCGTCGAAGACGATCATCACCACTACGACCATTCCCACGTGCGGAAGCGCGTCGGCCCAACTCGAGAGGATCAAAGGCCGCACGGCATCGATGGCCCAGGTCATGGGATTGAACTGGGCAAGAAATCCCATCCATCCCGGCATCGCCGCGAGCGGCACCAATGCCGAACTCAAGAATATCATGGGGAGCGACAGAAACCCGAGGACAGAGAAGAAATCCCCGTGACTTTTGACAGAGAAGGCCATGGCCATCGAGATCGCCGTCAATCCGACGCCGAACAAAATGCCGATCAATAAGATAACGGCGATGCCGAGCAAGCCGGTCGCCGGACGGACGCCGAACAGGAACGCCACGCCCAGGATGACCAGTACTTGAAGCGAGGTGATCGTCATCACAAAGAGGAACCGGCTCAGGATGACGGAACTCCGGCGGATCGGCGTGGACATCAACCGCTCCAGGAACCCGTTTTCCTTGTCGAAGAGGAGATCCACCCCTCCGGCCAGTCCGTTGTTGAGCACCGTCATGACGACGACGCCGGCCGCAAGGAAGCTGATGTAGTTCGGAGCCTGCATGACCTGCGAGTCGGCGGCGCGTTGGAACAGATTGCCGAAAAAAATCAGCCAGAACAGCATCGGCTGGACCAGCGTAAACAGCATGCTGAATTTTTCACGGCTCAACCGCCGTACCCACCGCATGGTCAAGGCATGAATTTCTTGCCAGTACTCGTTCATCGTTTCCTAGGGGGGTTTGAGTTCTATGTTTGGAAGTGTAAGTTATCGATAGCGAACTGAACCCTACAAAATGAAAACCTACTCACTGCCCGCATTCGGAGTTTCCTCTTGGATGCGGCGCCCGGTATGGGCGATAAACACGTCGTCCAGCCGCGGACGGTTGTATCGGATGAACTTGAGCCCGCAGCCCAGCCGGTTTGCAGACTCCAGAATCGCCGGCAACGCTTTCTCGGGCGACTCGACCCGGATGTCCAATCCTGTGGCCGTCGCGTTGACGGCTCGAATCGCCGGTTGACCCTTGAGCGAAGAGGTCAGGGCCTGAATGCGATCGGTCTCCTTCAACGTCAGGGAGACGATGTCGCCGCCGAGCCCGACCTTCAGCTCGACCGGAGAACCGATGACCTTGATCGTCCCCCCGTCGATGATCGCCAACCGGTCGCACAGCTGATCCGCTTCGTCCAGATAGTTCGTCGTCATGACGACGGTCATTCCTCTGGCCTTCAGCATGCGGATGTAATCCCAGATACGGAGCCGGCTCTGGACGTCCAGACCCAACGTCGGTTCGTCCAGAAAGAGAATCTTCGGATTCGGGAGCAGACCGCAGGCGATGTCGAGCTTGCGTTTCATGCCCCCCGAGTAGGTCTTCGCCGGACGGTCGGCGTGCGATTCCAACTCCACCAGCTTCAGCAATTCGATGATCCGGCGACCCGCTTCGGCCTTCGGCAGATGGTAGAGGGCGGCCAGCAGTTCCAAATGCTCGCGTCCGGTCAAGAACCGGTCGATGGCCCGCTCCTGCGGGACATAGCCGATCAACTGCCTGACCGTATCGGCATCCCTGACCGAGTCGTGTCCCAGGATGCGCGCGGAGCCGGATGTGGGCGCCAGCAAAGTAATCAGCGTGCGCAGCGTCGTGCTCTTTCCGGCGCCGTTGGGCCCGAGCAGTCCGAAGATTTCTCCCGTATAGACTTGAAAAGAAATGTCGGTTACGGCCGCATGGCCGTCGTAGGATTTGGACAGATGAGAGACGTCGATCGCGATCGCCCGGTCCATAGTGTCTATCCCCACCCCTTTACGCCGTGGCGACCGTGCATGAGAAAGTGAATCAAATCACAGAGGCGGCGCGCCTGTTGATGAAGGCTTTCGGCTTCCAATAGAAATTGTTTTTCCAAGGCGGTACAGCCCAGATAGGACGACAAGGTATGAACCAGGATCTCGTCGCTGATGTCATCACGAAACCAGCCTTGCCAGGCCACCGCGTCTTCGCGGGTCTCGAGGTAGTCTTCGAGCACCGACACGAGATGCTTGCGGAGGCCCTCTTCGAGCACGGATTCCGACGGCCTGGTTTTGACCTGAATATTGGCCTGCCGATAGGCCTTGTCATAAGACTCTTCCGCTACCTCGAACCGTTCGAGTCCCTGCAGAAGAATATTGGACCGGCCATCCCCGAGAGGCTGCACGCTCACCAGCCGGCCGACACATCCCATCGAATAGATTGGAGGATTTCCGTGGTAGCCCGGTTCCCAGCCTTCTTTGAGCAAGGCCATTCCAATACATTGGCCGGCCACGACGGCATCGTCAACCATTTGACGGTAGCGAGGCTCGAAAATGTGCAGCGGCAGATAGGTCTTGGGAAACAAGACGACGTTCGGTAATGCAAAAATAGGAATACGGCTGGGAATGGGGAATGACGGCCCACGGTCCCGTCCCGGGGATCCGGGCGGATCCCGTTCCTGATCGGTTTGCATGGCTCACGATAGCCGATGGCCGGCAAAATTGTCAACGGCGGACGTGACGGATCAGCCCGATTCGTAACGCATAAACATATTGTCAATAGCGGGGATTTATCACTTGCACTCCGCCGTGCTATAAGCGCATGGCTCCGACATCTTACGACGTCAGGCATTCACCGTTTATGCAAATGGAGACTTCAAACCGACGATGCTGGTGGTGGGCTCTTCCCGCCCTGCCGCTGCTGGCCACGCTCACGTTCGCGGCCAAGGTCACCGACGAGTTTCGACCCGCCACGAAGGGGTACGTCTATCAGTTCCCGCGCGACCATGGGTCACATGACGAGTTCCGTACCGAGTGGTGGTACTACACAGGCCACCTTGCCACGGCGACCGGACGCCGGTTCGGCTACCAGCTCACATTTTTCCGGCGAGGCGTGCCGAAAGAACAGATCACAACCTTTCCATCGCAGTGGTCCATTTCTCACCTCTACCTGGCCCATTTCGCCGTGACGGACCTCGACGGCAGACAGTTCCGGTACGCCGAGAAACTCAGCAGGGCGGGACTTGGCAAAGCCGGAGCGGATTCCGATCGGTTGCACGTCTGGATCGATCGCTGGAGCGCTGAGGCGCACCCGGACCCGGTGCGCCATCGGCTGCAGGCAGCCGATCAGGATCTGGCTCTCGCTCTCGATCTGACGCCCGACAAACCGCCTGTCGTGCATGGCACGGGCGGGATCAGCCGAAAAGGGGCGGCCCAGGCTCAGGCTTCCCATTATTATTCGTTCACCAGCATGGCTGCGGCCGGCCAACTGAGGATCGGCCACGAATCGTTCGACGTGACCGGCACAGGCTGGATGGACCATGAATTCGGCTCCGCCGATCTCGGTGAGGACGTAGTCGGATGGGACTGGTTCAGCCTGCAGCTCTCCGATCGCACGGAGCTCATGCTCTATCGTCTCCGCCGAGCCGACGGATCGGCCGATCCGGTCTCCAGCGGGACCTTCATCGACAAGGACGGGACCCCACAGCACTTGGCCTTCAAGGACTTGAAACTTGAACCGTTGAGCCGTTGGACGAGCCCGGCGAGCAAGGCCGTCTATCCGCAACGCTGGCGCCTGACGGTCGCGTCAAAACAACTCTCGCTTGAATTGGCTCCGCTGATGGCCGAACAGGAGTTGACGACGACCCGCAGCACACAGGTTACGTACTGGGAAGGAGCGATCGACGTCACCGGTACGGTTCAGGAAAAACCGATCACCGGAAAGGGATACATGGAGCTGACCGGCTACGCGGAGCGGTTCACGAAGAAGTTGTAAGAGTGGGTTGGAGTGGAGACGATGTGGCCCCTGCTCCGGCACTCCGGCTCGACCACACTACGTCTCTCGTCTGCTCGACGTCGAAACTCGTTTCGCTCCAAGCTTCGCTTGAGCGAAACATCGAACCTCGACATCGCCAGCCAATGGCTGGTCGCATCCGCTCGACAAATGTGGTACCCGAGCCGAAGCGCAAGTCGCAGGAGCCTCACCATCTCTACTACCGTCTAGGGCTGGGAAAGTAGGCGAGCTCCGATCTCCCCTGCGACCTCCCGCAAGTCGCCAGCAGCGCTCACCATCTGTCGTAGGAAGATCGCCGTCTTTCATTGCTATTCTGCGAGCCTGCCTATCGTCGTGTCTCGACGTCGCCCAACGCCTGAATCAAGCCGCGCCGCGATGTGGCGTCGGTGCGCTGAAGCTTTTACTGTAGAACCCGGATGGATCGAAACAGCAGACCCGTTTTTTCCCGGAAGCCAGCATGTCACACGCATCGTCTATCCGGCTCTTGCGAGTCTTTGCCTGTTTCGCAGACTCAACCCAGTGTACCCAGTCTATCCGGGCAATGGTTGTCGTGGCATCCCATATCGCCTTGGCCTTCGGGGAAGCGGCAAGCGCTGCTTGGAAGTCTGGCGGCAGCTTCGGTTCCGGCTCCTTCGCCATGGGAGCAATCTTCAGCGTAACCGTCTCTCCTATCTCTACGCCAGAAGCTTCACGCAGCGCTTTGCTGACCTTTAACCAATGGCTCAATTGCCCATCCGGCTCTAGCGTGGCGTGAAAAAGGTGGCCGTTGATCGTTCCTTCTACGCTTGTTCTGCCGCGCCGTGGCAGCTTTTCACTTGCGGATTTTGGCAGAACCAGAAAGGCCCAAGAGCTCGCCTTGCCCGACTTGGCCGGGCGAAGCAGTGTTGCCTTGAAACGCGACCTTTTCGCGACTTGGCTCATAGGTGGTTACCAATAGCACCGAAAGGCCGCCATCACGCTCGTGCGTTTCGCACGTCGCGTGCAGCAACTTGGGCTGCCGGGGTCAGTCCCTCCACATAAGCCAAGGCTGCGGTGAGACTGCTATCGGACAACGATGTTGACCCGAGCGGAGTGACCGAGCTGAGAAAGAAATGGCTCGCAATCTTCCGAACTCCTTCTCCATCAACGCCGATTCCGCTTATCCTCTTTAAGTCCCCTTCGTCTGTCAAGGCGACAAGGAGATGCGTCAGTTGAGTGACCCGCTATCCCTTCGCTTGAATCCCCCTGTTGACTCCCCTCTTCCCCTGTGGTTACGTCTCCCCCCACCATGCGTCTCATTCCTCGCATGTCGCTGCTGGTTCCCGTCGTCCTTCTGCTCATCGTTTGTATGACCGGCTGCCAGAAGGACAGCGAGGCGATCGTCTCGATCGCGCTCCATCCGACCAACTCCAACATTGTCTACGTGGCCACCAACGACGCCGTCTATAAGACCCGCGACGGCGGCCGGCTCTGGGAACGTTTCCCAAGCTTCAGCGCCAGGCGCGTGACGACGGTGGCTCTCGATCCGCAGCTTCCCGCCACCGTGTACGCCGGCACCATGGGTGATGCGGTCTATAAGAGCCCCGACGGGGGACAGCACTGGCTCCCGCACAATGTCGGACTCAAGGAACACGTCTCCTTCGTCAACCAATTCGTGTTCCACCCGGTGCTGAGCGAGAAGATCTATGCGGCCACGACGGTCGGCGCCTTTTACACGAAGGATGCGGGCCGTGAATGGGAAGAACGGATGAACGGCATGAAAGAGGTCCATATCGTGACCTCCATCGCGATCAATCCGAAGGATCCGACGATTCTCTATGGAGGCACCACCGGCGGCGTCTATCGTTCGGACGACGCCGCGATGTCATGGAAAAAGGTGAACACTGGACTGATCCCGGAAAGTGAACTGATGGCCTCCATGGCCTTGGGCGTCAATGCGATCGAGATCGACCGGATAAATCCCGACGTCGTCTATGCCGGAACGACCAAAGGACTCTTCCGCACCGCAAACAAGGGAACCGAGTGGAACCGCATCGGCCAGTCCCTGCCCGACCCTTTTGTCAGCAGCATCGTGATTCATCCGACGCAACCCTCGGTGGTCTACATCGGCGGCCCGGGCGGCGTCTGGAAATCCACCGACAGCGGTGCCACGTGGCAGGCGATGAACCAGGGACTGTCCACGCTGAACATCCGGGCCCTGGCCATGTCGCGCCAGAACCCCCAAACGCTCTACGTCGGAACCAACGGCAGCGGGTTGTACCGCTCCACGGATGGGGGCACCACGTGGACGCCTCTGCCTCTCACAACCGCGCCTGCTCGAACCTAGCGGAAGTATCTCGTCGTTCGTATTTCGTATCTTGCAAGCGAACGACGCTTCACGAGATACGCGTCACTTGCTCCTTCAGTAGCCCGTTTTCGCTCCGGTACCGTCGTGCTGGTATCGGCCGCTATAGGCCGACATCTGATCCGACAATACTTTCCACTCATCCGCCGTCATCAGCTCCTTCATCCTAAACCGCTGTCCCAGAACCGTCGTGGCGGTGCGCATCCGTTGGTTGTTGGCCTCGTCCAAGATCTTCATGAACTCTTCCGGCGCAGCCGCGTAGTTCGCGTTCAGCGCAAAGAGCTGCTGATGGTACGCACGTTCCTGCTCGCGTCCCGCCTTGAGCTCCGTGATGATATCGCCGACGATGCCCTTGACCCGTTTAGCCTTGTCCTGATCGTTTACCGTCCGATCGACCAATGCGGCCATCTCCTGTTGGCCTTTTTGCCAATAGGCCTCGCCCTTCCCGTGATCCATCATGCCGTGATGATGTCTTGCGGCTGAACACCCGCTCAAAACAGCCAATCCGATCAAACCCCACACCGCCCACGTCGCTTCCCGCATGGAAAACCTCCCAAGGAATATCCGAATGGGTCCTCATCGGACCGTTGTCACCGTGCGTCATCATACCGTATCATCGGCGTCACCGATGTCGGACTCGTCACCTGCCCCATCGCCATGGATTCAGCAACTCCGAGAGGAATTCCGCTCTCATCTGGAGACGTTTTACGGACGTCTGAAGCTCGCTCCTCCGTATGAAAGCGTGGAAAAGGCGATTCGAACGCTCACAGCAACGCTTCATGCGCTTCCGAAAGACGAACAGGCGCGGGTCGCGGCGGATCCGGCACTGAAGTGGTCGCAGTTCCGCCTGGCCTTCGAGGCCTCAGGCCTCAGCAAGAAACACCGCGGCATCATCGCCGGTTTGGCCCGAGACCGGGCGTCCGTCGATCTCTCCCAGGAGTACGACCAGCTCTTGTCTCTCTTCACGTCCTGAGGGAATTCTCGGCGTCGTCGAGCAGCTCGCCGTACACCTTCATCAAGCGGCTGTTTTCCAGCCGGTAGGAAAACACGACCGTGACGGCGCCGAAAGCGAGGACGAGCAGCCCGATTCCGAGAATCCCCGTCCCCATGAGTACCCCGGTAAACGAATTGAATCCGCCCTGCAGTGCATAGGTCACCAGGAACGCCGCGGTCCCGAGACTCACCAGCAGGAACCAGACGAGGGTGATGATGGCGGACGACCAGGGAATTCGCTTGACGCAGACGGCCGTGGCCTGCGGTGCATCGGCAGACAGGTGAACCAGACCTTTCAACGGCCAGGCGGTACGGAAGCTCATGGAAAACAGGTGGTATTGGGGACGAATGGCGATCTGACGGAGCTCCGGGTAGTACCGGGCGATCCCGTGCGGAAGCGAGAGCACGCCGTTCGCATCGAACCGCCGGCTCACGTGGACGACCCGATCAGCGGGAAACTGATCCAGGCTGCGCGCAATGCCGCAGCCGTAGCGGATGGCATCGGGCGTGAGTCTGATGAAGTAGAGCCAGTCTCCGAGAATCAACCCGAGGCAGAGTACACCGGCAAACAGACCAGCCAGGACCATGGGGCGTACCTATCCCACAGCGTTCGCGGTCGAATCAAGTCCGGGAGACCGCCGTCCTGGAATCGAACGACAAGAACCCTGCCTCGGAGCGAGTATTGTGTTGACTCAACCCCGCGAGTTGGATATGGTACGCCTGTTTTGGTTAGGCGGGTCCCTCGCTTCATTTCAGGCGCTCCGCCGTCATAAACGACAGATTCCACTGAATTCTGACGCAATCGATGCCTGCCTTCCCAAGCGGCAGGACACATGATGTCTGGGTTGGAGGAACTATGGATTTGCACAAGATCGAGCGGGTGTATACGTCCTATGCCGGAGTCTACGACAAGATTTTCGGGAAGGTGTTCCATGAAGGACGTGAATCCGCCATCCGCAACCTGAACGTCCAACCGAGCGAACGCATTCTCGAAGTCGGAGTCGGCACCGGCCTCGCTCTCCCCATGTACCCCCGTCATTGTCGGATCGTCGGTATCGATTTCTCCGAAGGCATGTTGGACGTCGCCAAGAAACGCGCGATCGAACACCAGATGGACCACGTCACCCTGCATCGCATGGACGCAGGCGCCATGGAATTCGAGGACAACAGTTTCGACACTGTCGTCGCCGCCTACGTCGTCACGGCCGTTCCCGATCATCGAAAATTGGTCAATGAAATGATTCGCGTCTGCCGGCCCGGTGGGCGCATCATCATGCTCAATCACTTCAGCAACGGGAACAAAGTCATCGCGGCGGTGGAGAAGGTCATTTCACCGTTGACCAAACACCTCGGATGGCGCACGGATTTGGCCCTGCATACGGTGCTGGAGGGAACGAACCTCCACGTCACGCGCAAACAGAACGTCAATCCGCTGCGGTTTTGGGCGTTGGTGGAATGCGTGAATCGGAAGCACGAAAGCGGCAGACCCCGCCTCAACGGGACGACGGTATTTTCCCCCAGCAGCGACAATCGCACCGCCGGTCATGCCAGCGAAGAAGCTCTTGCCTGAGCTGGGACGTTAAAGCGTTCCTCGGTTCTATACTCGCATTTTTCAGAGACTCGCCGCACGACTCGGCATCCGCCTGTTCCATCGGACGGCAGGTTTCGCATCCCTTCCCTGCGCGTTGTCCTTCCTAGTCTTCGAGAGGCTCCGGTCCGGTCAGGCGCCGGTGTTCCAGCGATTTCCAGTTCAGCCAATCGCCGCCGGGAATGATCGTATTACCCACCAGACAGCGGCCGCAGAAATGCCGCACTAGCAGATCCGCCGTACTGGAAAGAATCCGGCAGGCGGCGGGGCTTTGCGTTCCCGCTACGTGCAACACGATGCCGAATCCCGGACCGTCGACCGGCCCGTACAGCATGGCATGGACGCCACCGTCATCCGGTCGCTCAGGTTCGACGGCCGGCAGGAGATCCCCTTCCCACTGAACGGTCCCTTGGCGCCGGGTGGAAGCCTTGCTCTGCTTCCAGGTACAGGGCAAACCGGACTCCTCCAGGCCCTTCAGGAGCCATTCCACCGTCGGCCACTCTGCGACGGGACTTTGAAACGTCCATTGGGCCGGTTGATCCCGAAACGTCTCGTCGCGAAACGGTACCGCCACTTCCTCGAACTGGGCCTCATCGCAGACGACATAGAGTTCACCCTGCGGGTCGAACCAAAACCGTAACTTTCCGGCGGTACATTCAGCCTGGATCGTGCTCAGAGACGAACAGTCCGCGCCTTCCTGCTCGAAAATAGAAAAATCGGTCACTCCGGTCATCGTGAGCTTCGCCACACGTTCCATCTGCCGGAGTCGGTAGCGAACCACGACGGTGACGCTCGTGTCGGCCAGCACTTCGCGTGCGGATCCCTCGTCGAACAGCCGCCTCTTGGACATCTGAACGTCGGTGACGTACCCGCCCCGGAACCCTCCCGTATGACCCAAGAGCCACCGGAGGTCGTCGACCTGTTTAATGGATTGTTTCACAACGAAGATTGTATCGCAGCCGCAGGCGAACGACCAGCGGAGAAGCCGAACTACGCCGGGAACGCTTGACAACGACCGGTCGCATCGTCCACGGCGCAGAGAGTCCGCGATCATTCGCCGGCCAGGCGCCGGCGCGCCTCGCCCAGCAGGTCCCTCACCGCACCGACGGCCGTTTCCCACGGCGCTTTCGGGTCTGCTGCCTCATCGATCGTACCGCCCCGGCGAACGATGAATCGGGTGACGAGGCCTCTCAGCGGCGAATCGTAATTCAACATGGCGTAGGCCGATTCCAACCGAAGAAATGCGCTGGTCAAATAATACCCGACGGTCCAGTAGCGGGCCTCGCGCTCCTGGGCGTGCCCCATCGTCTGTTCCTTGACGACGAGATGGAGGAATTTTTTCGCATGACTGGCGTGCTCCTGCCAATCACGGGGGCTCTCGGCCAGAAAGACCGCGCGCCAGAGAGAAAACGTCACGCCGACGAGCAACTGGAGTGCGGCCCCAGGCTGCGAATCGGCCGACGGCGTTTCCGGAAACTCCTTCCAGAGTTCGAGCAGAAGCTCCTGGATCGCCGACCTGTTGTGGACCAGCCAATCAAGATCCGGTTCTTTCAAGATCCCTCCGCCGCGCGTCCCGTCAAGATGTCCCGAGGACGAACATTTCGGTTGCAGTCGGACGTGACTCGGGTTATGCCTTCCGGCACGCAGAGCGTAGTGCCGTCTTCTCGAGGTGTCAATGCGCGCCGTCTGTCTCCAGCACGTGCCGTTCGAAGGGCCGGGAGTTTTCGAAACGTCCCTCCGGCGGCGACGCGTCCTCCTGGAACGCCATCTCGTTCCTCAAGACGGCCTGCCGGACGATTCAGGTGATCTGCTGATCGTGATGGGAGGACCGATGTCGGCCAACGATTCCGATCCCTGGATCGCAAAGGAGACGGCGTTCATCCGAAAAGCGCTGCTGGCCGGCAACCCTGTGATCGGCGTCTGCCTGGGAAGTCAGTTCATGGCGAAGGCGCTCGGAGCGGTGGTACGGCCCGGCAAGGCATTGGAAATCGGCATGACGCCCGTTCGGCTCACCCCTGAGGCAACGTCCGACCCCGTCTTCAGCGGGTTGCCGAACTCATTCGATGTCTTCGAGTGGCACGGAGAGATCTTCGAGCTTCCCGAAAACTGCATGCCCCTGGCAGCGTCCGACATCGCCCTCCAGGCCTTTCGATACGGCGACCGGGCGTATGGGCTCCTGTTTCACCCGGAAATGGAGCGGGCTGGAATCGATCAACTGTGTCGCGAATGCGCCGTGGATCTGGCCCGGACCGGAATGACGGCCCAGCAGATCACGGAGGCCGCGTGGCCGCACCTGCCTGCCCTGCAGCGATTCGCCGACAGCCTGGTCGGCGCCTTGATCCCGTGCGAACGTTGATTGCCGGATCGTTCCTCTAGTAGTCTAGGGGCTCTTTTGGTCTGCCCCCTGTCCATTCTCGATTAGAAAAGGAGAGCATCAGCAATGGCTGGTTTCCCGATTGAAGTCGCCAATCGCATCAAGACACTCCCCCCCTATCTCTTTGCCGCCATCGACAAGATGAAACAAGAAGCGATTGCCCGGGGTGTGGACATCATCAATCTAGGAATCGGCGATCCGGATTTGCCGACGCCCGGCCCCATCATCGACAGCCTCGCGCAGGCCGCCAAGAATCCAAAGCACCACCAGTACCCTTCTTATGAGGGCATGCTGGCCTTTCGTAAAGCCGTTGCGGATTGGTACAAGCGGCGATTCAACGTGTCGCTCGATCCAGCCGATGAAGTCCTGACCCTGATCGGCTCCAAGGAAGGCATCGGGCACATCCACCTCGCGTTCGTCGATCCCGGCGACGTGGTGCTGGTACCGAGTCCGGGCTATCCGGTCTATCCCGTGGGAACCGGTTTCTCGGGCGGCGTCTCGCACATCATGCCATTGACGAAAGCCAACGGCTTCCTGCCTGATCTGAACGCGATCCCCAAGGAGGTCGCCCAAAAGGCCAAGCTGATGTGGCTGAACAGCCCGAACAATCCCACCTCCGTGATCATGACCAAGGACTATTTCAAACGTGTCGTCGAGTTTGCGCAGACATACCATGTGATCGTCTGCCACGACGCGGCCTATTCGGAAATTTTCTATGACGGGAAACGGCCTTCGAGTTTCCTCGAAGTCGACGGCGCGAAAGACGTCGGCGTGGAATTTCATTCGCTTTCGAAGACCTATAATATGACCGGCTGGCGCATCGGCTTTGTCGTCGGCAACAAGAGCGTGCTGGCGGGACTCGGGAAAGTGAAGAGCAACCTGGACTCGGGAGTCTTCGAAGCCGTGCAGGCGGCCGGCATCACCGCGCTCGGACTGGACGATACCGTTACCGACGGGCTCAGGAAGATCTATCAGGAGCGCCGCGACACGCTGGTGCCCGGCTTGAAGAAGCTCGGCCTGGAGGTCGATCCGCCTCCTGCCGCCTTCTATGTCTGGGTCACGGTTCCGAAAGGCTACACCTCCGCGTCGTTCACGGCTCATCTGCTGGAAAAGGCCGGGATCGTCACGACCCCGGGCAACGGATTCGGCACGCCGGGCGAAGGGTACATCCGGATGACCGTCTGTACGACGAAAGAACGACTGGCGGAGGCGGTGGAACGGATAAAGAAGGCCGGGTTTTAAACACTCAACGCTATTTGCATGAGCGAAACGGTCTACATCGGTTTCGGCTCCAATGTCGGCAATCGCATCGACTTGTGCGACCGCGCCGTCACGCTGTTGAGCCTGTTGCCGCACAGCCGCCTGTCGGGCGTGTCCTTGCTGTATGAGACGGAACCGGTGCAGGACGGCGCGCATCCCGGAGAGGGCTGGTTCTTGAACGGCGTCGTGCAGATTGAAACGGACATCACGCCGCACAGTCTGCTCTCCGTCCTCAGGGAAATCGAGCGATCACTGGGCCGCGACGAGTCCGACCGGGCCGGTCCCCGCACCATCGATCTCGATCTGCTGTTCTATGGAGACCGCGTGATCGACGAACCGGGATTGAGGGTCCCCCATCCGCGGCTTCACCAGCGGCGGTTCGTGTTGATTCCCCTCAATGAGCTCGATCCGCTTCTGGTCCATCCGACGATGGGACAGACCGTCAGCCGGCTCCTGTCCGACGTCAAGGATTCCTCCGACGTCCGCCTCCTGTTTCCTCAGCCGTCAACCCGATACGGCTCCCGCCCCTCGTGCAGTCCTCCTCCACACTCATGAAGATCATCCGCAATCTCCATGCGATGACCCTGTGGAGCGATCGCCTCCGGCGAGAGGGTGTGACGATCGGATTTGTCCCCACGATGGGGGCACTCCACGACGGCCACCGGGCTTTGATCCGCGCCGCGAGACTGCGGTGCGATGCCCTGGTCGTGAGTATTTTCGTGAATCCGGCGCAGTTCGGGCCCAAAGAAGACTTGTCGCGCTATCCACGCCCGATCGCGCGGGATCGCCGGTTGTGCCGAGCGGAGGGAGTCGACGTTTGTTTCGAACCCACACCAGCTGACATGTATTCGGAAAGGTTTCAAACCTCGGTGATGGTTCCGGAATTGGCCGGCCGCTGGGAAGGGACCGCCCGCCCGCATCACTTCGGAGGCGTCGCGACGGTCCTGGTGAAACTCTTCAGCTTGGTCCGTCCCCATCATGCGGTCTTCGGCCAGAAGGATTTCCAGCAGGCGGCGCTCGTGCGGCGGCTCATCGCGGATCTGAACCTGGCCGTCGGCCTCACGGTTCATCCGACGGTACGGGAACCGGACGGACTGGCTATGAGTTCACGCAACGTGTATCTGTCACCGGATCACCGCCGTCGCGCGCCGGTCCTGTACCGGGCATTATCGGCCGGGCGTCAGGCCATTCTGGACGGCCTGCGCGACGGCCGGCAGGTGGATCGCATCATGAAGCGGATGATGGCGGAAGACCGGATCGTGAGACCGGAATATCTGGCGGTCTGCGACGCCGCATCGCTCGAACCCCTGAAGAAGGTCTCCGGTTCGGTCGTCCTGTTGGGAGCGATCCGGATCGGCCGAGTCCGATTGATCGACAACGTCACGGTCGCGGTCCCATCGGCAGGATCGGCCCGGAGGGGACGGAGATCTGCTTAATGCGCGTTACACGTTCATGATCGGATTGGTCTGACTCACCAACAACCCGAGCACCACCTGGCTGAGACGCTCCTTGTCGGCCTGCTCCACCTCGAGAAACCGCAAGCCGACCGATGCGGGATGGATGGAGCAGACCATCGCCGTTTCGATCCGGATCTCCTCGCTCCCGGACGTCGGTTTCAGAACCAATTCCACAAAGGCGCCCTTGGCGAAACCGGTTCCCACGAGAGTGCACCCCGCCATTGAAATATCGGTGATGCGGTTGAGGAAGGGCGACTGCCGCTCGTCGAGGACTTGCGCCTCGATGGATGCGAAAAGCCGTTTGAACTCGCGACGGTCGAATGTCTGGGTATTTTGCCGGGCACCGGGATAGAAGGCGCGGAACCGGTTCGTGCACAGCTGGCACCGGAATGGAAACATGTTGAACCGGCTCAGAAGGCGTTCGACCGTTCCTTCGTGCGGAGTCACCCGGACAAATGGCGTTCCGCAATTTGGGCAGCGCAGAGACTTCATACCGGTCAGACGGCCTCCTCGGCAGTCATTGCGCTTATTGCAGCTTTCCCTCCGCTCTCAGGCCCTCCAGGATCGGACCGATGAGGGCGGGCGAATAGGTCGGCGGCTTCACCCACTTTCCATCCTCCCGCTTGTGTCCCCCGACTTTGCTCATGTTGGAACGGTGGACTTCTCGAAAGACCGGATCCATGTCGATGCCGTACGACACGGCGGTGCCGTAGACGACATACAACAGGTCCGCCAACTCTTTGGCGACCGCCGGCAAGTCGTCGCTTTCCAACGCCTCCCGCAGCTCGTCGAACTCTTCCTGAATCAGGCGAATGCGCAATTGCCGCGTGTCCGGACCGACCGCCGTCGGCGTCGAATTGGTCACGATGTCGAACATACGATGAAACGCTTCCACCATGGCCTGGGCATCGTGCATGGATTCGTCCTTATTCGTCATGAGGTAAAGTCCTGCGGGGGACGATCTCCATCGGCCCGAGCAGGGGAATATCCTTGTCGGAGGCGACCCCCAATTCTTTGAACCGCCGCGCGGCGGGAAGGATGCGCGTTTCCAGCGAGCCGACCGCCTTGTTATAGGCCGTCACGCTCCGGCCCAACGCCTGGCCGACGTCGTTCAGATGCTCGGCCAGCACCGCCATTCGCTCATAGAGGTCCTTCCCCAGCCGTCCAGCTTCTTCGGCGTGAGCGGTGAGCCGTTCCTGGCGCCACCCGTACGCGACCGCCCGCAACAACGCCATCAGCGTCGTCGGGGTCGCCAGCACCACGCCTTGCGCGAATCCATCCTCGATGAGTCCGGGATCCTGTTCGAGGGCCGCCCCGAGGAACTGCTCACCGGGAAGAAACAGCACGACGAATTCCGGCGCCTGCGCGAACTGGCTCCAATAGGCCTTGAGACTCAACTGGCCCATATGGGTCCGGACCTGGGCGGCGTGCCGCCGGAGCCCCTCGCGCCGCTGGTCCTCGCCGGACGCTTCGTAGGCGTCCAGATATCCGTTCAATGCGGCCTTGGCATCGACGACGATCTGCCGCCCTCCCGGAAGCTGCACGATCATGTCGGGGCGGAGGCGCCCGTCTTCCACGGCCACCGATTCTTGTTCGGTGAAATCGCAATGCGCGACCATTCCAGCCAGTTCTACCACGCGCTTGAGCGTAATTTCCCCCCAACGACCCCGCACGGCGGGCGCACGCAGCGCGTTCACGAGATTGCCGGTTTCTTCCTTCAAGCGCTGCTGAGACTCGGCGAGCAATTTCATATGTTGATCCAAGCCG
Organism: Nitrospira japonica; assembly: GCF_900169565.1. Taxonomy (NCBI): domain Bacteria; kingdom Pseudomonadati; phylum Nitrospirota; class Nitrospiria; order Nitrospirales; family Nitrospiraceae; genus Nitrospira; species Nitrospira japonica. The sequence goes on along the minus strand of NZ_LT828648.1, from coordinate 1,470,553 downwards.
CCGTACGCGGCCTGACGGGACTGCTCCATCGCGCGCAGTTGTTCATCGTACCGGTGCAGCGACTCGGTCAACGGCCTCACGAGTTCGTCGATGGCCTGCTGCCGCTGCGCCAGATCGCCTTTGGCCTCCGTTTGCAGCGTCTCGTAGGTTGCCTTGGCGAGGCTCAGGAATGCTTCGTTGTTGTGTTTGAGTGCCTCGCCCGACAGGGCACGGAAAGAGTCCGCCAATTCCTGGCGCGCCTGGGACAGCAGGGTCTTTTGCTCTTCGGCATGCCTGAACGCCTCAGCCGCCCGAGTCTCCGCAATGGCGCAGGAACGGGACATGTCCTGGAATTCCTGCCGGAGTCGACCATGTTCGGTCTGTTCGGTCTCGCGCTGCCGCCGCAGCTCTTCCGACAGAGTTTCGGCACGCTGGGCTCGTTCACTGATTGAAGTCAGTTGGCCGTGGAAGACGGAACGCAGTTTGGCGGACACCGCCAACCACGCGATAACGGATCCGACGACGGCTCCGACGGCAAGACCCAAGCTGAAGGGGATGCTCTCAATCATCGAACGTGATCCGCGGGACCATCGTGGGTATTACCGAACGACGAGTTGGACGTTGTGGTGATGATGAAGAGGACTGCGTTTGAGCGTACGGAAATTCCAATCAAAGGTCAAGCACGCACAACTAGAGTCATTCGGCTCTAGCGAGGTTTCATCACGGCAATCAATTGCCGGCAGCGGAGTCGATGTGCACCTGTCCTGAACCGCCGTCCACCTGGACCCGTTCACCATCCTTCAGCAGACCGACGATACCGGACACGTTGGCGACGGCAGGCAGCCCATATTCCCGGGCGATGATCGCTCCGTGCGACAAGGTGCCGCCCATTTCTGCCACCAGCCCCGCCGCAATGCCGAAGAGAGGTGCCATGCCGGGATCGATGACCGGCGCCACGATGATGTCTCCAGGCCTCACCTTGGGCCAATCCGCCATCGACCGAACCAGGCGGGCAGGCCCGATCACCGTGCCGGTGCTGATCGGCGTTCCTCGTAAGCTGCCGTCGGTCGGCCCGGACTCCCCGCCTGTTCTGTTCTGGCTGTTGCGGATCGTATCGGGCATCTGCACCGCCAGCCACCGCAGGCGATCCGCTTTGCGCAGACGCACGGTTTCTTTCCAGTCGCGTTCCGCCGCCGAAAGTACGGATGCCCGCTCTTCCAATGTGAGATAAAACACGTCATCGGGGGCAGCAAGCGTCCCGCGCGCCGCCAGGCAGGCACCAAACCGCAACAACAAGTTCCTGACCGCCGCGGAATAGTACATGAGATGGTGGCGGTTGGCTTCGCGCAGAGCGAGGAACCGACAGAGGCGGCGGTAGCACCAGAGAAACACCGCCAGCCGATCCAGCCGCCAGCCCAGTCTGGCGCGGATCGTCTCCAGGGCGGCGGCACGCGTCGCACGCTGTCGGGCGACGATGTCTTCCGGCCGGGCGACAGGACCGCTCAGTTGGACTCGAACGACGTCGAGCACCACGTCCGGCCGGTCGGCAAACCGCGGAGACATTACGTCGGACTCCCCTGTCCCCCGATGGCCAAACTCCTCCAGATACCGGTCAAAGCGTGCGAGAAACGGCGAACGCGGGGCCTGCCGCCGGAGCGTCGCCAGATCCCACTTCTCGTTCACGATGCCATGGAGCAATGTCTCGTCCTGACGGACGGCCGCCACCAATTCCGCCACCCTGTGGATCTGTTGGGCGCTGATGACCGTGCCCTTCCCCTGCAAGGCCGCGTTGAGCAGACCTCGCCAATCCTCGCCCAGCCACTCGGGCAAAAGCGTGCTGAAGGTCTGCAGACATTGTCCGACGCCGAGCACGATCCCAAAGGTCATTTCCTGACGGTCGAGTCTGCGGCCCAGTTCTTCCAAGTGCCGGTCAAGATCGTCTGCCTTCCAGTCCCGGATGTTGTCAGGCTGATATCGCAATGCCTGTTGCTTCATGTCCGCAAAGTAGCGGGGGGAATCGGAAACGGCTCGCTTCATTTCGCGCCACATCAGCCGGACGGCGCGCAGACGCACGAGTGGTCCGAGCACCGATTCCGGCTGAACGATCGAGACAGGCTCCCCGCCCATCTGCTCGGCATTCAACGAAGGATCGCCTCCCAACTGCAAAATGAGACTGTGGAAGAGCGTGGTGTTGATGTAGGGACGCCCGTGGAAGGCGCGAACGGAGCACGCTCCTTCAGGAATCCGGCACCCCAAACGCCGATAGTGCTTGATGATATAGGCATCCATGAAGCGCTCAAGAAACGAGAGTCCGATCGGACTCGGCACTTCCGGCATGGTTTCCTTGAGATTGGCTCTCGACCATTCCCACTCGCCGGCAGACGTCTGCCCGCCCCCGACGGCGACCGTTACAGGTCTGGCCTGAAGCAGCCAGAGGCCTTGTTGATCGATGGCCCATTCGACGTCGGCGGGATGTCCGAGCAACGCTTCGATCCGTTTCGTCACTGCGGCGAGTTCGATCAATTGCCGGTCGGACATCGACGAAGACGCGCCGGCGTCGTGTGGGAGAGGTTCAGTCCGCAGTCCGTCCGGTCCCACCCGCAAGGCCGAAGACTTCACAATAATGTCGCGTGTGATCACCGCATCGCCGGTCGCCGGAGACTCCGTACGGACGACGTAGTGATCGGGCGTCGCCGTTCCATCGACGAGCGGGGCACCCAATCCAGGCAGGGCATCCACGACGATATGGTTCTCGCCGGTGACGGGATCGATCGAGTAGGCTACGCCGGCAACCGTCGCATCGAGCATCGGTTGAATGACAACGGCCATTTCCGGGAGCGACGATGCCTCCGCAGTCTTCCGATGATAGGCCAGCACCCGCTCTTCCCAGAGAGAGGACCACAGGTCCTGAACCGCGGCCAGGATGCCGGAGAAGCGGATACCGAGATGCGTGCGATACAGCCCCGCGAAGCTCGCCTGCATTGCGTCTTCGTTCGTCGCCGAAGATCGCACCGCCCACAATGTGGCTTCGTTCAATCCGAGATTCAGAACGGAGGTCTCAAGCTCATGACGAAGATCTCCCGGCCAGGGAGCCTTCAGAATACGCAGGCGCAGGTCACGGGCAAGCGGCGCCCGATCGCCTCCGGACAGCGCAGCTGCACGCAGCGAATCGACGGCCCCGGTGAGGCCGGCTTGTCTGAGGAATTCCCGGTAGAACGCGGTGGTCGCGCAGAGCCCGGATGGAACAGACATGTCGGCGGCGATCAGCTGCGCCAGGCCCCGGGCCTTGCCCCCGGCCAGTGAGGAATCCGTACAGGCGGCAAGGGGAAGAACCAGCGGACGCTCCATCGTCGGGATAGTACCTAGAAGACGAGCAGGACGTAAAGATCGTTGACGTTGGTGCCCGTGGGACCGGTCATGATGTGAGCCCCCAGGCGCTTTAGTATGGGATAGGTATTATTCTGCTTCAGCGCCGCATTGAGATCGATGCCGTTTCGAAGGGCTTGCGCCGCAGTCTGTCCACTCACGAGCGCACCAGCCGCGTCGGTCGGACCGTCCGTCCCATCGGTACCAACCGCCGCGACCCACACATTTGGAAGCCCGGCAATGGCCTGCGCCGCCGCGACGGCAAACTCCTGCGCTCGGCCTCCCCGTCCCTGGCCTGACACCGTCACGGTCGTTTCTCCCCCGGTGATGACACAGCAGGGTTTGCGGCCAGGTTTGACATGGCGGCGGAGATCCCGTGCCATGGCCCCGAATTCCGCTCCTGCCAAACGCGCCTCACCGGTCAAGTTGATTGAATGGATCACGGTCCTGAAGCCGGCCTCTCGAGCGGCGCGCGCCGCCTCCGACACCGCCAATGCGCCGCTCCCGATCAACACGTTGAGCACATGCCTGAAGCAGGGCGCGCCGGTCTTCGGCGTTTCTACTTCCAAGCCGCGGCACCCCCTATCCAAATGCTTCCGCATCGAGGGAGACACGGAAGACCAGAGTCGGCGGCGCTTCAGACACAGGACCGCTTGACGAAACGTGGAGGGATCGGGGGCCGTCGGACCGGACGCAATGGCGCTGACATCGTCGCCAAGTACGTCGGACAGGATCAGGGTGACGATTCTGGCGGAGGTCATCGCCGCAAGCCTGCCCCCTTTAAGGGCCGAGAGGTGCTTGCGCACGGTATTGACCTCCTGGATGCCTGCTCCGCTTCGCAACAGCCGCCTGGTCACCCGTTGCTTGTCGGACAAGCTAATGCCGGGGACGGGCGCGGGCAACAGACTGGAGGCGCCGCCCGAAAGCAACACAATCAGGAGATCGCGCTTGGACAGCGTGGATGCCGCGCGCATCAGCCGCCGTGCGGCGTGGAATCCGGCACGGTCAGGATAGGGATGGCCGGCTTCATAGACCACGATGCGTCGCGTCGGAACTGCATGGCCGTACTTGACGACCACGAGTCCGCCCTCCAGCCGGTTGCCCAGCAACCGTTCCAGCGCGCGGGCCATCGACGCTGCGGCCTTCCCCGCACCGAGTACGACTACCCGGTCATATCGTCGGAGGTCGAATCGGCGGGATGCGATTGTCAGCACGTCGCCGCGCCTGCCGACGGCGCGCTTGACGGCCGCCCCGCCCTCCGCGACATTGATCGCTCGTCCGAGTACTCGCTTGAGGAGAGTGCTGACCGGAGATGTGGGCAGTCGAATCGTCATAAACCTGCGTCCCGAGCGGTCAGAGGCCCACTCGGGGGGTGAGCCGAGCCGGGACGTCGGATAGGATGACGGTTTCGGAGCAAAAACGGAAGCTCGGCCGCCATTCCGGCTTAGGGGGTTTTCTCCTGTTTGAAACACCGGCTTGGACAGGTCTGGCGGGGGACTCGAATCTGATAGACCCCGTGCGGAAGCACATCCTTCTTGAACTCGGGATTCAGCATTCGCAATTCCAAATAGTACGTCCCGAACTCCTCGGCGATGGAAGTCAGCGCCCGCTGAGACTCCTTCACGGTCACGGTCACCGTTTCAGTCTCCAGGGGGAGATACAAATCCTTCTTGCTCAGTCCCAGATACTTCTCCGGCTGGGAATAGATTTCCTTGGCGGCGATGATTCGGGGAACATAACGCATGGTTTCCCGAGGGCCGTGCATTCGCCAGTAGTCGTTGATCTTTTGATCCTTCAATAGTTTGCGGACCCGTTCCTCTCCCGCGTTGTAGGAAGCCATGGCCAGAAACCAGTCGTTCTGCTGGAAGTCTTTCAAGTACTTGAGGTACTTGACTGCCGCTTCCGTGGACATTTCCAGGTTCCGTCGGTCGTCGCGGACCGAGTCGCTCTTGAGCCGGTAGCGACGCCCGGTCGAAGGAATAAATTGCCACGGACCGGAGGCTTTGGCGCGCGAATAGGCCGCGGCAATGCACTTGCTCTCGACCAACAGCATGTATTTGAGATCGTCGGGCAGTCCAGCTTCCGCGAGTTGCTTCTCGGCCGGAGGGAAGCAGCGCCCCATGCGCTTGGCGAGGATAATGCTTTCGCCCTGGTCCTCGAGAAACTGGTAAAATTCGTATTCGATGCGTTCCCGAACTTGCCAGTTGTCCATGGGAATCGGTTGCCCCGCGAACGTCAATTTATCGGGCAGCTTGAACGAACTGAGAAAAAACCGCTCTCCTTCCCGCTTGATCTCGGGCAGAATAACCAGACGCTCTTCCGGCTCCATTTGCCCGTCAATGACCTCGCCCGGGAGCAGATCACGCTCCGACTCTCCATTGGCGCCCAGGCGCGGCATCCCTTCCTTTGGCGTGACCGGGTCGGACTCGGCCCAGGCACCGGAGACAAGAAACAGTCGTACGCCCATCACAAGCGGAAGCAGGTACAGGAACCGACGACGCCACCGTGCCATAACGCAATGTTCTCCAGGTTGAACGGACGATTCACGAATAATTTTCCATGCTAACAGCAAGCCTCTTGAGCGGCAAGCAGTTCGATGTTCGCCGCGCCTGGCGGACAATCGCGGTCACCTGATACACTCCCAACGCCATGCGCTCGCTCACGGTGCTGAACAATCGAATCGCCTCCTGCACCGCCTGCCGGCGGCTGGTCGACTATCGGCAGGCGATCGCGCGGACGAAGAGAAGACAGTTTCAAGACTGGACCTATTGGGGACGGCCGGTTCCTGGGTTCGGCGACGCCAAGGCACGGTTGTATGTATTGGGGCTGGCTCCCGCCGCCCACGGAGGGAATAGGACCGGTCGGGTGTTTACGGGAGATCGCAGCGGCGACTGGCTGTACGAGGCGTTGCATCGCTTCGGATTCGCGAACCAGGCGCTTTCCCAGCATCGATCTGACGGACTCGCCTTGTCGGACGCCTATATCGGCGCCACGGTTCGTTGTGCGCCGCCGGACAACAAACCCGCGCCGGATGAATTCGACGCCTGCCGGACCTTCCTTCGCGAGGAAATCCGGCTGTTGCGAAATGTGCAGGTGATCGTCGCGCTCGGCAAGATCGCCTTCGACCATTACCTGAAGACCTGCAGACAAGAGGGTTTCATACCTCCGTCTCCGCTACCCCTCTTCGGCCATGGACGGGAATACCTCATGCCCTGGCGCGTCACGCTGATCGGATCGTATCATCCGAGCCAGCAGAATACGTTCACGGGAAAACTGACGAGACCGATGTTCCATGCCATCTTCCGCCGGGCCAAACAGATCATCGATTGGCACGGGCCCTGATCCACGGCTCGAAGGCTTAGCGCGGTCCTCTCCTGAGCGAAAGGACCGCACCATGTCTGGCTACCATGTCTAGCGGAAACTATTTCTTTTTATTTTGAGACTCCCAATCGGCCAAGAACTTCTTCAGGCCGGCGTCGGTGAGGGGATGCTTTACCATCTGCTGGAAGATGGTAAAGGGCATCGTACAGATGTGACCGCCCGCCAAAGCCGCTTCGACCACGTGCTGGGGATGACGCACGCTCGCCACGAGGACATACGTTTTGTAGTCGTAATTCTTGTAGATCGTGATGATCTGGCGGATGAGTTCCATCCCGTTCGAACTGATGTCATCGAGCCGTCCGATGAAGGGCGAAACGCACCAAGCCCCGGCCTTTGCGGCCAGAAGGGCCTGTGTCGGAGAAAAGCACAGGGTGACATTGACGCGGATGCCTTCCGCGGTCAACCGCTTGGTGGCTTTGAGTCCCTCGGCAATCAGGGGAATCTTCACGACGATGTTCTTGTGGATTTTCGCAAGTTCCCGCCCCTCCTTGACCATCGCGTCCGCCTCGATGCTGACGACTTCGGCGCTGATCGGGCCGTCCACGATGTTGCAGATTTCGACCAGGACTTCTCGAAACACACGGCCTTCCTTGGCTACGAGGGAAGGGTTGGTCGTGACTCCGTCCAGCAAGCCGAGGCTTGCCGCCTCCTGGATTTCTTTCACGCTGGCTGTATCGAGATAGAATTTCATGGCGTGATCCTTTCATGGCAAATAAACCAGGTCCACTGTGACGCTGCCCCGCCCTCGACACGACTTTCCATTGTAGGGAGAACGTCAGGGCCGCCGCAACCGCGCAACGCCGTTTGACAGCCCATGCACCGGCGGCTACAATTCGCCGCGTCGTGTTCTACTTCACGGTCTTCTCTTACCGAGGAGAGTTCCTTATGAAACGTTTGCTCTGGCTTCCGGCGCTCTGCATGCTTCTCACTGCCTGCGGTGGCGACAACCCCTATCTGGAAGCTTCGCTGAAGCCGGCGGAGATGCAAGGCAAGGACAAGGCCTGGTTCGAGAAGAATTGGGGAGCGCCGGACGGGAAGTCCCCGCGTTTCTTCGGAGGTGAAACCTGGACCTACTATCGCATCGCCGGAGGTAAGACCAGCGCGCCGCTGTTCAATTTCTCGCCCAATCAGTGTCAGATCACCTTGAAATTCGACAAAGAAGAGAAGCTGTCGGACTACAGCTATTCCGGCTGTTAGCTCGCCATTTGTTTTTGAAACTTATCGGCGCAGCTTCGTCCACAAAAGCAATACGTTTGCCCTCCGATGACCTCAGTGACTGCCGTTCCGCGCGGAACAAATACGTGACAGACGGGATCCTGCACCATCTGGTTCTTATCAGCCGGTAACCGGTCCGGGGCCCCACGTCCCTTGAGCTCACGCACGGCACTCCGGATGAGAAAATAGAGGATGATCAACAGGATAAGGATGAAAATTATTCTATACATAGGGGGATGACAGCCTCAGACCCACAATCCTATGGGACGAGAGATACCGTGTCAAGAATCGTGACGGCAGATATCCTCAGCAATGCTCCTAGTCTTGTTGTCCTTCTTCCATAGAGCAAAGGGCCTAGACGTAGGGCCGCTTGGGGCTTTTGTTCGCGACAAGCCCAGTACTTCTGATGGATATGCATCCATTTTCTGGAATGCTAGAGTGCGCGCATGAAGACTTGTGACAAATGTCGTGGAACAATGTTGCCGGAACGGGCGGTGGACTTGGATGCCGGGTTGGCGATCACCGTGTTTGCCTGTTTGAACTGTGGCCGCCGGAAGGCTGCAGACCAAGAGCCGCGTCCCCTGACGGCGAGACATTGAGATCGACCTGACCGGCAAGACCGACGATCCCTCGCGGGGGCCCACTGCGGCCTTCCGTGGGGACATCCCAACGATGCTGTTGAGGTGGCGCGCTCCGTCAACTCAACGCAATCCCAGCACATCCATCATATCGTACAAACCTGGCTGCCGCCCAGCCACCCAGCCAGCCGCACGAAGAGCTCCACTCGCGAAGGTATCCCGGCTGCTGGCCCGATGGATGACTTCGATCCGTTCGCCTATGCCTCCGAAGAGAACGGTATGGTCGCCGACGATGTCGCCCGCACGGACTGTCTGAATCCCGATCTCCGTGTTCTTGCGCTCACCGATCAATCCCTTCCGTTCGTATACCCCCACCTGCGCAAGGTTCCGGCCGACGGCGTCCGCCAGGACTTCGGCCAACTTTAATGCTGTGCCGCTTGGCGCGTCCTTCTTGAGCCGGTGATGCGCTTCAATCACCTCAATATCGTACCCATCGCCCAGCGTTTTCGCCATCTCTGCGATGACCTTGCAAATCAGGTTGACGCCGACGCTCATGTTGGGGGACAGCACGCAGGGAATCTGAGCGGCAAAGTCACGGATCTGTTGGATTTCGGAAGCCGAAAACCCGGTTGTCCCGATCACCATGGCCCGGCGGTGTTGCGCAACGACACGGAGATGGTCCAGCGTCGCGTGGGGAGAGGAAAAATCAACGACCACGTCGCCCCGTTCGAGCAGCAAGGGGAGGTCATCGGTAATGGGGACTCCCGCTCGTCCGCATCCGGCGATTTCTCCGGCATCCTGTCCCAGGGTCGGATGTTTGGCACCCTCGATCGCGCCGGCCAGCTTCAGGGTCGTCGATTCTTTCAGCAGGGAAACGAGGCGGCAGCCCATTCGCCCGGCAGCTCCTGCAATGATGACGTTGGTCATAGACGGTAGAATGGATCGATCAGCGGTTAGACAAGGTTCAGGTCCTTGAGCACGCCCGTGAGTTGCGCCTTGGTCTCGGTCCCCATGGGACAGAGCGGCAGCCGCAATTCAGGGGTCATCTTGCCCATCAGACCCAATGCTTCTTTGACGGGAATCGGGTTGGTTTCATAGAACAACGCGGCAAAGAGCGGGGACAATCTGAAATGGATCCCGCGTGACTCTTCAAGGTGTCCCGATAAGAATGTCGACACCAGCTTCGCCATCTCGGAGGGAACCAGATTCGCGGCAACGGTGATGACGCCTTTCGCTCCGACCGCCATCATCGGAAGGGTGAGGGAATCGTCGCCCGCAAGAACCGTCAACCGTTCACGGCAATGCATGACGATGTCGGAGGCCTGTTGCACGGAACCGCTGCCTTCCTTGATTCCCACGATGTTCTTCATCCCGCACAGACGCGCCACCGTCGCAGGCAGCATGTTCACGCCCGTCCGCCCGGGAATATTGTAGAGCACCTGCGGCAAATCGACGGCCTCGGCGATGGCCTTGTAATGACGATATAAGCCTTCCTGCGTGGGCCTGTTGTAGTACGGAGTGATCAGGAGCGCCCCGTCGGCCCCGGCTTCTTTGGCGTGTTTGGTCAGGGAGATCGCCTCCGCCGTGCTGTTGGAACCGGCTCCGGCAATGACCGGAATACGACCCCGGACGACCTCGACGGTGAGCTTCACGACCCGATGATGCTCTTCATGCGACAGCGTGGCGGATTCTCCGGTCGTCCCGCAGGGAACAATCCCATTCGTACCGCTGGCGATTTGCCACTCGATCAGGTCGCCGAAAGCCTTCTCATCCACCTTGCCGCTCTTGAACGGCGTGACGATGGCCACTAATGAACCGGTAAACATGATGGCTCCTTTGCCAAGCCCCCTTGGGGACGGCGCTTTCCGGCACTTCTTCCCTGGTAAACAGTCGAGCCGCCGATCACTTAGCTCAAAAACGAGGGGATCGTCTCGCCTTTCACCAAATCCTCGTAGGTTTCCCGCGCGCGGATCACATGAATGTCGGCGTCCTTCACCAGGACCTCCGGCACCCGCGGTCGGGAATTGTAATTGGACGCCATCACGAACCCATAGGCGCCCGCGCTCATGACGGCCAGGAGATCGCCCGGCTTCACCTCGGGCAGGGTGCGATCCTTGGCGAGGAAATCTCCGGACTCGCAGACGGGTCCGACGACGTCGACAGAATGTTTGGGCCTGGCCAGCAACGATTCCGAGACGGGACGGATATCGTGGTACGCGCTGTAGAGACTGGGTCTGATCAAGTCGTTCATCGCCGCATCGACGATCACGAAGCGCTTGGCCTCTCCGTCCTTCTGATACAGCGCGCGCGTCACGAGAATGCCGGCATTGCCCACGATCACCCGGCCGGGCTCCATCACGAGCGTCAGATTCCGGTCCTTGACCAAGGGGAAAATGGCCTCGGCCAAGTCCTTGGGCAGCGGCGGCTTCTCGTCCGAGTAGGTAATGCCGAGACCGCCTCCGACGTTCAGGTATTGAATTCCGATGCCCTGAGCCTTCAAAGATTCGACTAGGGCCACGACTTTCTTCAAGGCCTCGACAAACGGCGTCACCTCTGTCAATTGCGATCCGATATGGGCATGGACGCCCACGATTTCGATATGGTCCAGCGAGGACGCCAGTTTGTATTCCTCCAACGCCCTGTCCGCGGCGATGCCGAACTTGCTTTTCTTGAGTCCCGTGGAGATATACGGATGGGTCTTGGGATCGATATCGGGATTGATCCGCAAAGCCACCCGCGCCTTTTTCCCGACGGAGGCCGCCACTCCGTCGATTGCCCGGAGTTCGGCGGACGACTCGACGTTGAACATCAGGATGCCGGCCTTCAAGGCATCGCGAATCTCGTCCGCGCTCTTCCCGACTCCCGCAAATACGATTTTCGACGGGGGCACCCCGGCCTTTAGCGCGCGAAACAGTTCTCCGCCGGAGACGATATCGACTCCGCTGCCTTCCTTGGCCATCAGACGCAAGATCGCCAGATTGGAATTCGCCTTCATCGCGAAGGCGACAACGTGCGGAATGTCCTTGAAGGCCCCGTCGTAGGCTCGGAAATGACGGGTCAACGTCGCGTGGCTGTAGACATAGCAGGGGGTGCCGACCTCTTTGGCGATCCGGCTGACCGGCACTTGCTCGCAATAGAGTTCACCGTGGCGATATTCGAAGCTATGCATTCTGAAAATCCTCGCTCAAAATTTCCAACCCGGCCAGGGACAATCCTGTAATGCCTTCTCGGCCGCTATCGGCCGCCAACCGGCCGCAATGGCGGCAAATTCACGTCTTGACCTTCCGGGACAGGATCGGAGTCACGACGCTCCACGGGAGCGACGGCGCCGGGCCTCGGCCCCCCCGAAGCGTCGAGGCGTTTCTGTTGTTCGATGGTCACCGCGACCCCCACATTCTCAGGTGCGATGGGGGCTCCGACCGTCCCGCATGACGCGGAAAGCCCGACTGAGAGCCACAGGAGCCATCGCACGGTCATAACGACCGCTCCAACTCCCTGATGCGCTGTTCGACTCGCACCCTGGCCGTCCCGCCGACCTGCGCCTTCCGGTCGATCGCAGCCGGAACGGACAGACGGGTGAACACTCCCTTTTCGATGCGGTCGGAAAACGTCCGAAATTCTTCCAGGGAAAAATCGGACAGCTCCCGCTTGCTGTCCACCGCGCTTCGGACGATGCGGCCGGTGACCGCATGAGCCTCGCGGAACGGCACGCCCCGCGCCACCAGATAATCCGCCAACTCGGTGGCGAGCAGATGGCCCTTCCGAACCGCTTCTTCCAGCACCTCTCGATTCATCTTCAATCGCCGCATCAATTCGGCCATGACCCGCACCGAGGACATGACCGTCTCCAGTGCATCGAACAGCGCCGGTTTGTCCTCCTGGAGGTCTCTATTATAACTCAGCGGCAACGCCTTCAAGGTGGTCAACAGATTCATCAACTGCCCATACACCCTGCCGGTCTTGCCGCGGATGAGTTCCGGTACGTCCGGGTTTTTCTTTTGCGGCATCATGCTGCTGCCGGTGCAGAACCCGTCCGGTAAATCCACAAACCGGAATTCCTGCGACGACCAGACGATCAATTCTTCGCTCAAGCGGGACAGGTGCATCATCACGATCGACAGAGCGGCGGCGACTTCGATCATGAAGTCGCGATCGGACACCGCGTCGAGGCTGTTCGTCGTCACGGCGGGAAATCCCAATAACCCCGCCGTGTAGCGGCGGTCTATGGGATAATTCGTCCCGGCCAAGGCTCCCGATCCCAACGGCATGACGTTGAGCCTGGCATAGGCATCCTCCAACCGGCTCCTGTCGCGCGCGATCATGTCCACATAGGCCAACAGGTGATGCGCAAAGAGTATCGGCTGAGCCCGCTGCAGATGCGTATAGCCCGGCATGACGACGGTGCGATTGGCCTTCGCTTTGGCGACGAGGACCCGTTGAAACTCTTGCAATGCCTCCTGCAGATGCCCCAAATGACTGCGGAGATAGAGCCGGATGTCCAATGCGACTTGATCGTTTCGGCTTCGACCGGTATGCAGCTTCCCGCCGACCGGACCGATCATCTCCGTCAATCGCCGTTCGATCGCCATATGAATGTCTTCGTCTTCGGGTAAAAATCGGAACCGTCCGCGGTCCAATTCGGTCTGAACGGCTTCCAGGCCGCGAACGATGGCGGTGGTATCGGCCGCCGAGAGAACACCCGCCTTTCTCAGCGTTTTGCAATGGGCGATGCTGCCCTGAATGTCCTCGGCATACATGCGGCCGTCGACGCCGACTGACCCGGTAAAGGCCTCCACCAGCCGATTCGTCTTTTCGCGGAACCGCCCTTCCCAGGCTTTTCCGGCTGCGGCCCGGCGCTGACGGTTGCCCCTGCCGGCCATCAGGACGAGGCCTTCTTCCGCTGCGCCCGGATTTTCAGACGCAAGGCGTTCAAACGGATGAAGCCTTCCGCGTCCTTTTGATTGTACACCTCGTCTTCCTCGAACGTGGCGATATCGAGCCGGTAGAGCGACTGTTTCGACCGCCGACCGACGAGGATGCAGTTCCCCTTATAGAGCTTGACCCGCGCGGTGCCGGTCACGTCTCGCTGGGCCTCATCGATCGCCACCTGAATCATTTCCCGCTCGGGACTGAACCAGTATCCGTTGTAAATCAGATCCGCGTAGCGTGGGATCAGGCTGTCCCTGAGATGGAGCACCTCCCGATCCATCGTCAGGGATTCGAGCCCCCGATGGGCGACGTGGAGAATCGTGCCTCCCGGCGTTTCATAGACACCGCGCGACTTCATGCCGACATAGCGGTTTTCGACGAGATCGACGCGCCCGATCCCATGCGCTCCACCCAGCTTGTTGAGGTGGGCCAGCAGCCGGGCCGGGCTCATGTTTTTTCCGTCCACGGCCACGGGATTTCCCGCTTCGTAGCCAATGGCGACTTCGATCGCCCGGTTCGGCGCCTGTTCCGGTGAGACCGTCATCTGAAAGATTTCATCCGGCGGCGCTTCCCAGGGATCTTCCAGAATGCCCCCCTCGTAACTCACGTGAAACAGATTCAGATCCATGCTGTACGGCTTGGCCTTCGTCGCCGTGACGGGAATATGGTGCCGCTCGGCGTATTCGATCAATTCCCGGCGGGACCTCATGCTCCATTCCCGCCATGGGGCGATGACCTTGAGTCGGGGAGCCAGCGCGGTGTAGGTCAGCTCGAACCGGACCTGGTCGTTTCCCTTGCCGGTGGCGCCGTGAGAGACGGCCTCGGCCCCTTCCTTCAAGGCGATTTCAGCCTGACGGCGGGCGATCAACGGCCGGGCGATCGAGGTCCCCAAGAGATAGGACCCTTCGTACATCGCATTGCCGCGCAACATCGGAAACACATAATCCGCGACGAACGTCTCGCGAAGGTCCTCGACGTAGACGTTTTTCACTCCGAGTGCACGCGCCTTGGCTTTGACGGCCTTGAGGTCTTCTCCCTGTCCGAGATCGGCACAGAACGCGATGACCTCGGCTTCGTAGGTTTCCTGAAGCCACTTGAGGATCACCGACGTATCGAGCCCGCCGGAATAGGCGAGCACCACCTTCTTGATAGGGCGAGTCATGATGCGCGTTGTTTCCTTTTCCCCAGGAGCCTGGTCAAAATGGCCTTCTGCATATGCAACCGGTTCTCGGCTTGATCGATGATGACGGATTGCGGACCGTCCAGCACTTCCTCGGTAATTTCTTCACCCCGGTGGGCGGGCAAGCAATGCATGACGATGGCGTCGGGCTTCGCCCGGCCGACGAGACGGGCGTTCACCTGGTAGGGAGCCAGCACTTTGAGTCGTCGCGCCTGTTCCCGTTCACGACCCATGCTGATCCACACGTCGGCATAGATCACGTCGGCTTCCTTGACGGCGATCTGCGGATCATGCCCCAGTTCGATCGCGGCTCCCGTACCGGCCGCTTCCAGCCTCGCCCGATCGATGACGTGTTGGTCCGGTTGATAGCCGGACGGACAGCCGAGCGCGATCGTCATGCCCGTCTTCGCGGTTGCTTCGATGAGCGAGTTCGCGACATTGTTGCCGTCGCCCACGTAGGCGATCTTCAGGCCTCGAAGCCTTCCTTTTTTTTCGCGGATCGTCAGCAAATCGGACAGGGCCTGACACGGGTGGCTCAGGTCGGTCAATCCGTTGATCACCGGCATGGTGGCTTCGGCGGCCCACTCCTCCACGGTCGCATGGTTGTAGGTGCGGATGACGATCCCGTCCAGATATCGGGACAATACCCGCGCCGTGTCGGCGACGCTCTCGCCGCGTGACAGCTGAATGTCGCCCATCGGCAGGACCAGCGCATGGCCGCCCAGCTGATTCATGCCCGCTTCGAATGACACTCTGGTGCGCGTCGAAGGCTTCTGAAACAGGAGTCCCAGGGTTTTGCCTTGGAGCAACGGATGGGGGAGGCCTCGACGCTGCTTGTCCTTCAAGCGGGCCGCGAGGGTCAGCAGGTATTCGATCTCGCCGCGCGGGATCGCCGCAACATCCAGCAGATCTTTTCCCAATCCAGACGTGCGGCGAGATCGTCGCGTCATTCGGATACCCAGACGGTCAATGTCCCGGCGATTCCATCGTATGCCGGTTGAATACGTGAGACAGGACCTCGATCAACCGATCGATGTCACGCTCGGTGACAATCAGCGGGGGGATAAATCGCAAGACGCGCTCACTGGTCGCATTGATGAGCATGCCACGCCGCAAACATTCGCTGACGACGCTCTTGGCGTCGATCTCCACTTCCATTCCTTGCAGGAGGCCGAGCCCCCGCACCGCGCGCACCGCATGATGACGGTCCTTGCATTCGAGAAGCCCTTTTGCCAAATAGTCGCCCATCTGTCGGGCATGATCGAGCACCCGGCCTTCGAGCAACACGCGGAACACCGCCAGGGCCGCTGCACACGCAAGCGGATTACCGCCGAACGTGGACCCATGCGAACCCGGCGGCATGGATTGCGCCACCGAATCCTTGGCGAGGCACGCGCCGATCGGCAAGCCTCCGCCGAGCCCTTTGGCCAAGGTCATGATGTCCGGTTCGACTCCGAACTGCTCGTACGCGAAGAGTGTCCCGGTGCGCCCCATACCGGTTTGCACCTCGTCGAAAATCAGAAGCATGTCCCGGCGTGTACACAGTTCGCGCACCGCCTTGAGATATTCACGATCGGCGACGTGCACGCCGCCTTCACCCTGAATCGGTTCGATCATGACCGCCGCGGTCTTGTCCCCTATGGCCTGCTCCAGCTTCGCAAAATGATTGAACTCGACATAGGAAAAGCCGGGCAGCAACGGCTCGTATCCCTTCTGCACTTTGTCCTGTCCCGTCGCCGTGAGCGTCGCCATCGTACGGCCATGGAACGAGTTCTTCATGGTCACGATCTCATGCCGACCCGGCCCGTACTTGCCGTGGGAATAGCGCCGAGCCAGTTTGATCGCCGCTTCATTGGCCTCGGCACCGCTGTTACAGAAGAAGACTCTCTCGGCAAAAGAGTGATCAACGAGCATTTGGGCCAGCTTTACCTGCGGCTCGGTATAATAGAGGTTGGACGCATGGATGAGTTGAGCCGCCTGCCTCTGAATGGCCGCGACGAGATCCGGATGGCCGTGTCCCAATACATTGACGGCCACCCCGGCGACGAAGTCGGTGTATTCCCGTCCTTCGAGGTCGTAGACCTTCATCCCGCGGCCTCTCACGATCGAAATCGGCTGACGGGTGTAGGTGCCCATCAAGATCTGATCGGACGTGTTCTTGAGTTCTTCCGTGGGCATGACAGTCGTATCCCCTTGTAAAGAAAGGGACGCTAGCATAGGACGCCCCTGAAAGCAACCGTGAAGCCTCCCTCCCAGCCAGTCTCCCGATGTGATAGTCTCAGCCGATGCAACCCTGTCCTCAGTGCACGCAACAGAATCAGGACGATTCCAAATACTGCTACCAGTGCGGAGCGAATCTTTCTTCGGCCGTCGAGACCCAACCGGCTTTTTCCTCGGCTGAGGGCACGACCCTGACCGACGTAGAGCTGTGGAAGGCCTTTATCGGCCCCCATGCGGATCGGTATGTTGAGCAATTCAAAAAGTTCGGGTCGGCGCAGGCGCCCCAGTTCGCACTGACGTGGAACTGGCCTGCCTTCCTGTTCATCTCCTTTCTCTGGTTTCTGTACCGGAAGATGTATCTCTACGCGATGGTCTATGCCATCGGCCCGATGGTTTCCACGTATCTGACCGGAGATGTCACGGTCGGCATCGTGTGGAGCATCATGGCCGGCGCAACGGGCAATTACGTCTACTACTGGCATTGCCGCGAACAGATCGGTGAGATCAAACGCAAGAGCGGAGAAGATCCGGCAAAGCGAGAACAGGCGATCCGGGAGACGGGCGGAGTCCAATCCTATGTCGTCTGGGTCGGGGTCGCATTCTATGTGCTTTTCTTACTGGTCATGTTCAAGATGGCCCAAGAAGAGCTCTCGGACAAGGACCGTCAACCTGTAAAGCCCGCCAAACCGGCGGCGCTGATTGAAACGTAGCGACCGGCCGCGATCATCGTCGTTGCTGCCAGCGTATCCACCCCTGAAACCATGCAAAATCCTGTTCATACGCCGCGCCGCCCGAATCGGCCGCCTCTTGTTTTTGGTCCAATCGCGTATACGTCCTGGGCCAATTTTTTTGCCACCAGGACTTGAGTTCGTCCGGACCGTACGCCTGCCCATTGGCATTCAAGATTCCGGCGGCCGTGCACAGCGGCGCGATCAGAGGCCAGTAGCGGTCCTTTCCCAAACCCAGGCTCCGGAAATGTTCGCGGAGCAGAAAAACAACCCAGAGTTCCGCGCTATGTTTCTTGTTGTGCTTGAACGGCTGGGTTTGCCTGAGAGGGACAGGATCAAACGCCTTGACGATTGACGTGTAATCGGGCCCTCCGTAGGTTCCAGCGGCTTCAGCCAATCCTTCGACCACGTTGGCGAGTTCCAATTCCATGACGGGTGACGGGTTGCCCTGACTCGCCGCGGCAGGATCAATCTGCTGGTGGGGCGTCGTCAGGAGCTCGATGATGGGTTTGAGTTCGCGAAGTCGTGCGGCCGCGGTTTTCAGAATCTGCTCTGACTCCAGCCAGTAGTCCGGGTCGTTCTTGGTGAGCCGCTCGCGTCCGGGCGGCGGCAGGACGGTGGGGACCCAATAACGCACCATGACAAAGAGAACATATTCGACCTGGCCGCCGACTTGTTCAATGCGCTGCAGCAGATTGCCGGACTTCACGCCGCTGAGGAACACCCGCGCGCGGTCTGCCACGCACAGACGCTCGGCCAGCGCGACCCACCAGGTCTCGAGGGCATCGGGATTGCCGCCAGGGGAATGGATGGAATTCATGCCGGGCACAGACTCTTCTTGAGGCAAACGAGCGGCATGGTACTGCCCTGCCTTCGCGAAAGCAATGCTTGACTTGAAGTCACGATCCAGTATCCTTGTGTAGTTTTTGGCAACGCACTTGATCTGAGGAGCATGGCTATGGCCCGGGTGGTATTGCTGCGGCACGGAGAATCGCAATGGAATCTCGAAAATCGCTTTACGGGATGGGTTGACGTCCCGTTATCGGAACGCGGAATCCAGGAAGCCAGAAACGCGGGTGAAAAACTCCGAGGCTTCACCTTCGACCGCGCGTTCACTTCGGTATTGATGAGAGCCAATGAAACATTGCGCCTCGCGCTGGAAACCATCGGGCAAACGGCGCTTCCGATTCAAAAGGACAAGGCCCTGAATGAACGAATGTACGGGGACCTCCAGGGGCTGAACAAGGCGGAAACCGCTAAAAAGTACGGCGACGAGCAGGTAAAAATCTGGCGTCGCAGCTATGATGTCCGCCCGCCGGGCGGGGAAAGCTTGAAGGATACGGCCGAGCGGGTGCTGCCGTACTATGAAAAGACGATCAAGCCCCACCTTCTCAAGGGGGAGACCATCCTCATCGCCGCCCACGGGAACAGTCTGCGCGCCCTGGTCATGGAGTTGGAGCAGCTGTCGCGCGAACAGGTGCTGGAACTCAACATTCCGACCGGAGCGCCCTTGCTCTATGAACTGGACGGCGGCGGGAAGGTCCGGAGCCACCGCTACTTGTAGTTTCCCGGAGTTCCTTCAAATATCTTGCAGCACTTGGCCGTAGCCGTCGACCGGCACTGAGTCCAAGAAAAAAGCAAGGAGCTTGCCGCGTTCATCCTGGCTTACGATCCGCTGTTCCTCCAAATACTCTGTCGCTTCTGTGTGAACCGCCAGGGTATTCCCCGACTCTTGCAGCACCTGATCGTACCGTCGAGACCGATCTTCCCATTCGGCAAGAAATAATTCCCATGTGATAGGGCCCAAGGGAGGAGTCGGTGTCCACCAGGATCCCACCGCTTGGAGAACGAGTTCCCCTACAAGCGGCTGATACTTTTTGGGGATGTGCGCAGCGACGGCGGCGGAGATCCAAAACAGATTCAGGCACAGCAGCTCACAGGAGATCTGTTGCGCTCGTTCCGTCGTTGCCTCGATTCCATATTCTTCCAGATTTGAGGGAGTGACGGTTTTGGGCAATGCCGCGATCAATGCCGCGGCCGCTTCGTTGGGCGTCATGGACTAGGCTCCTGTTTACCGGCATCACACGGCCGTCCACTGTTGAGGCGAGAATAGCTCAGCTCGTTTTCCCGCTCAAGCAGCTTGTTGGTGTGTGCCCCCTGTGTTAGCATGCCGCGCTGCATGCCCTCATTCCTTTCATCATTATTCATTCGAACGTCGATTGTCGCTGCGATCCTCACCGGTTCGATGGTCGTAAGCCGGCCGGCTCTTGCCGATGACCGTTGGGGGTTCGGCAGCGGTCTCGGATTTACCGCCGGGACCGTGAACAATACCGTGTTTACCCTCGGCTTTAACTTGGACTACTACTTCGATCGGGATTTTTCCGTGGGACCGATGATGTTGCTCACGCCGACGGGAGACCTTTTTCAGATTGCGTTTGCCGGGGCGGCACGATATCACCTTCGTTTGGACAATGGTAT
Organism: Nitrospira japonica; assembly: GCF_900169565.1. Lineage (NCBI taxonomy): Bacteria > Pseudomonadati > Nitrospirota > Nitrospiria > Nitrospirales > Nitrospiraceae > Nitrospira > Nitrospira japonica. The sequence continues at coordinate 1,450,499 of NZ_LT828648.1, read as the reverse complement.
CAATCTGGTTCCATTTATCGGATTCGGCTTGATCCATGTGGACCTGGATAAGGGGACGGGACCCGGCAGCATCGATCGCAATGATACAAGCTGGTACCTTCCCATCGGCCTCTCGCTGGAATATCAACTTGCCAGAAAGATCGCGTTGACGTCGAGCCTGATCGTCAATTTGCATGACATCAACCTCTCCCCATCACTGCCGGACCACGACACCACGAGCGTGACCTTGCTGTTCGGATTCAACTTCGGTCCGTGACAGGTGCCTGATTCCTCCTCATCACATACTCATTGATACGTATCTCGTCCAAATTCCTTCCAGGCCTTTTCGGTAGCGGAACCCAGGCCGTTCGATTGAAACACTCATGGACGGGGGATCGGGACTGTCCGAAGAATAGATTCAGGCGATTGCCGCGTCACGAAATGAATGGGAAAGGGGCTTAGGCGGCTTTGGTAGGCCGCCAGCGAAGTCCAACACTGAGCAGTTCTTGCAGCAGATCTTTGTATTGATAGTCAGCTTTGCCGGCTGAATCGGCAAAGTCCTCGTCTTGTGCGATTTGGGGATTCGGGTTGGCCTCCAGTACGTACAATCGCCCGACTTCGTCCATGCGCATATCAATACGTGCATATCCGCTGAGCCCTAATGCCCGATAGACACGCTTCGCCAGGTGCTGGATTTCTTCGGCTTTCCCGCCTGGCAGGTTTCTGGCCTCCCTGGACGTGATCCCGTATTTCTCCTGATACTTGCGGCTCCATTTGACACGCTCGGTTGCAATGCGCCGTGCCTCTTCAGGAAGCCTGTCCATTCTCAGCTCCCATACCGGAAAGACATGAAGATGTCCGTTGCCCGTGACACCGACATAGAATTCCCGTCCTTCGATGTAGCGCTCGATGAGCGCCGCCGTCTCCAAACTATTATGGATAAAGGCCACCCGTTCCTTGAGTTTCTCATCGTCCTCCACGATAGACGCCTGGGAAATACCAAGCGACGCTTCCTCGGTCACCGATTTCACGATGAGTGGAAACGACAGCCAGTTCGGCCGTTTGACGCTTCGTCCCAGCGGCACGACCGTGAAATCGGGGAATGGAATACGATGAAACGAAAAGAGTTTCTTCGACAGAACTTTGTCGCGGGCAAGCATTAGTCCGCGAGGGTTGCATCCGGTATAAGGGACCCGGAGCAACTCAAGATACGACACGACGTTCTGGTCGTAGACCGCTACCCCGTCGAATTCCTCCAGGAGATTGAACGCAATGTGGGGCTTCCATTCATCGACCGCGGTCCGAATGGCTCCCAAATCGCTCTTGACGCCCAACGGTCTGACGTCGTGGCCGAGTTTTCGGAGCGTGCTGACGACATCGTATTCGGTCTTCCATTGCACACTTTTCACGTCCTGTCCGGTCAAGTGCTCCGGGGGGACGAGGTCCTCATGCATCAATACCAGTATTCTGAGTCGCCTCATACGGCCACCTTATGGCGTCCGCTTCGCAGGTAGTTCATCGTATGCATGGTAAGCAGAATCGTAAAATCCAGCTTGACCTGCTCTTCCGGAGAAGGAACTCTCAACCGCAATTCCTGGCAGCGGAGAATCATGTCTTCAAGGACCTGATCGATCGTGTACTGGTATTCGCCGGTCCATCCGGCGACTTTACGGCGGACTTCCCGTCGAAAGCGCTTCAAGAATACGGCCGCGCTCGTCCGATCCGCGTGCAGGGACGTTTCGGAAAATAGTCGCTTCAGGTCCGGATCGTAGGACGACGGGCGTTCGATCCCGTAGTGGACTCGCTTGCGGTCATAGTGTTCCCGCAATGTTCGCTTGAGGGAATGCACCGGATCGACGGTCTCCGTGGTCGTCACTTTCGGTGCGACTCCCTCGAGGTCCCGCATGAGACCATCCATGTAGTGAAGCTTGCGCAGCACGGGCCACCCTTTGTAACGGTCGGCCCACATCGAGTCAGGGGTCAACCAGACGGCAAACGTCTCGGCGAAGTCTTCATCGGGATGGCTTTGCGCATACCATAGGTCCAGGTGCCGCACATAACTCCGGCTGTAGGGACGGGGGCTGTAATATTTCGGATAGGGCTCCGATGACCGTCCGAAAATCCGCTGACGGCTATGCAGCCTTCTGATCCGGTAGGCATTTTCGATCGCGTGCCCTGCTTCGTGGCGAAGAATTCTCATGCACCATTCAGACGTGCCGCCTTCGACCTCCAGCATCTGATTCAGTTCCAGCTTGATCAATCGCGGATGGGCCAGATAGAACGGAATGGCGATCCCCGGTACTCCGTCTGGAGTAAACCACTCGTTCGACAGCCAACAATGCGGACGAAACCTCAGCCGCTTGGCTTCGAGCTCCTGATGCAAGCGTTCAATCTGTGCGGTCAAGAATGGGCTGTGAAGATTCACGCCCAACCGCCTGATCGGAAGATCCAGGAGCCGTTCGTCTCCCCATGTCGCCCACAGAGGTTCCGTTCGACCGGAATGCTGATTCATGTTCCCCTTGTCGTCGATCTTCGCCAGCCCAACCGCGGGATTTCGCGAGTGACAGATAAAATATAGCAGGCCGGGCCAGGCCATCGCCGGCCTCGCGGGTCGGCTTTTCTGTTTCATGGTAAAAATTTGTCACCAAACGTCCAAGAACGAACTGGGAGCCTTGCGGACGCACTCTGCATGGATCCGGTCCCAGCCTTCGACCTCCGTGGAGAAGTTCGCCGCAATCAGACGTGGAAAGCGAATCGACGCCCCAAAGCATCAGAACTGTCGGAGTTGCCTCTCGCGAAGATCGACAGACTCGCAATTGAGCTTGTACAATGCGGCCCATGCCGCACTCGCCCGATCGCGCCGCCTTCGCGTCAAAATTTGACGAAGCCACGGAGCGACTTCAGATTCACTTGCTGCGTCAAGTCGGCCAAACGATTGGCGACTATGGTTTGATCGAAGCAGACGACCGGGTCATGGTGTGCTTGTCCGGCGGAAAAGACAGTTATGGGCTGCTGGACTTGTTACTCGTCCTTCAAAAGAAGGCTCCGATTCGATTCGAATTGATTGCCGTGAACCTGGATCAGAAGCAACCAGGGTTTCCGGCTCAAGTATTGCCGGAGTATCTTACTGCTTTAGGGGTGCCTTTTCATATTGAAGCCCGCGACACCTATTCGATCGTCAAGCGCCTGATTCCGGAAGGCCAAACGACCTGTTCTCTCTGCTCACGGCTCAGACGAGGTCATCTCTATCGCATCGCCGGAGAACTGGGCGCGACAAAGATTGCCCTGGGCCATCATCGGGACGATGTTCTCGAGACCCTGTTGCTCAATCTGCTGTTTACAGGGAAACTGAAGACCATGCCCCCGAAGTTGTTGTCCAAGGATAAGAGACACGTGGTCATTCGGCCCTTGGCTGCGGTCCGGGAAGCCGATCTGGCTCGCTATGCCGAGCTACGGGGGTTTCCCATCATTCCTTGCGATCTGTGCGGCTCCCAACCAAATCTCAAGCGCAAGGAAGTCAAAGAGTTCCTGCGTAACTGGGAACAGCGCATCCCGGGATGTACGGACAGTATGTTCGCGGCCTTGTCGAATGTCGCCCCGTCCCTCTTGCTGGATAGACGATTATTTGACTTTTCCTCTCTGGACTTGAGTGAAGATGGCGGGAACCAGGATGCCTGGCTTGACGAAGAACACGAGACGTCTGCCTGAATCTCACATCCATGCCTTCCTTTCCCGATGACCGGCCGGATTCTGGCCCCCCGCTGTGGGCCATGGGACTGGTTGTGCTGTTGATGATCGTAACGCCGCTGATCATTTACTCCATCGCGCCATCAGGCCCCATTCGGGAAGGAGACACCATCTTCTCGGAAGGTTCTATTACGGTTCCTCTGGCGCATCCGCTTCTTTATGACCGCGCCAGATTCGATGGCTCCTGTCTTCTTGACCCTGAGGACCCCTTGATGGTGATTACACAGCCAGTGGAACGAGTCGACGGGCTCATTCTGGCGAAGGTTCAAGGGAAGACCATGATCGAATGGCCGTTTTGTCCGCCACAAGCTGAAGTGCTGTTGACGATGCAGCAAATCACGCAGAAGCCGGCTCTGTTGGGGCGAGCCGCACAGCGCGTTTCCGATTGGTTGAAATTGCGGAGATAAGTGCGACGGGTTGATACTAGGATTTCAGCTTGTCCGCGAACTGCTTTCGAAACTTTGCCACCTTCGGTCCAACCACTGCCGTGCAGTATCCTTGAAAGGGATTTCGGGCGAAATATTCCTGGTGATAGGGCTCAGCTTCGTGCCATCGTCCAGCCGGAACGACTTCCGTCACGACCGGATTCGCATAGATTTGTTGTGCTGTGAGCAAGGCGATCGTTTCGTACGCTATCCGCTTCTGCTCAGGCGTCTGGTAGAAAATCGCAGATCGGTATTGAGTTCCAACGTCATGGCCCTGGCGATTCAGTGTTGTCGGGTCATGGATGACGAAAAATATTTGCAGCAATGTTCGATAGTCGAGCACTCGCGGGTCGAATGTGATCCTCACGGCTTCAGCATGCCCCGTTTGTCCTCCGCAGACCGCCTCATATGTCGGGTTCTCCGTTTTCCCTCCGATGTATCCGGACTCGACGGAATGCACTCCTTGCAGCTGGTCATATACGGCCTCAAGACACCAGAAGCATCCGCCGGCCAAAATGGCGATATTGTGTTCCATATGATCTCCGGGCTGAAGGCGCAGACCGTCTCCGTGAATCACGTATATCACGGAACTCGACTTGAACTCGAGTTTGCCGACTCCACGCGAGTCAGATAATCACTGATCGCGCGCGGACAATACAAGGCAGGCAAGACTATTGAAGGGTCAGATGCGCGATGACTTGCTTCAGCTTTACCCGTTCCGTAGGCTGGATGGAAGTGAACTGGACGCCGAACGCGTTTCCTTTTACCCACCGAACCTGTGCTTCATCGATGCGAAGTGGCCAGTTCAAACCCGGCACGTGGATTCTGCATTCGAATGTCGCGCCGAGGACGACCACGTGTTCACTTTCGATTCGGCAACCCCCGTCCGAGAGATCCAACGTCTTCCCCTGTCCCTCGCGCTGGCCCCCGGAAAAGGTACTTCGAAACTGCGCCGTAAAGCGGGGATGTGTTCGCTTATCGATAGATTGACTTTCTCGGACCGATTGCGCTCTTAAGGCCATAATGCTCCTTGGCTTCCGTTCTATGAGAGTGACAAAAAGGAGCGAACCTTGACGCCTTTACGAGACTTGACGTCGAGGTTCGCTGGAACAGCCTGCTGCTGGAGTTACTTCTTTAGCTTCAGCAATACGTGTCCTCGACGATTCTGCTGATAGCAGGTTTCCGTGTGGTCCTGACAAAACGGGCGCTCTTTGCCATACGAAACAATCGCCACCTGTTTGGGATTCACCCCCAACTCAATCAAGTGGATGCGGGCACTCTTCGCACGCTTGTCGCCAAGCACGACGTTATAGTCGGTGGTTCCTCTTTCGTCACAGTGCCCTTCGACCTTCAGCAGCGCGCCGGGATGTTGTTTCAACCAGGCTGCATCATGATTGAGTGAGGCCATGCCGTTTTCGGAAAGGGTCCATTGATCGTAGCCAAAAAAGACGTCCTGAAGCCCGGCGTCGATCGCCGCTCTCTCTTCTTTCGTCAATTCGGCATGTTGCATAACATTCATGCCGGCATACGCTCTGGGAGAGGCGGCATATCCGGAGGCGAGCCGCTCTTCGGCGGGATTGCTGGAGAATCCGCTCAATTCGCCACCATGCAGGTTTTCCCGTGCAATGTCCGGGAAGTTCGGATTGACGCCAAGTCCTTGCCATTGGCCTGAACCATCGGTTGCCCCATTCGCGCTATCCGTCCGGCCATTCCGGGATTCGGCTTGTTCGGCACCATCCGATTGTAGCCATTTTATTCCGCAGCCCGAGCTAGTCATCAGCACGGCACAGATGGCCGTAACACGGCCGATGGTCCCCATTCTGCAATTCATAGATCCCCTCATCGATATGGTGAATTACTGCGCGTAGAACAACTATAGCACCGGCTTCTGAAGAGGTCCGGACGAGCGAGGGGACAGGACAAATACTTTTACGATCAACGGGTTGAAGGATCTATGAGGCTTCAGCTTAAGGAGGAGTCTGAGGGAGGCTGGCAAACGAGGATGGGAGACGAGAATCTAGCACTGGACTACTTAATAGTGACTCCCGCGACGGTCAGCCCAGCGAACCGGGCGCATCACCGTACTCAAAGCTGCCACCGCACAAATCAATGCGAGCATCGCAAAACCGACCATGAGAAAGAACCCTGCACGAACATCTTGGAGGAAGTAATGTTGCATGATGCCTCCTTCATCTCGGGAACAAGCCGCAATCAGCTATGCCAACCACATGCACATGTCCATGGAGCCAACGGATCTTGCTTCCTTAGCCACCTACCGCAACATGGGCAATGTCTTGTCCATGCCTGCCGGTACTGTCTGATCGCTTTTTGATGCTGCTTATAGATTACCACGCTTCCACCTCCAGCGTCTTGCGGCTTGTACAATGCAAGATACCTCCGGAGGCCCCCGAAAATCTATGCAGCTTTTGGGGGACTTATTTGCAGAAGGTACGATTATGTGCGCGATCTTCTAAGCGATCGGCTCTTCTAATCGTATTATTATCTCGTTACAGGCTGTACGGAGTCTGGGAAACACCCTAGCTGGCAGGAAACTGAGAATCCCTATTGAGGTGTAGGCTGAACAGTTGAGATCGGCGCCTTCACCGATGCCGACACAGACCAGCATTGACGCAGGACTCGCTCAGTATCGTCGCTGGATTTCTTTCGGCGGCCACGTAAGTTGGTGGTAGATGCGCTGGAATCCTTCTGTAGTTAAGTGTGGGTCTTGAAGCTTGGCGAGGCTGTGCTGATCGATAGGATATTCGACCGTATCATCGAAATTGGAGGATGCGATCGTCACGAGGCTAGGGGGAAAGAGCCGTTCCGGCAATAGGAGAGAGCGGGATTGCTCCCACCAATACGATCGCCAATACGATGCGTCCTTGAATCGTCGCAATCTTCACTGGGAAGACCTTTGGATGCGCACCATTGTAAGCAGGGGGGCTGGAAAAAACTCTAGGCGGCAGGAAAATGCGGGCCTCTCCGACCTGCACTATCGATGTCCTTTGAAAAGCGAGGGTTAGTGGACCGGGGATTCGGTAGACGAGAGCACGCCATTGACGAGCTTCTGTTGGATACAGTGAGCCCACAGTGTATTCATCTGATCATTGGGATGGCCCTCACCCGGAACCCGCATGTCGTCGGTCAAGGGAAAATTGCAGTCCACCAACTCGATCTGATGATGCTGAAACCGTTCGGTATAGTAGGCCATCGTCTCTTTGGGGCCGTCGAGCATGGCGACCAGAAACCGTGCTCCGTGTTTTTCGGACAGATGTTTCATCTCGACGACTAAACGTTCCATCACCTGCCGTCCCTGTGCCCTTCGCCGTTCTCCCGTAAACCGGACATAGCGGTCCACCATAAACGTCATGAGCGCCGACTGTTCCATGAACGGAAGGATCGGATACCGGACTGGTAGGTGCCTGACGAGCGTCCCGTCGCTGTCCAGTGACACATAGGGTAAATATACATGGGCTCGCCTTTGATGGAGTGACAATCCACGCAGCCATTCGGGTGTCGCCACGTTCCGGACCTCTTGATGGAAGAAAAATCCGAACACCACCACCGCCGGGGAAGTCAGCAACGGAAGCTCGCGTTCGAGTACCAACAACGACTGATACGTTCCATATCCGCTCGTCCCATAGTTCAGGACCTTGAAAGACGGAAACATCTGCTGCAGCTTCCAGGGATACGTTTCATGGTCGGAAATCGCCAAACCATACGTAAATGAGTCCCCGACGAATACGATTTCTCGCCTGCCGCCAGGGTCAGTGGTTCCAGTGGCCCGTCGGCCGCCGTCCAGGACGGTCACGGAGGTGGACTGCCCGGCTGGTACGTACGGGGGCACCGTATAAGTCCCTCTCTTGGAATGCCAGCCCAACTCAGGATCCGGTTCATTCATCCTTGGCTCATTGCGGTCCAACGTGTCATAAGTCCATGGCCTATGGCCTGTGCTCCGCAAGATCAGCTCAGAGCAGACGACGGCCACGAACAAACTCAGGCCGAATGAGAGCGCATAGAGCGCCAGACGTCTCACGCCACGACTGTTTGGATGTTGTGGGCTTTGAGGAATTTCAACGATCGCGCGAACAGGATCTGAACTGATATGGGCAGGAGCGTCTTTGTTTAACATAACGATACCGTCCGTCTACTGAACCTACCGACGACCGACGAGCGCGTTCCCGTCCACTCAGTCCTATAATGCGCGGACTGCAGGAAAAGGCTATGTGTGAGAACCAACGTCCTCGGGGAAGTTCTTGGTTCCGTCTTGCGACGCAAGGAGCAGCGATGCGGCTGCGTAATTATGATGCGTCAGCCACGAATTACCGTTCAAATGGCATTGCGCCTCGTCTTCACCTCACCAATTCGCATTCCCTTCTGCCCCGTTCCCATGCGAGCCATATGTCCCAGTCGCCCCCAGTATACGAATACCTTCCGGACACCGGCAAGCCGGGTTTTGCCTGCATGGATAGGGTACTGCCACTAGATAAATCATCCGTGATTAACGTCTTCTGTCTGACATGGCACGTGTAACGCATGGTTAATTTGCAGGCTCGGCCGTCTGCATTTCGCCCGCGCTTGTTCAGATATCGGTGGGCGTGAGTGGCCCATGTTGTCGCGGAGAAAGGCGGTGCTCCCATGTCGGAGGATGGCTCCGCGCCGATTTCTCTCCTCTTTGTCGACCCGGATACCGAGAGCCGAGCGTACTGGGTCACCGGTCTCAAGATCGCGTCTCCAGGCTACGTCATCACTGAAGCGTTAGATGGACAGTCTGCACTGGACCTGTGTCAGGCTCGCACCTTCGACTGCGTGGTGTTGGAGGCGGTATTGCCTGACCTTTCTGGATTTGAGGTGCTCATGCATCTCTGTCCGCCGACATCTACAGCAATCGTGCCTGTCGTCATGCTCACAAAACTCGTATTGGCGAGGCTCTCGAACTTAGCCAAGTGGAACGGGGCGCAAGCCTATCTCTTAAAAGGCTATACGTCCGTCGACGAACTGGACCTGACGATCAGGAGAGCGATCAAGTGGGCGAATCCGACAAGTAGGGAATCTCAGCAATGAATGTAATCTCCGTCCTACGCAAATGCGACAGAGAGGGTATCTAGGACACGGGATTTTCCGAGTCCCCGTCTCGGTTCAGTTTGCCTATTACTCATAGTAGATAGTCTTGCGAACAATTCCACACGTACCGCACGATACATGGGACGCGAACAGCCACAGATGCAGTTCATCACGGGCCGCTCGATTCGACTCCTTCTTGTCGATGACCATGCCATGACCCGAATCGCCATCCGCGGCGTTCTCGCCAATCAGAGCGATATCGAGATTTTAGGGGAAGCAGACGATGGCGTGGAAGCGATTCGTCTCGCGGCACGACTCCAACCGGACGTCATTGTGATGGATATCTATCTGCCACGCATGACCGGAATCGATGCGGCTCGCCACATCAAAACCCGCTTCCCTCGGATGGCCATTGTTGGCTTGTCAGCGTACGCAAATGAGCAGCGAGACACCATGCAGGCCGTGGGAGCTTCTGCCGTGGTCCCAAAAGAGAAAATTGTCGAACAATTGCATGCCGCCATCCGCCTCGCCGCACAGGAAACCCGGCGCTGATCCCCATTGTCTGGCCTCCCTGCCTTTGATGCCTTGATGGGCGTGCTGGATAGCCAGCGGATTCGGGTTCACTCACGCACTCACTTGCCTAAGATCGAAACTCCTTCGCGTGTCGTTTGTGTGCAGAAGTCGCATTGGCTCTGTGCCCGTAGATGAGGACAGATCTGAACCGGGATGGGTGAGGTTTTCTATGTGAGGGCGTGAGGAGTGAGCGGTGTGAAAAAATTGACACGAAGACTTTACGGACACCAGCAGGCTTGTTGGGTACAGCCGGCTCCTGGGAACCTGGGGAACATGTGAATTCGAACTAGGATCTATCCTTTTTAAAACCGTGGCTACCAGGGCACCAAGCTGGGGGATTCCCGAGCCTCGCATTATATTGATCAGCTACGCTTAGTGAATGAATGCATCGCAGTTCCATGACCACAATAGGAGGATGCGCATGTACAGCACTGGAATGATCGCTGGAACCACACAGACCAAGCGCCGAGGGCTTCGCACCGAGACATCACTGATTGCCACCTGCTGCGTGTGTGGGTTGCTTCGAAGTAAGAAGACCCATAGCCAGGATCCTGATCGGTGGGTTACTAGACGTGCCTACGAACAAACCTATGGCGTCAGTCTCGTCGGAAGCCCGTTTACCCATACCTATTGTTCCGGGTGTCATGCCGATTTCATGCAGCGGGCGAAGCCTGAAAAGCATAACCTTATGCCCGCGACTCCTTACGGAGAATAGGAACGGACACGTCGCTGGATTGACGAGCATTCGGACCACTTACCGACCCAGAATAGCGTTGAGGCGAGATAGCCATTCTGCGTCTCCCAGGAAGGAAGTAAATGGGGCACGATACGCAAGGCCTCATTCGCGTCCTCATCGTCGACGACATCAAAGAAATGCGGGAGTCGCTACGCAGTATCTTGATTGCCTATCCCGGCATGGAAGTGGTAAGCGAAGCCTGTGACGGTGAAGAAGCCGTCCTGCGAGTGCCCCAAGTCAAGCCATCCGTCGTGGTGATGGACATCAACATGCCACGATTGGATGGGATCAGGGCTACGGTGAAGATCAAGCAGATCTTTCCGCACATCGTCATTATCGGGATTTCCGCTTATGCGACTGATGAGACGTGCCAGGTCCTGCGATTGGCCGGCACTGCCACCGTTATCTCAAAAGACATGGCCGTGAACCAGTTGCGCACTGAAATCCTAACATCCGTGCACAGGCGGTCGACGGCCTTCCATTAGCGCCGCATGTCAATCGCCGGAAGCGTAAGGGTCCACTGAGTGAGGAGCGAACGAGGTGAAGAAATCGACACGGACACTTTCACGGACAATTTGTGGGTTTTGAGGTTAGGGTGGCAGGTTCTGCGCGTCGAAGTGCTTGAAACATTTGGTGCGCCCGGCAGGAATTGAACCTGCGACCTGCGGGTTCGAAGCCCGACGCTCTATCCAACTGAGCTACGGGCGCACATAGGTATTTGAACCACCTCGAAGGAGAAGTTGTCAAGAATGGTGGCCTTCGCCTGTCTCCGGGATTCAGACGTCTCCGATAATCTGTTCCACCACCTGCTCAATCAGTTGGCCGTCGGTCGTAACGATACAATCGGCTGCCGCCCGATACTTTGGCGTACGCTCCCTGAGCACTTCCTCGATTTCTTCGACAAAAGACTTGGTACCGGTCAATGAAGGCCGCTGGGTGTCACCGCCGATTCGAGCTGCAATCGATTCGACTGACGCCGTGAGCCAAAAGAGTTTCCCATTTGCCTTCAGGGCGTCCACATTGTGCGGTCGCAAAATGGCCCCGCCGCCGGTATCGATGATGAGGTTGTCCCGGACGGAGAGGTCTCGGCAGACGTCGGATTCCCGTTCACGGAAATATTCCCATCCATGTTGCTCCACGATCGCGGGTATCGTTTGGCCCGCGCGTCGTATGACTTCTGCGTCCGTGGAAATCAATTCTCGCTTCAACTGCGAGGCGAGAATTTTACCCACGGAACTCTTACCCACGCCTCGATATCCAATGAGCACGATGTTCATGAAAAGTGCGATTCCAGTACCCCGCGCATCACGTCAATCGGTGCGGGTCGACCGGTCCACAGCTCGAATTGCGCGGCAGCCTGGTATAGAAACATTTCCAGTCCGGCAATGATGCGGCAGCCGGCGGCGGCGGCATCCGTGAGCAGTCGAGTATGTCGCGGGTTATACACGATGTCCATGACGGTAAGATCGCGATGCAACAGCCCGGCCGGGACACAACTTGCTCCGACCTTCGGGGACATTCCCACCGGAGTACAATGGATGAGGACTCGTACTTCAGGCAGGATCCGTCGCAGGACGGCCTCCTCCAGAACCGCATCCAAAATGTCCACGGCTGTCTTATCCCTCAATTCACGCGCTAATGCGACCCGTTCTTGTTCTTCAATCCCCAAGAGATGAATCCGCCCGACTCCGGCCTGTCCTGCAAGAGCGAAGGTAATCGCGCGCGCCGCGCCTCCGGAACCGAGGACGGCCACTGATTCATTTTTCAACGGAGCGCCTCCCTCCCGAAGCGCACGCAAGGCTCCCGTGGCGTCCGTGTTATAGCCGGCAAGCGCTTCCTTGTCGGACACGATGGTATTCACCGCGCCGATATGGCCTGCGACCGGCTCCACGTTGTCCAGAAACGGCATCACTCCCACCTTGTGCGGAATCGTGACGCTCGCGCCACGGAAATTCCCCAGCGCACGAAGACCTCGGATCGCGTCCCCGATCGATTCGACCCGCCAAGCGAGATAGACGAAATTCAGCCCAAGCCGTTGAAAGGCAGCGTTGTGGATCGCTGGCGACAAGGAGTGTTCGACCGGATTGCCGATTACTCCGCAGAATTGTGTATGGGCATCGATGTTCACGATTTTCGTTTGGGCCTTTCTGCGGCTATGGCTATCCGGTGATTCGAAAAGCAAGGGACGGCCAGTTTTCCCTGGGGTGATCCTCTGTCAGCACCGTCCCCGGAAATCCCATCCCGTCCCCTGCGACGGCCATACACGATGTCGCATAACGAAGTTGACCCAGCAGCACCGCGTATAGGGCTCGCATCATCCCCCCTACCAGGCAGTCATCCCACCATCGATCATGTAGGTTCCCCCCGTAACCCACGCCGCTTCATCAGAGAGAAGATAGAGGACCATCGATGCAACTTCTTCGGGTTTTCCAGGCCGTTTGAGCAGATAATGCGTCAGAATCGGGGCGAGCTGTTCGGGATTGGCCATGAGCGGCGCCGCCATCGGCGTGTCGATCAGGCCCGGGTTGACGACGTTGCATCGAATGCCGTCCTGCGCATAATCGACGGCAATGGCCCGAGTCAATGCATCAACGGCGCCTTTGGAGGCGGCATACGCCGGCAAGGCCGGAATCCCCACGACACTGGCGATCGAAGAGATGTTCACGATCGATCCGCGCCCCTGCTTCAACATGTGCGGGACGACCGCCCTCGTCATGCGCAGGACGCCGGTGACATTTACATCGATGACGTTCGCCCACGTCGCATCATCCGTCTCATGAATGCGCTTTCCGAAATCGCCGACACCCGCATTGTTGACAAGCCCATCGATCCGACCGAAGGTCTTCAGCGCAGTGGCGACCGTGTCACGAGCATGCGCCTCGTCGGCGACGGATCCGGCGACGGCCAGGGCATGACCGCCTTTCGACTCAATGTCGAGAACGACCCGATCCAATTCGGCCTGGCGCCGGCCGGTGATCACGACGAGGCCGCCTTCCGCAGCCACCCGTTTGGCGACGGCTTCGCCAATCCCCGCGTTGCCCCCCGTGATGATCGCCACCTTGCCCAGCATTCGGCTCATGGAGCGTCCTCGTGATCAGCACGTTCGTCTTGGTCGACCCCGTCGTGACACGGAACCTCGGCGCCTCCACAGAAGCCAGGGTCGACTTTTCTCGCCACCGTCAGAAAGCCGGAATGGGCGACCATGCGATGATCGGGTCGCACACTGCGGCCTTGAATAGACCATGTTCTCAACAGTGTCTCGAAGGTCTCCGGCATGCCGAATACCGCGGCCCGTTCCAATGCCTCGACGGTTCGCTGAACCTGCGGGACGGTCGGGACGAAGCTGAGAAAAATTCCTCCGGAACGGAGCACGGAGGCCGCATGGCTCACCACTTGCCAGGGCTCCGGCAAGTCGAGCACGACGCGATCGAACGGCAACCGGTCTTCCGGCAGATCGATGCCTTCATAGGCATTTCGACGGAGCGGAACGAGATTCGGCGCGACGCCCATGTATCGTTCAATATTCATCAAGGCGGTCCGGGAAAAATCTTCCCGTGCCTCGTAGGTCACGACGAGCCCACGATGTCCCACGGCGCGCAAGAGTGCCATGGTCAGGGCGCCCGAGCCGGTTCCCGCCTCGAACACTCTGGCCCCCGGGTAAATGTCCGCCCACATGGTAATGAGCGCGAGATCTTTCGGGTAGAGAACCTGTGCGCCGCGGGGCATCTTCAATACGTATTCGCCGAAGGTGGGACGCAGGGCCAACATCGCCTTGCCGCCTGAGAGGGTAACCAATGTCCCGTCCGCCTTGCCGATGAGTTCGTCGTGGGGAATGGTCTGCCCGCTGAACTGATACGTCTCCCCGGCCTTCAGCGTCAGAGCGTAGTGCCGCCCCTTTTTATCCACGAGATGAATCCGTTCTCCGTGACATAGGGTGATCATAGGGGGGCCATTCTAGCAGCATGAGGAAAAGCTGCGCCACCACCGTTTATCCATCATCTATCCCTAGCCGGCCAGCACCGGCTTGTTCTCGCGTCGGTCGCTCCGCTGCTTCAGTACACTGTGGCGAATGCGCAACCAACGTGTCCTCGATACCCGATGAATTCCTACAGGATCGCCTCAGGCGACACAGGTTTTTTTCATTAAGCGACTCTAATAAACTCGCCTTTTCAGCATGATCGCGCGATGAATTTCTCATGAACAATCCAGCATAGGACTTGCTCCGTAGATCTCCTGAGACAAGTGGTGCGGTGTGAATCGTTTTGCAGAGACGAGGCTCTTACTTAGTCAGATTGATCGCGGTGCTGAATCAGGGTACGCGGAGGTCAGGAGCAGGGAGGGCAATATGAAGGACAAATTGTTCCCCGTCGAAGAAGCCGAAAAGAACACACCGGTCGAGAAGGATACCGACGCAGATAATCCGGAAGCCAGTGATCTCCTCGATATGATCGGCCGCGACTCGGCCGGTGAACGGACATCTCGTGATGCCGCGCAACCGTCCAGGCGCCAGGCGGCGACCGATGGACCTTTTATGCTGGAGTCGCTGTACTTTCAATCGTTCGGCGAGCGGGCGTTGTTGACGAGGGAAGAGGAAACCGCGTTAGCTAAACGCATCGATCAAGGAACCGCATCTATTCGAACCACCCTCCGTTCAATCATTAAGGTCCTGTCGCATGCAAGACGTTCGGATGCGGTAATAGAGGCCTGCCAGACGTTGCAACTGGTGCGTCGTTTGAGCGGTCTGTCGGCCACGGCGTTAGACAAAGCCGAATTGTGCTTGGCGGCATTAATCAGAAATTCCTCCGGACAAGCCAAATTTCCGGCCGGAGTCGTACGGCAACTCAAGCAGTCGCTCGGAATCATCCGTGAAGCCAGAAGTGTGTTGGAAACGGCCAAAGACGAATTGGTGCGATGCAATCTTCGTCTGGTCGTGGATGTGGCGAAACATTACACACGTAGAGGGCTGACGTTGCTTGACCTTGTGCAGGAAGGCAACATCGGCCTGATGAAGGCCGCCGAGCGTTACCAATATCGAAAAGGCTTCAAGTTCAGTACCTACGCAACGTGGTGGATCCGGCAAGGCATTACGCGTGCGCTGGCCGATCAGTCTCGGACGATCCGGATTCCCGTGCACCAGACTGAAGCATCGCACCGCATCATGCGGGTGACCAGACGTCTCGGCCAGCAGCTGGGTCGCCCGGCCAAACTGGAAGAGATCGCGCAAGTGCTCCGAATGAGGCCGGAGCGGCTTCATGAAACCGTTCAGGCGTTTCAGGAACCGATCGCGCTCGAACATCCTGTGGGGGACGGGACGACCGAATTGGGCGAGCTGCTACCGGATGTACACGCAGTACCGCCAGATGCGCACGTCCATCGGACGGAAATGGCGAATCAACTGGACCGGATTCTAAACACCCTGACACCGAGAGAGCAGACCGTCATCCGGCTGCGTTTCGGCATCGGGTATGATCAACCATCGACCCTTGAGCAGGTGGGTCAGAATCTTTCGGTCACCAGAGAGCGAATCCGACAGATCGAAGCCAAGGCGCTTAAGAAGTTGAAAACTCCGGCCATCAAGGAGATGTTTGCATCGATTCAGTAGTACGCCATACATCAATCGGGTAATCACGGTCCTGGGGGGGACGGGAAGCTTTCCCGTCCCCTTTTTCGTCCGTGCCTTCACTCGAGGGAGCGGTTATGCCAGAATGAGCGCCGGAGATGATGCGCGTCATGACCCTCTTCCACAAATCTTGCCGCCTATGCTTTCTCCTCTGCGTGTTCGGCGTCATGTCTAATTCGCCCTCTTGGGGTGATCCGGGATCGGCTCCCGTCTCAGCTTCTGACAAGACTCTTTCGGTACCAGCTGTCGTGGCCAAGGTCAGACCGTCGGTCGTCACGATTTTGACGCGCGGCGCTCCAGCTGCCTCC
This sequence comes from Nitrospira japonica, assembly GCF_900169565.1. NCBI lineage: Bacteria > Pseudomonadati > Nitrospirota > Nitrospiria > Nitrospirales > Nitrospiraceae > Nitrospira > Nitrospira japonica. The sequence goes on along the minus strand of NZ_LT828648.1, from coordinate 1,434,047 downwards.
CCGACTCAATCACAATCCGGATCCGGCTCCGGTGTCATTATCGACGAGGGCGGTTACATTCTGACCAACAACCATCTCGTGACCGGCTCAAAGAGCATCGTCGTCGGGCTCTCAACGGGTCGGATGACGCCGGGGAGGGTGGTGGCACGCGATTTCCTGCTCGACCTTGCGCTCGTGAAAATCAACGCGCAGGATCTGGTTCCCGCCGCCTTGAGCCCTTCGCCCACATTGGAAATCGGTGAGTCAGTCGTGGCGATCGGCAATCCCCTCAAGGGCGGCTCGACCGTGACGGTCGGGGTCGTCAGCGCGCTCGATCGGTCCGTGCTGACGCCGGATGGCGAGACGTTGTACGATCTGATCCAAACCGACGCAGCGATCAATCCCGGGAACAGCGGGGGTCCGTTGGTCGATCTGTCAGGTCGAGTGATCGGAATCAACGTGGCGATCGCACCGTCGGCGCAGGCCATCAGCTATGCCATTTCAATGGATGCGATTTACCCACATATCCAGTCTATGATCGTGCGGGGCTCGATCTACCGACCCGACCTGGGATTCGTGCCTGTGACGGTAACCCCCAGTATCATGGCGACGTTCGGCTTGGACGGAGACCGTGGCGTACTGGCGCTTGAAGTAGACGGCACCAAGCCGGCCGCGATCGGAGGGCTTCAAGACCACGATATCATCACGGCCGTCGATCAACGTCAGATCTTCAACACCGGAGACTTCTGGCACGCATTGCTACGCTCGGGCGATCAGCCGACCGTCCAGTTGACATTGCATGGAAAGAGCGGCCCTGCCACGCTGGAACTTCCCAAGCCTCCGGCGCCGATTAGGACCACACCGTGAACGAACCGTCGACGCGTCGAGAAGCGACCAGACCGGGCCGCCTGCTCATCGTGGCCGAGCCTCGTGATTACGCCGACGCGTGGCTCCTCCAACAGCAACTCCATGCCGAACGCGTTGCCGACCGAAGATCAGATACGTTGCTATTGTTACAGCATCATGCGGTCTATACGCTGGGACGGCGTACCCTTCCTGCCCATCTTCCGCAAGGGGAGTCCGCACTTCGGGCAACGGGTGCTCAAGTTGCAGTCACGAATCGCGGCGGGTCCGTGACTTATCACGGCCCCGGGCAGCTGGTCGGTTACCCCGTCATCCGACTGTCGCATAGCGCGTCAGGTCCTAAACAATACGTCTGGTTGTTGGAAGAAACCCTGTGCCGTACCCTGGCCCATTGGGGGATCGAGGCCCATCGTATCAGCAAGACGCCCGGACTTTTCGTCAACGTCGAGGGACGAACCGCAAAAGTCGCCTCCATCGGAGTACGGGTGGAGCACGGCGTGACGTTGCACGGATTTGCCCTGAACGTGGATTTGGACATGACGCCCTTTTCACGCATTATTCCCTGTGGGCTGAACTCCTATCGACCGACTTCTATGGCCGCCCTCTGCCGTTCATCGGTTCCGATCCATCAGGTCGCGCGGCAGGTGGCAGAACAGTTCGCCCTTACGTTCAAGCTGACCTGGGACCTCGAGGCTTTGTCCGGAGGCACGGAATTCGCTGAGGAGCACGCTCATCATGCATGAACTTGATACCCCGACCTTCCGTCTCGCCGTCGCGCAATTCGACCAGGCAGCGGAGGCCATGGGCTTGGATCCCAATTTGAGGGAGCGCCTCAAGTATCCTCAGCGATCGCTAGTCGTCAGCATTCCTGTTCGCATGGACGACGGCAGGGTCCAAGTCTTTACGGGCTACCGCGTGCAGCATGACACCTCAAGGGGACCGTCAAAAGGAGGAATCCGGTACCATTCTGATGTCAGCCTCGGCGAAGTCGCGGCACTCGCCATGTGGATGACGTGGAAATGCGCGCTGGCCGACTTGCCGTACGGTGGAGCCAAGGGAGGAGTCACCGTCAATCCCAAGCAATTGACATCGGGCGAACTGCAGCGCCTGACGCGTCGCTATGCCGCCGAAATTCTTCCCATCATCGGTCCCGACAAGGACGTACCCGCGCCCGACGTAGGGACCGACGCGCAGGTAATGGCCTGGATCATGGACACCTATAGCCAGCAGGTGGGGTATGCGGTGCCGGGAGTCGTGACGGGAAAACCCCTTTCAATCGGCGGAAGCCTCGGACGAGAGGAGGCGACCGGACGTGGGGTCGTCTACGTGACGCTCGAAGCCCTCCGACATCTCGACTTGGATATTCAGAAGGCCACGGTAGCCATTCAAGGATTCGGGAATGTCGGGGCACATACGGCCCGTATCATGCAGGAATGCGGCGCACGGGTAATTGCCGTCAGCGACGTCGGCGGAGGCATCTACAATCCAAAAGGCCTGGATATCCCCCTATTGCTCTCTCGGTACAAGGAAGCCGGTACGCCTTTGGGTGAAACGAAGCTGGGTGATGCACTTTCCAATGAGGAACTTCTGCAGCTTGACTGCACCGTGCTTGTACCGGCCGCGTTGTCCGAGCAAATTACCGGTCGAAATGCCTCAATGCTGCGTTGCAAGATTCTGGCTGAAGGAGCCAATGGTCCGACCACGCTGGAAGCAGATCGAATCGTCCAGGACAAGGGCATCTTCGTCATTCCCGATATCTTGGCCAATTCTGGAGGCGTGATCGTGTCCTATTTCGAATGGGTACAGGATGCCCAGCGGTTCTTTTGGAAAGCATCGGATATCCAGGAACGGCTGCACGACTTGATGACAGCCGCCTTCCAACGAACCCTGCAATTCGCGGAAACCAGACGGACCTCGATGCGCATGGCGGCCCTCATGAGCGGGATCGACAAGGTCGCTCAAGCGCATCAGCATCGAGGCCTGTATCCATGAGATCGTCATAGCCCGTCAAGATCGTGAGCCGCGGCCTTGGGGGGAATGGGACTATGAGACAGGGGACCCCATGAACCGAGAGATGCTGATCAAACTGTGGCAGGCGCATAAGAACGATGAGTGGCCCCATGTCGAAACGGGCCAAGAAGGTCCGCTGATGACACTGGACACGGTCATCAGCGGATGCGTCGTCTATGTGCTCGACGGCGAAGAAGATCTCGATGAACAGCGGCGAGCCATCGTAAGCGACTGCCTGGCAGAACTGGACACCCTCGAAATCGAGATCAACGACGAGTGCCGCTCCTACTTTGGCCGTTTGCGCGAGATCGGAACCCTTCTGTTAATCACTACCTGACACCGGCGTTCTCTTGCAGGACTCTCTCTCCGATCCTACGGATATTCGACGATGTCCTTTTTCATGGGGCCCAAAACGGCGAGAAGTTCCTGTTGCTCACGGGACGGCGCATTGAATGAAGTGAGCGCTTTCACAAGATCCCCTATTAACGCTCCGAATTCTGCTTCCGAGATCTTCATTCCTGCATGTGTCGTTTTCATGTCCCGCCCCTTGTAGATGCAAAGTCCTCCGGCTCCACTACATACTTGGTCCACCAGATGCTGCTTACGATCCGATTCCGCACCATCCTGTTGGTTTGGCCTACAAGACCGGCCACTATCAAAACCTCGCGGCGCGGGAATTTGGCCTGCTCTGCCGTACGGTCATGGACGAGATACCGGGACGCCTTTCAGCCGGTATCCGCCGTCCAGCCCACAAGATTGCGGCCAAGAAGCACCCCTCCTTCTAGGCCTAACCATTCAGGAATCCAAGCCTTTCCTTGCAAGTTACCTCTTGCCTTCGTTAAAATGAGCCTGCCCATGTGCCCCCGCACTGAAGCAGTGGCTTCCCACAGTCATACGGGTATGTGTCTCAAGGAGGAATGAATGAGCGCAATCGTGCGAGCTGCGATGCTGACCTGTATGTCCTTAGCCGCCATGTGCCTCTCCGTTTCAGCAGGATCCGCGGAACCCTATGAATTGAGCAAGAACGACGTGATGGATGCCAAGAGCATCAAAAGTTCCGAGGTGTCGCTATTCGGGGTGAAGCTTGGCGACAGCGAAGCAAAGGCTCTCGATGTACTGGTCAACGAGAAGATCCCGGGGGTGAAGGTTGAACAGGAGGCCTTGTTTATTTTTCTTCTGGACCAGCGAAAACCCACAGGCCCGATGGCCGGCGTGCGGGTTCAGGACGGGAAAGTCGACCTTATTTTCGTGAACAATAGATTCGCGTACAAGACACGCGGCGTCTTCCGGAACGTCCTCAACAGCGAGAGCCCGGAAGATGTTCGCAAGTTGCTGGGGCAGGAGGACTACGGAGACGAGAATGTCATGGGAGCCGTCCTCGCCTATGACAAGCAAGGCTTTGTGATCAACTACCTTGGGAAAGACGTGAACATCGAGTTTTCCCCGCTCCGCTGATCCGGTCCCTCTCGCCTGACTTCGTTTCTGTCCGACTCGAATGACACCAACGCGCCACCGCCTCCCGAGGAATTGCGGCCGCGTGGCGGTATGACTCGATTAGTGAATGGGGTCGGACGTGCGAAGGCCGTAGTTGATCAGGCTCATCGCCGTGTTCCAGCGGCGATTGGAATTGAGAATGACGAGCAGCAAGTCACTGCCGTTCTGCGAAACTTTTGCAATCAGACAACGTCCGGCCTTGGAGGTAAACCCGGTCTTCACTCCCTCAACGCCAGGAATGCGCCCCAGCAGCCTGTTGGTCGTGTGCAGCACGTGGGCGTGTGTGCCGTTGATCGGCATGATGATCGCCCGTTCCTCACGAACCAGCCGACGGAACGTCGGCTGTTCGAGCGCGATTACGCTCAATCGTGCCAGATCTTCGGCGGTTGAATAGTGGTTGGGGTGGTCGAAGCCGCAGCCATTGTTGAAATGGGTGTCCGACAGCCCTAGGGCGGCCGCCTTGGCGTTCATGAGCGACACGAACTGCGACTCGTCTCCGCCGACATGTTCCACTGCCGCCAGGCAGGCATCGTTCGCCGACATGATGAGCATGCCCTTGAGAAGGTCTTCGAGCGTAAAGACCTGACCTGGCTTGAGTCGGAGATGAATCTTATGGGCACGCGCGGCCGTCGGGCTGACGGTCACCAGATCATCCAAGTGACCTCGTTCGAGGATTACCAGCGCCGACATGATTTTCGTCAGGCTTGCCGGTGAGAGCCGCTTGGCTGATTCGTGTTCATACAGGACACGCCCGCTATTGAGTTCCTTCAAGAGAATGCTATGAGCCGGAACGCGTCGCCACGGAAGTGTGGTGCCGTCGACGCCCGAGACATGGTTGGACCTCGGCGATACCGAGGTGCGCTTGCCTTCCACAGTGGAAGGCATGACGCCGGCCAGGCCCGTGATCAGAATCCCCAACAATAGTACGGTCGCGCCCAGGCGAGGCCGCGGGATCGGTCCGGTATTCCGCACGCGCATGACGGTCACCGCCCCCTGACTACAACGTGAAGGATTCCCGAACCTTGCTGCCACGGAATCCGCTGTCGATGACTTTATGAAAGAACCGAAGAAGGTCGGCGAGATCGATCCAAAATCCGCAGTTCAGACAGCGCGCGTAGAGACGGCGATTCACCATCGTATAATGCCGCTCGACCATCATGAAACCTTTACATTTGAGGCAATGCATCGCAGGCCCTGACGTGCCACGAGGCGATCATCCGATTCTTTTCATAACCAAGGCAAGACATCCGGCCAAAAGCCCCCCGCCGAAAATTGTCGTACCGAACGAAAGGTAGGGATTTGTCCCTCCCGCCGGGTGGGTTCCGTCGATCAAGTCCCGCACGCCTCCTTGCACCATAAGAACCGAAAGCGTAAGCAGCGCGCCGATCCCGAACCACCATGTGAACGATCTCGCCATCGCGCCTCAGTCACAGCGCGACACCGCAAACCCGCGCCTGTCGGTCACTCTAGCGGACGGTCTGTGGAGAGTCAAGCAGACGCCGGATTTGATCGCCCGTGGATGACTTCACGCGTACGGCCGGCCGTCACGGCGCGGCAACTGCAGGCGGCACCGGTGACTTTAGTCCTCGATGGAGGAACACGGACACCGTCCCCGCCCCGTTATCCGCCGTCACCAGACCCGGTTCCTCGGCGTCCTTGGTCGTCGCCCGAAAGACGGCGACGGCAAAGGGACCCGATTTGGTCTTGTAGTTCCGCGGCGGATATTCGAAAGTCCCGTCGCCACGGCCGAAGAGAATCGACAGGTCGTTCGATTGAAGATTGACAATGGCCACATCGGTTCGCCGGTCTCCGTTGAAATCCCGCGCGAGGCCGAAATTGGGACCGGCGTCTGCTCCGGAGTCTCGGCCGGGTTGAAACGTGCCGTTCCCGTTCCCCAAAAACGTGGAAAAACTGTCGCGCTCGCCGTTGATCACCAGAAGATCGCGGATCTTGTCGTTGTTGAAGTCGGCGAAACTGACGCCAAGCGGTCGTTTTCCCGATTTGTAGTCGGTCGGCATGCGGAACGTTCCGTCCCCATTCCCGATCCATATCGAGACGGCGTTGGACATCGGGCCGCCGTTCGTCACGACCACGTCAGGGATGGAATCGCCGTTCAAGTCCGACAACGCGACAGAGGTCGGAGTATCGCCATACTCGTATTGTGGTCCGTGCTTGAATTCGCCGTTGCCGAGACCCAGAAAAATCTTGATCTTGTCGTTTCTGAGTGCGACGACCAAGTCGGCCGCATGATCACCGTTCAAGTCGTCGCTCGCCACGGCGATGGGTGTCCTATGGACCGGGTATTGAGGCCCTTCGTCGAATTTGCCGTCGGCACGACCGAACAGAATGGCGATCTGGTCACTGCCCGAGCACGCGAGGACGATATCGGGATGAGTGTCGGCATTGAACAAGCCGGTCGCAAGTGACCGTGGCTCCTGGCATACGTGCAGCTGCAGTTGATCGCGAAACGTCCCGTCTCCGTTCCCCACGAGAATGGACAGGGTATCGCTCGCGATGTTGGTGGTAACCAAATCGGTGAGGCCGTCCTGGTTCACGTCCATGGTAGTGATCGTCGTCGGATTCTTCCCCACTTTGTAACTGGCGAAATAATAGAGGAGATCCGGCGGCACATAGGGGTCCTGCTTCGAGCAGGCAAGTGAGGACAGAACGATGAACAGGGCACAGACGACGAAAGACGCGTGCCAGTATGGTTGCCGGCCCACCCGGCCCGACTCACGGTAAGGCACTGCCCAACCCGTCCAAACCCTGAAGGATTCGGGATTCTCGACCCTAGAATGGTGACGCGTACATGGCATGGTTCGAAGCAAGGGGCTGAGTATACTGAGCGAGGTCTTTCCAAGGCAATCATTTCGGACGCGGCAAGTGCCTTCGAGGGCATGGCCGGGACATCCGTTCAAAGCCTTTGAAAATGAGCCGAGACCTGGGGTAGACTACCGCTCTTCTTAAGGAGGAGTACCATGAGCAAGACTGTGAAGGTAGACATCACCATGTACGGAATCGCCGAGGTCCTGCACTGGTGTCAGGATCGGAACAAGGGCCGGATTGCCGGAGTGGATACGGCGGGGTTTGAGAAGATGAAGACGTTCCTGGGAGAGAAGCCTCAGTCCGGAGATTACTTTACCCTGGACCAGTTCTGGAAGAAACGCGTGACGCTGGATCTGACCGAGGATGAAGTGGCGTTGATTGACCGCTGCCTCTATGACATCCCGAACCTCGACAACGAGCCGCTGCCGCAGATCCGCCACAAGTTTTGGCCTAAACAGGCCGCGACCACCTGAATCCGTTTCGACGGGGTCATCGGATCGGGTTTCCACGCTCTAGGAGGAGCCCGTCCGGCAACCCCGCACGATCCGGAACCGATCGACAAAAGCGGGCACGCTCCTTAGAGCGTGCCTTCACCCTTGAGGTACCGCCGAAACCGGTCCATCAGTTCGGCCCCAAGCGTTCCGCCTTCCGGCTTCTTGGTTTCCGGATCGGCGAAATGGCCGCGGATCTCCTTCAGGCGCAATTCCGCTTGTTCATTTCCCTTGAGGCGCTTGGTTTTTTCCAGCGCCGTGTCGAAGGCATCGAAGGTCAATTCGTTGTAGCCGAACGAGCGGATCCGTTTGACCGCCTTCATCATCGCCTGGTTGCGAAACGTGGTGAGGTGGTCCGAATCGATTTCCTTCAACCCCAACTTTCTCGCCCGCCGTTCGGCAGCTTTGCGAATTCCGCTCCGGACGAAATCCGGAGACGTCTGCAGCCGCTTCCAGGCTTCGTCGGTCCACGCCACCCGTTCCTGCGGCTCGTCCCATAAATTTCTGAGGACCTCGCCCGTGATCTGTGTGAGGCCTTTCTCTCGCGCGAGATCCTCGGTGTCGTGCTTCAGCATGTCGGTCACGAACTCGACGGCGATCGGAGGCGACTGCTTGACCTTTTCCTGGAGTGCCGCCAGAGCGTCCTCCGTCCAGGGCAGAGCGGCCAGGGCGCTGTCGCGCATATCGCCCATCGCTTCGACCTTTTCGAACAAGTCGATGTTGACCTCGAGATGCCCCCCTTCCTTGGCAACCTCTTCCGCGATCTGCTTGATCATGCCGCGCATGAACTCCGGAACGGTGTTCAGCCGCTCCTTGGCCGCGGCGGTCCACGGCAGGTGCCCTTGCTCCATTTGGGCTGCGGCATCGGCCATTCCCGATTCGCCGCCCATGCGCCCCATCATCTGATTCTTGAACTGATCGAGTGTGGTTTCCGTAATTTCCGCCAGACCCAATTCCCTGGCCTTCTTTTCCGCGAGACGGCGGACCATGCCTCGAAGGAACATCGGAGCGCGATCCATGCGCTTCAATGCACCGTCAGTCCAGCGTACGTCGGTCACAGCGGTATCGTCGGCATCCGATGCGCTCATGGCTAATACTCCCTACTGATTGAGGAGTTCTTTCAGTTCCTTGCCGGCCTTGAAGAACGGGACTTTCTTGGCAGGCACAGCCACCGTGGCTCCCGTCTTCGGGTTGCGGCCTTCTTTCATGCGGCGAGCCCTGAGGCGAAAGCTCCCGAACCCTCGAATTTCCGTCTTGTCGCCGTTTTTCAGCGAGTCCCGCACACAGTCGAAGATGGTATTGACGACGATTTCGGCTTGCCGCTTCGTCAAGGTCGTCACCTGTTCGGAGACTCGTTCAATGATCTGGGCTTTCGTCATATCCGATTCCCCTTTCGCTTTGAGACGCAACCGGTCTATCGGCCACGTTAAAACGCCATCAGATACTTGAGGCTCACTCCGGAATAGAAGTCCAGTTTCGGCAAGACCGCCGTGAGCCGGGATTCGATCAACTCCCTGATCGAAAACCTCCGGCGCGGCTCAACGACCTTCGGCTCGCCTTCGATGCCGGCCAAATCCGCAGCCAGTTGAATGGCGTCTTCCAGATTGCCCAATTCATCGACCAGCTTGGCCTCCTTGGCCTGCCGCCCCGTGAAAATCCGGCCGTCCGCAAGCGCTTGCACCGCCGCTGGCTCCATTGCGCGTCCGGATGCCACCGCCTCGATGAATTGCTTGTGTACGTCGTCCATGACGGACTGCAGCAACGCTCGTTCTTCGTCGCTCATCCTGCGCAACGGAGACCCCACGTCCTTGAACTTCCCGCTCTTGACGACGATGCCTTCGACCCCGATCTTTTTTAACAGGCCTTCGACGTTCGCCGTCTCCATGATGACCCCGATGCTGCCCGTCAAGGTCCCCGGATTGGCGATGATCCGGTCCGTGGCGGAGGCGATGTAGTAGCCGCCTGACGCGGCAACCGTACCCATCGAGGCGATGACCGCTTTGCTGTTCTTGTTGCGGACGCGCTGGACTGCGTCGTAGATCTCCTGTGAAGGCACGACGCCGCCGCCGGGGCTGTCGATCCGCAACACGATGGCCTTGATGGAAGGATTCTCCCCGAAGCGCTTGAGTTCGGTGACCGTCGATTGGGAATCCAGGATGACGCCTTCCACGCGCACGAGCGCGATCCGGTCTTCCGCTGAAAGGTCGAGATCCGGGAAGAAGGTGTTGATGAAAAACATCAATCCCATCACCCCAAGCACTCCCCAGAGGATCTTTCGCCTCAGGGGCCACCTGCCCGCAGGCTCTCCCGTGCCCTGATTCATCGTCGCATTCATTATTCGTACGGCTCACGATACGCGGCGCCGCGACCTGCGGCGCCGCATGAATCACGGATTACTTGTCGTCGTCCTGCGCCGCACGCTTGCGGCTCTGCTTGGCCGCACGACCCAAGCTCTGATCCGGCGCCCCTTGAGCCGCATGGTATTCTTCCACGTGCCGGCGCTCGGAATCCAACTGATGATCCCGCAGACTCAAGGCAATTTTCCGCTCGTCACGATCCACCTTGATGATCTTGGCCGCGACATCATCCTGCAGTTTGAACTTCTCCTCGAGTTTGGCGCTAGGATCCAATCCCGCCTCGCTGACGTGGATCAATCCCTCTACTCCGCCGTCCAGTTCGATGAAGATTCCGAAATCCGCGACCTTGCTCACCTTCCCGGCTGCCGAATCTCCCACCCGGTAGCGGCTGGGAATCTCGTCGTCCCATGGGTCTCGGCTCAGCTGCTTATAACCCAGTGACAGTCGCTCCTTCTCCTTGTCGATCCGGAGCACGACTGCTTCCACTTTCTGGCCCTTCTTAAACAACTCGGACGGATGCTTGATGTGCTTGGTCCAGGACATGTCGGAAATATGGATCAAGCCGTCGATGCCTTCGTCCAGACCCACGAAGGCCCCGAAATCGGTAAGGCTCTTGACCTTCCCTTCGATCCTGGTTCCAATGGGATACTTGCTCTCGACCATGTCCCACGGATTGGGGGCGGTCTGCTTCATGCCCAGTGAGATCTTCCGGCTGGCAGGATCCACGTTCAGCACCGCGGCTTCGACCTGGTCTCCGATCGCCACGACGCGCGACGGATGCCGCACCTCATGTGTCCAGGACATTTCGGACACGTGCACGAGCCCCTCCACGCCCGGCTCCAGTTCCACGAATGCGCCGTAGTCCGTCAGACTCACCACTTTGCCGCGTACGCGCGTGCCGATCGGATACTTGCCGGCGACGTTCGTCCAAGGATCGGCCGACTTCTGCTTCAGACCAAGCGAAATCCGACCGGTCTCTCGATCGTATTTCAGCACGCTCACTTCGACCCGATCGCCCACGTTGAACATTTCGGAGGGGTGCCCGACTCGTCCCCATGACATGTCGGTGATGTGCAGCAAGCCGTCGATCCCGCCCAGATCGATGAAGGCGCCGTAATCGGTGATGTTCTTGACCATGCCCTGAATCAGCTGCCCCTCCTTGAGGGTCGCGAGGGTGGACTGCCGCTTCTTGTCTCTCGTTTCCTCCAACAGCACGCGCCGGGACACCACGACGTTGCCGCGGCGATGATTGATCTTGATGATCTTCATCGGAAACGTGCGGCCGACCAATCCATCGAGATCGCGCACCGGATGGAGGTCGATCTGGGATCCGGGCAGAAAAGCCTTCACCCCGATGTCCACCATCATGCCTCCCTTGATGCGGGAGACCACCTTACCGTCGATGCTCTTTTCTTCCTTGTACAGCTTTTCCAATTCCTCCCAAATCTTCATCTTGTCCGCTTTTTCCTTGGACAAGACGAGATTGCCGTCCGCGTCTTCGCACTCTTCGATATACACTTGTAAGCGATCACCGACTTTGAGCTGCTGCAGCTCTTCAGCGGCAAACTGATCGCTCGGAATCATCCCCTCGGACTTGTAGCCGATGTCGACGACCACCTTGTCCTTCGTCAGGGCGACGACCCGGCCCTCCGTAATGGTGCCCTCTTCGAGATTCTTGAACGTTTCTTCGTACAGCGCCGCCAAGGCGTTGCGATCCAACTGCTGTTCACTCGATTTCGAAACCGTACTCATGGGTCTGTCCTACTCTCCCGACGACCGTCGGTGCTGATATGCATAATCGCCGAAGCTCACTCAGCGTGGCGCGCTCCGGCTGCCCGGACCATGGCCCGGGGGTTCCACCCCTCCAAGCGCCGCGATCCTTTCCATCACTGCCCGACTCACATGCCGATAAAACTGTTTCGTGTCTCCTCCGTCGGCGGGACGGCCGAACGTCATCGGTTCTCCGAACCGCACGGTCACGGGATGACGCCGGGGCCGCTTCGCCCCGGGAGGAAGCACCTCATACGTGCCGTTCAAGTATGCCGGAACGACCGGACAACCGGTCTGTGCGACGATCATACCCAATCCCGGTTTCGCCTCCCGCAAGTGCCCCGTGAGGGTTCGCCCCCCTTCAGGGAATATGACGACGACCTTGCCTTGTTGGATCAAGGCCACCGCCTTCTCGAAGGCCCGACGATCCAATCGTCCAAGCTTCAACGGAATCCATCCCAGCCATTGAAGAAGCCCTTTCACACCCGGCACGAACAGATCACTGCGCCCCAAATACCATGCCCGCCGCCGCATTCCACATCCTAGCAGCGGGATATCCGCGTAACTGGCATGGTTGGCCGCGACCAGCATTCCGCCCCGTCGCGGAACCTGGCCCTCCACCCGGTACCCGAGAAGGATCCAACCGACGGCCCTCGTCAGGACCCAGAGCCACCAGTACACTACTGAACTCACAGTTTCGCCGCAATGATACCCATCATCAGGTCGACTACTTCCGCCGCCGACAATCGGGAAGTATCGATGTGGTGCGCATCTTCCGCCGGAACCAGCGGCGCCACCGCGCGACTCCGATCTCTGCTGTCCCGTCCCGCCATTTCCGTGCTGGTCTGTTCGATCTCCCGCGCATGGCCGGCCGCCACCAATTCCCTGTGCCGGCGCTCGGCCCGCACCGTCGGATCCGCTTCCAGGAAGAATTTCACAGGAGCAGACGGAAAGACCTTGGTACCGATATCTCGCCCTTCCGCCACAACGGATCCCCTCTCACCGATACTGCGCTGCACCGGCAAGAGCCAGGCTCTGACTGCTGGAATGGCCGAAACGACCGAGGCTGAAGCCGACACGGCGGGGCTTCGAAGCTCTCCGGTCACATCCTTGTCATTGACGCGAACGACCACCGTCTCGTTTTCGAACTCCATCTTCAAAGACGTCAAGGGCAGCAATGCCGCAACCGCCTTCTGATCCGCCATGTCGACCCCGCGCTGCAGCACCGTCCATGCGACCGCCCGGTACAACGCTCCTGTATCCAGGTACAGATACTTCAGCCGACCGGCCAATAGCCTGGCAACCGTACTTTTGCCCACACCGGCTGGTCCATCGATCGCCACGATCATGAGGCACTTCTCCCTCTGCGCGTTAGCGGCTTCCGGTCCGCAAGGCCGCCAGCCGTCCGCTGAAATCAGGGAACGACGTCTCGATGCAGGCCGTGTCGTCGATGGTCGTCTCGGCATCCGCCGTCAGTCCGGCGATCGCCAGCGACATCGCGACCCGATGATCGCCGTGACTTCGGCCCCGAGCCGCCGCGAAGCACCCGTTTTCGGCCGGCCGCCCGAGTCCTTGAATCACCACGCCGTCCGGCCGTTCGATGATCCGGGCGCCCATCTGACGCAGTTCGGCCGCCATCGTGGCGATCCGATCGCTTTCTTTCACACGCAACTCTTCGGCTCCGGTAATCACCGTTTCTCCTTCGGCCAGGGCAGCCGCCACGAAGAGAATCGGGAACTCATCGATGGTTTGAGGAATCGAGTCCGGTCCGATCGTCACCCCGCGCAGAGGCGCGGCCTTCACTCTGATATCCGCGACGGGTTCACCGGCTTCTTCACGCTGCCGTAACAGCTGAATGTCCGCCCCCATGCGGCGCAGGATGTCCAAAATTCCCGACCTGGTCGGATTCACTCCGATCCCCGTGAGCAGAAGATCCGATCCCGGAACGATGCTCGCGCCGACGATGAAAAACGCCGCGGCGGACAGGTCACCCGGGATCCTGAGGACCGGGGCCGCGGCCCATCCGACCGACGGACGACCTTCCATGATGATCGTCGTCCCGTCATGCCTGAGCGGAACACCGAAAAACCGGCACATGCGCTCGGTATGGTCTCGGGAGAGTCTCGGCTCCATGATCGTGGTCGTACCTTGCGCGAACAGCGCCGCAAGCAGCAACGAGGATTTGACCTGGGCGCTGGCGACCGGCGAGGAGTAGGTGATACCGCGCAGTTTGCCGCCCGTGACGGCCAGAGGAGCCAATTCTCCGCCTTTTCGCCCCGCGATTGTGGCGCCCATTTCGCGCAGCGGTTTGACGATGCGGCCCATCGGACGTCGCCGGATCGACGCATCGCCCGTCAGCACCGTAAAGAAATCCTGTCCGGCCAGAAGACCGGCCAAAAGACGAATGCCGGTGCCGGAATTTCCGCAATCGATGACGTCACCCGACTCCGTCAGGCCCCAGAGCCCCTTGCCGTGCACGCGAAGCATTTCCGAGGTTTCTTCGATCTTGATCCCGAGCGACTGGAGCGCCCGCATCGTATTGAGGCAGTCTTCTCCGCGGCAATAGTCCCGGATCGTGCCGGTGCCTTCGGCGAGGGCGGCCAGAATGATCGCACGATGCGTAATCGATTTGTCCCCCGGAACCGCGATAGTGCCCAGGAGCGGAGGCCCGGCTTTCACCGTAAGTGTCGTCATGGCGATGGAGTCACGGCGACGGGCGCCGGGAATCGTTCCCTTTCCTGCTTGGCCCGTTCCAATGCCTTTTCGATGCCGGCGGCGTCGCCCGCGCGGATGAGTTCTTTCAACCGTCCCAATGCCTCTTCATACCGTTCAATGAAGGCGACGATATTGTCCCTATTCCAAAGAAAAATGTCCCGCCACATCTCCGGAGAACTGGCGGCGATTCTGGTCGTATCCCGCAATCCTCCTCCGGAATGGCCGGCCAGATCGAGCCCCGGCACCCGGCCGCGAATCTCGATCAACGCGTCCATCAATGCGAAGGCCGCGACATGCGGCAAATGGCTGACCGCACCGAGAATCTGATCGTGAAGATACGGATCCATGCTCAGAACGGTTGCGCCGGTGGCCTGCCACATGGCCGTGATCTGCTCGAGCGCCTGCGGGTCGGTCTTCGACGTCGGGGTCACAATGCACCGTGCTCCCGCAAACAGACGATCCGATCCGGCCGCCACGCCGGTTTTTTCTTTTCCCGCGATGGGATGCGCGCCGACAAAGCGGACACCCCGCGGCAAGGTCCGTTCGGCATGTTCCACCAGTGCTCCCTTGACGCTGCCCACGTCCGTCACAATGGCGCCGGGCTTCAAACAGGACGCCCACTCGGACAGATGTCCCTCATACGTATCAACCGGTGTGGCCAAGACAACCACGTCGGCCTCCGCGACGCCTTCCTTCGGATCGACGACGTAGCGGTCGATGGCGCCCATTTGAACGGCGGTCTTGAGATTCTCGATGCGACGGCCGACGCCGACGACGCTGTCCGCCAGTCCGTTTCTACGGAGGATCATGGCCAGAGACCCTCCGATCAAGCCGACTCCGATGATCGCGACTTGTGAGAAATGAAGCGCCATGGACCGAGAGGGACGCCGGTAGAGCCTGCGTCCCGATTCCTCCCTTACAATTCGCGGCCGACCGCGACGGCGATTTTCCGCATGTCCTGCATCAGCTCCTTGAACTTGGTCGGCTTGATGGACTCCTCCCCGTCGCAGAGCGCGCATTCGGGATTGGAGTGCACTTCGATGAGGATGCCGTCGGCGCCGGCCGCCACGGCGGCCTTGGACATCGGCGCGACCAAATTCCACTTGCCCGTCGCATGACTGGGATCGACGATGACCGGCAGATGCGACAATTCCTTCAAGGTCGGAATCGCCGCCAAATCAAGGGTGTTGCGATACTGCGTCTCGAACGTTCTGATGCCGCGTTCGCACAGCATGACGTTGCGATTGCCGCGTGACATGATGTATTCCGCCGACAGGAGAAATTCCTTGATCGTCGCCGACAGGCCGCGTTTCAGCAGAACCGGCTTGTCGTAGGCCCCGACTTCCTTCAACAGCTCGAAGTTCTGCATGTTCCGGGCGCCAATTTGAATGATGTCGGCCTTTTCGAGAAAGAGCTCGATGTCCCTGGTATCCAAAATCTCGCTGACGACCGGCAATCCCGTCTGCTTCCTCGCTTCGATCAAATAGTCCAAGCCTTCGCGGCCCAGTCCTTGGAAAGAGTAGGGCGAGGTCCGCGGCTTGTAGGCGCCGCCTCGCAGGATGGAGGCGCCGGCTGCTTTGACTTCGTGCGCGATCCCGACCGTCAATTCAAGGCGTTCCACCGCGCAAGGCCCCGCCATGATCGCCAACTTGTTGCCGCCGATCTTGACGCCGCCCACGTCGATCACGGTGCCGTCTTTCTTGAATTCCCGGCTCACGAGCTTCCATGGCGCCAGAATGGGGAGCACGCTTTCGACGCCGGGCAGGGCCGTCAGCGGTTGATTCTGCAGAATGCGGTCATCGCCGATCACGCCGATGATCGTCCGCTCCTGTCCGGTCGACAATTGCGATTTCAGCCCCAGCTCCCGAAGCCGATCAACGATGTGATCGACTTCGCGTTCCGATGCGTCCGGCCTCAAGACGATGATCATGGTTCCCTCACGTGTTAATCAGCCCGTCTTCAAGACGCGTGCGAGCGCCGTCAGGAATATCTGGTTCTCTTCCGCTTGTCCGACGGTCACACGTACCATTCGGCCCTCGATGTGGCGAACGATCACGCCTTGCCGCAGCAGCGCCTCAAAAATCCGGCGGCCATCGCACCCGGCATCAAAATAGAGGAAATTGGCTTCACTCGGCACCGGCATACACCCCAGGGCAGCCAAACCGCTTTTGAGCTGGTCCATGCCGCTCTCGTTCACCGCACGACTCGTCGCGACGTGCTCATCGTCCCCCAGGGCGGCCAATGCCCCCAGTTGCGCCAGGCTGTTGGCGTTGAACGGCGGCCGGACCCGGTTGAGCAAATTGGTGATCTCCGGCGTCGTGATGCCGTACCCGATCCGTAAGCCGGCCAACCCGTAAATCTTTGAAAACGTGCGTAACACGATGGCGTTGCGTCCCTGCCGAACATAGGTCATCGAATCCGGGAAGTCCGCGCTCCGGACGTATTCGAAATACGCCTCGTCGAACACGACGACCACATGTTCCGGCACCTGTGAAAGCAGGCGGGCCACCTCTTCCCGTGAGACCATCGTCCCGGTCGGATTATTGGGATTGCAAAGGAATAAGAGCTTGGTGCGCGGAGTCATGGCCTCGGCCATCGCCGCCACGTCGTGCCTCCACTGGACCAACGGCACCGTGACCGCTTTCCCGTGCGCCGCGACCACTTCCATTTTGTAGATCACGAAGGTGTGATCCGCCATGACGGCTTCGTCGCCCGGCGACAGAAAGGTTCTTGCCAGCAATCCCAGCAACTCGTCGGAACCGTTCCCGAGAATGACCTGGTCGGGCGTCACTTTCCAGCGATCGGCCAGGGCCTGCCGCAACCGGAAGGCGCCACCGTCGGGATACCGATGCAACGTGGCCATCCCTTCGTTGAGGACGGCCAATGCTTTCGGAGAGGGGCCCAGGGGATTCTCGTTCGAGGCCAGCTTGATCACTCGCTCCAGGCCGAACTCGCGCTGCAATTCCTCGATGGGTTTGCCCGGCACATAGGGGCTCAACGACAGGATATCGGGATGGACGTGGATGGTCATGAGATTAGCTGTGTGCGGGATAGGATCCCAACACCTTCATAAAGAGGCAGCGGCCGGTGATGTCCTCGACCGCCTTCTTCACCCGGTCTTCTTCGATGTGGCCTTCGATGTCGACAAAGAAAATATACTCCCAGGCCTTTCGCCTGGACGGACGGGATTCGATCTTGGTCATGCTGAGGCCATGCGAGGCGAACGGGCGAAGCAGATCGTAGAGCGCCCCCACCTTGTCTTTGATCGAGAGCATGAGCGAGGTCTTGTCCTTCCCCGTCCGCTCGGGTGCCTTCTGAGAGAGGACGAGAAAACGAGTAAAATTGTTCAAATTGTCCTCGATCCGCGACTTGATGACCTTCAGGCCGTAGAGTTCGGCGGCCAACTGGGACGCGATCGCCGCAACGGACGCGTCCTCGAGGCAGAGTTCGGCGGCTCGGGCCGTGCTGGCAACCTCGGAAACCGGCACGTGAGGCATATGGGTCTCCAGCCAATTGCGGCATTGCGCAATGGCATGCGGATGCGAACTGATTTTCTTGATCTCTTCCGGTACCCCCGATTTGGACAAGAGATGATGCGACACCTCCTGGAGGACCTCCCCATAGATCAACAGATTCGAGTCGATGAACATGTCGAGCGTATGGTTCACGACGCCTTCGGTCGTATTTTCGATCGGGACCACTCCGAAATTCGCCCGGCCTCGCTCCACTTCGCTGAAGACTTCTTTGATGCTGTGGACGGGGATGTACTGAGCGGAAGACCCGAATTTCTGCATACAGGCCATATGGGTAAAGGTCGCCCGTGGTCCCAGGTAGGCCACCTTCTGAGGGCCTTCGAGCGACAGGGACGCCGACATGATTTCCCGGTACACGGGCCGGATCCCTTCCGAAGGGAACGGACCGGTATTTTGGGCCACGAGGCGCTCGATGATCGCGGCTTCGCGAGCAGGCGTGTGGAGATTGGCATCGGCATCCTGTTGTTTTTTCAGCCTGCCGATCTCAATAACGCTCTTGGACCGAACGTTGAGGAGACGAAGAATCTCGTCGTCGATTCGGTCAATTTCTTTTCGGTGTTCGGAGAGATCTCCAGACATGCATAGTCCCCCTCCACCCGTGCCTCATGAGTTGGACGAACGTCCAGAAGCAGAACAGGTGAGAGCAAACGCGAAATGATACAGGATTGTGGTCAGGAAATGCAAGGAGACCCTAGAACTTTCGAGCATTTATGGGAACACGGTGCGGCAGGTTTTTCCATCGATTCCCCGGCGGGCACGAGAGGCGGCCGGAATCACAGCAGACGGTGGGACGGCTTGTTGAAATGATCGTGCGCCAACTTGCTGGCCTGGCGTCCGCGTCCGGTCCGTTCGAGGTAGCCCGCCTGGATCAGATAGGGTTCATGCACGTCCTCGAGCGTACTCCGGTCTTCCTGCACCGCAGCCGCCAAGGACTCGACCCCGACGGGTCCCCCGCCGAATTTCTCGATGATCGTCAGGAGGATCTTGCGGTCCATCTCGTCGAAACCGGCCGCATCCACTCCAAGCCAGGCCAGTGCCTCCTGAGCCACGGCCCTCGTGATCCGTCCATCGGCTTTCACCTGCGCGTAATCGCGGACGCGCTTGACCAAGCGATTGACGATTCGGGGAGTTCCTCGTGCGCGCATGGCGATCTCGTCCGCGCCGGTCGATTCTATGGGAATGTTGAGGAGGCCGGCCGAGCGCGTCACGATGAGCTGCAACTCCGCCGGGGTATAGAAATCCAGGCGATACACCAACCCAAACCGATCGCGCAGCGGAGAGGTCAACGCTCCGGCCTTCGTCGTGGCTCCCACCAGCGTGAACCGTGGCAGATCGAGCTTGACCGTACGGGCCGCAGGCCCCTGGCCCACGACCAAATCCAGCTGGAAATCCTCCATGGCCGGATAAAGCGCTTCCTCCACTGCAGCGGGGAGCCGATGGATTTCGTCGATGAACAGGACATCATGCTCCTGAAGATTCGTGAGCACGGAGGCCAAATCTCCGGCGTGAGCCAACACCAGCCCGGAAGTGGCTTGGAGAGTCCCGCCCATTTCACGGGCAATGATGTGGGCGATCGTGGTCTTCCCGAGGCCGGGGGGACCATAGAAAATGGTGTGGTCCAGCGCTTCGCGGCGCTGTCTGGCCGCCTCGATGCAAATCCGAAGGGATTCTTTCATACGGAGCTGCCCGACGTATTCGTCCAGCGACTGGGGACGAAGCACGGTCTCCATGCTTCGCTCCTCGTCGGTCAATTGCGGACTCACGATTCGTTGCGGCGTCATCGTAGTCGTTCTTGCCGGTCTCGATTCATTGTCCTGACTGCTTTTCCGGTGTCGGCAGGTATCTGGTTGGAGGCGGAATGGCCCCCTGTCCCGGCGTCGCGGTGCTTCCGCAATCGGGAGGGCAGGTCTTTCTTCCTTGGCTCGGATCCGGCAGAGTCGATTCGAATTTCTGCAACTGGCATTGACTGAGCTTCCCGCCTTCCTGACGGCCGCAGCGGGAGGGCACGGATGAGCGGCCGACTTCCTGATATCCATCCGGGCACGCGCCGCAAACGGCCAGAAGATTGGCGCCCAATGGAACGCATTCCACCAGCGTCGGATCCCCGTCCTTGCAAATGGACGGCGCCTCGGTGACGCCGGTGATTGCATAGCCGTCCGGACATTGTCCGCAGGTTTTTCGGATGCTCTTCGGTTCTGCGCCGGCATTGTCGGCCTGCGCGGCTGGCGAAGCCGCAAGGAATACGCCCGCGGCGACCAACGCACAGATCCCCTTTACGGACGGACGATACCCGGTGATTCCCATACCTTACCCCCTGGCCAATTCTTTTAACGAATGGCGGATGAGTTCCTGCAGACTGAGCGGAGCCGGTCGTTCCTGTCGGACCCGTTTCAGCGCCTCTTTCGCGTCCTGCAATCGATAGCCGAGATTCGTCAGCGCCGACAGCGCATCCTCAGCGTCCCTGTCGTGTTGGGACCCGAGACCAACCGCGGGGGCGGCCGGGCCGGGATGCAGCTTGCCGAGTTTGTCCTTCAGTTCCAGCACGAGCCGTCCGGCAGATTTCTTCCCGATGCCCGGGATGGTTTCGAGTTTTTCGACGTCACCTGCATGAATGGCGGATACCAAATCGCTCACCGGCAAGGCGGAGAGAATGCCCAAGGCGGTCTTCGGGCCGACCCCGGACACCGTCGTCAGCAGCAGAAACGTCTCCTTTTCCTGCCGGCTGCTGAAGCCGAACAACAGAATCGCGTCCTCACGGACATGAGTATGAATATTGAGAGCGAGTGTGGCGTTCAGGTCGGGGAGACCGTAGTACGTGCTGAGCGGAATCAGAACGTCGTATCCGACTCCCTGCACGTCAAGGGTCAGATGGGTCGGCGCCTTGAAGGCCAATCGGCCCGTCAGTGAGGCGATCATGCGTCGTGCGGCGTTCCGGAAGGGAAGAAATCTTCAGCCGGCGCTACCCCGCCGCGGCGGCGGCGACTTTTTCCATCACGTCGTCCGGAATGTCGAAATTGGCGTGCACCTTCTGGACGTCGTCGTGTTCGTCCATGACTTCCATCAGCTTGAGCATCTGCTCCGCGTCCTTTTCCTCGAGCCGGATCGTATTCTGCGGGACGAACGTGAGCTCGGCAAGCGACGGATCCACCTTCGCGTCAGCCAAGGCTTTTTTCACCGCTTCGAAGTCCTGAGGATTCGTGATGACCTCGAAACTCTTCTCACCGGACTTGACGTCCTCCGCGCCGGCATCCAAGGCCAACGACAACAAGGCATCTTCCTCGACCTTACCCTTGTCGATGGTCAGCAGACCCTTCTTATGGAATTGCCAGGCGACTGCACCGGCTTCAGCCATGTTGCCATGGTTCTTGGTGAAGAGGCTGCGGATCTCGGCGACCGTGCGATTGCGGTTATCGCTGGTGATTTCGAGCAGCAGGGCCGTTCCTCCTGGCCCGTATCCTTCGAGGCTGAACTCTTCGTAAGAGACACCCGGCAACTCCCCGGTGCCGCGTTGAATCGCCTTCTTCATCGTATCGCCCGGCATGTTGGCTTCTTTGGCTTTGGCAATGGCCAATCGCAACCGGGGATTCCCATCGGGATCACCGCCGCCTCGGGCTGCGATGGTCAATTCCCGGATGATCCGGGTAAAGATTTTTCCCCGCTTGGCATCCTGAGCCGATTTATGGCGCTTGATCGTCGCCCAATGACTATGGCCGCCCATATGGCACTCTCCTCAGCCGATCGCCGGCTGGATCTTTCCGGTACTGTGTCGTGGCTGCGTGGTGATTCGGTACAGGTAACACAGGGTTCGGAAGGGTGTCAATTACGCGGGCGTCGCCTGTGAGCCGGTTGCTCGATCACAGGCTCTTGTGCGGAACTACTCGGAATAGATGAGCAACTGCGCGCCGATGACCACAATCAGGCAGGCCCAAACGACCTCCCATCGCAAAGAAGCTTGCGACTCCTTCCTCCAGCCAGAGAGCAGCTTACTTGAGCCGGCCGTCATCGCCATCGTACCCATAATGGCATGGTGCAAGGCGATTTTTTCCCCTGATGGGTGGCCGCCGTGCGAATGGGCGAACAACATCAGGCCGCCGGCGATGGCCATGAGAGGAAACGGAGCCATCCACCAGACTCGTCGCAGGCCGCCAAGCCGTCGTATCAGCTCGATCACGCCGACGACCACAGCCGCCAGCCCAAATACCTTGTGCTGTACGATCTCGGACTCGTCCCCAAAGAACGATTGAGTGAAGGTCAGCGAGCCGATCGGCCAAGCCTCATGATCGCTCCAAATCAACAAAAACAGGCCGGTCGTGAGCATCGCGGCCGGCGTCACGAATCTGATCCAAGCCAACGTCGACCACCGGCAGGCATAGCCGAGTTCCGCCAATCCCATCAGCATCACGAATAGGCCGGCCACGTGATGGTTCCGCTCGGAATAGGCGATGCCGGCGGCCGAGCCTTCCCAACCATCTGCAGAGACGGGATGTCCGTCGTGATGGGAGCCGGCCGTGACTGCGGCAGGATGCAGTTCGGCATGTTGAGCGGACAAGAGAACCGGTGTCAGGGCTGCCCACAGAACGGCGCATAGAAGGACCGGCCCGACTTGTCGGCCGGTCATTCGTGCAAGACCCACGAGGCGAGCAAAGAAAAGGCCCATCCGGTGCTCCGGACAGGCCTTGTTGGAAGTCGATCCCGACCGAGTGGCCATCTACATGAATTTCATGAACTTGTCTTTAGCGTCGTCCATCACTTGCGCCGTGATTGTAGGGACGCCGCGCTCTTTGGCCAGCCGTTCGATTTCCTTGCGGGCCATCGGACGGATAAAGTCGGGAATATTGTCGAGTCGTTGCTCCGCTTCGCGAGTCCACGCGATGCCGTTGGGAGAGTCGTTCTTGGAGTCATCCATCACTTGCAGCGTAATGGTCGTATAGCCTTGCTTTCTGGCATAGGCTTCCACGCTGCTCTGAACCATCGGCTTCACGAAAACAGGCAGCCGGTCGAGTTTTTCCTTGGCATCAGCCGTCCAGGTGAACTCCGACGCCGCAGGCGCGCCGTTGGCGGGTTTGCCGGAAGAGGTGAGTCCCATCTCGGCCACCATCGCGGAAAAGGGGCAGCCGCTGCTTCCGGCCTTGTCGCCACTCTTGGGTGTCGCCGCGGGAGCGGCGGAGGCGGGTTGGCCGCCCTGAATCTTCTCATTTAAATACGCCGCCATCTGGCCTGACCCGGCCAGCGCTTCATCCTTCAATGTCCCCCTCGTCATCTCGAATGGCTCGGCCGCCACGGTCCTCCCGCCCAACTTCACGCCCAGCGAACTGACCATTTGCGTTTCGCCCGGATTGGTGACCATCGAAAATTTTGCCCCGCAGGACGGGCAGCCGAAAAACACCCCGAGAGACCCTTCTCCGGGCTTTTCGACCTTTTCGAAGTTCATGTAGGTTTCGCAATTGAGGCACACGAATTTCATGGCATCTCCTCTTGGATGAGCGTCACAGTTTTTCGGCCAGGACCTTCTTATAATCCAGCAGCGTTCGAATACGTCCGGCGATTTCCTGGTAACGCTGGATGGTCGGATACGTCTCATCCAGCAATGGTTCGCCCTTGTCGAAGGTGCGGGCAAGCTTCCGGTCAAAGGGGATACGGCCGAGAAGGGGGAGATCCAACACTTCGCACATGGCTTCGGTATTGCCCTCGAATAATTCGTTCTGTTCACCGCAGGACGGGCAGCGGTATTCGCTCATGTTTTCGACGATGCCCAGCACTTTGATCCCCATGTCACGCGCATAGGTGACGGATTTCTGGACGACATCCGAGGCAACCTCGGAAGGGGTCGTTACGACGATGGCGCCGGCCAGATCGGGAATGAAGCCCGCGATGACAGGCGGTTTGTCTGCGGCGGCACCGGGCGGGAGATCCGCAAGCAGATAGTCCAACTCGCCCCAGACGACGTCGGCCAGGAATTCCCGGATGACGTTCATTTCCATGAGGCCCAGCCAGACTGGACTGACATCCATCGGCCCTTTCCATCTGACCGGAGAGGCGGCTCCCAGAAAAAAATCCATGGAGGCGACTTTGATATTCAACGGACCGACCGGCGGCAGCGCTCCTTCCGGGGTCATGGTCAACGACCGGCCATGAAGGCCAAGCATCCGAGGAACGCAGGGGCCGTTCAAATCCACATCGAGTAGGCCGACACGGCTGTGCTGCCGCGCTAAGGCCAGGGCCAGATTCACCGTGGTCATGCTTTTGCCCACGCCGCCCTTGCCGCTCATGACGACGAGCTTATGCTTGATGCCCGTCATTCTGGCTTGCACCTGTTGCATCTGCTCGGTGATCTGCTGCACGACCTTGGCGTCGTCGGAGTACCGAAGCTTACCAAGAATCGTCTTCAGATCTTTGTCGGGAGCCATATCGATCGCCTCGCCAAACCTGTGGATATTGCGAGAAGGTACGGTAACATAGGGGTTTCCGGAGAGTCAAACCAACCGATGGCGGACCAAGGGAACGTCGCCTCCGATCCGCGACTGTCCCTGTTCCTGAACAAAAAGGACGAGCACAGCTCCGCGGAGCCAGTCCCTCAGATCGAATATTGAAACGTCGGTTTGGCGCCAATAGCGTGCGCCAGGACGCCCCGGCGTTTCAACTCCTCGATGATCCGGCGAGTCGCCGCGTCAAAATCCGCGGGGCCCGTGAAGATGAGATCCGTACCGGCAGGTGCCTCTTCGGGCAGCTTGCTCATATGCACGGCAATGACCGGCGCCGGATGCACCAACGTCCTGATCGCCTGCGCGGCTTCGGCATATCCCATCCCGAACGGGTTCGTCGTGGACACCACGATCAACCCCGTGTCGACGAGGAGCCGCGCCACTTCTCCGTACCGGCGACCCATCTCTGCCGTCTGCCCCCGCTCGTGCTCCGAAAGGTCCGCATCGAGTCCCCGCCGGAGATTTTCCCCATCGAGCAGATAGGCATGTCGACCGTCGGCCACGAGCCGGGCCTCCAGTTTCTTGGCGAGAAAGGACTTCCCGGTATGCCGGCCCCCGGTAACCAGGACGATCGCCGCCCGGTGGCCGTATTGTTGCGCCCGCTCTTCGATACCGACTTCCCCTTTGACCCACGCAAAATCCCGTCGCCGGGCTTCCTCACGTAGGAATTCCTGATCGTCGTGGATCACTTCCGTGACGATCCCGCCGCCCGCGATGTCATATTCGTCGACCAAGACAAACCGGCCGGTCGCTTCAAAGGAGGATGACAGGTCGAACGCGACCGGAGCCTTCGTCCGCACCGTCAATTCCGCCACCTGATTTCTCGCGACCGACGTACTCCCCTGCTGCTGCGCCAAATCCATGGTGTCGATGATCTTGTGAATCACGGCAATCTCGCAATCCACCTCGTTCGTCGCGACGCGCAGGAGATACTTGCGGCCTTTCTCCAGGGGGCGCCGCCCCAGCCAGAACAGGTTGGCGCGAAACGCCGTCGAGACCAGCGGCAACTGCGACTGATGGGTCGCAATCTCACCGCGCTCGATGAAAATCTGTTCGTCGAGCGTGATGCCGACCGACTGACCGGCTTCCGCGCCGGTCGGCGGCGGCTCGATATTGAACGCCTCAACGGATCGGATATTGGCGCGTTTGTTCGAAGGGGAAAACACCAGGTGATCTCCGACCTTCAGCCGACCAGCCGCGATGCGGCCGGTGATGATCCGCCGCGCATCGAACTTGTAGACGTCCTGGATGGGAAACCGAAGCGGCTGTTCCGATCTGGCCGTCTCTTTTTTGAACAGATGCAGCGCATCCAGAACGGTGGGTCCGTCGTACCACGCCATGACCGAGCCGCGCTTGGCGATGTTATCACCCATTTTCGCGCTCACCGGGATGACACGTTCCGGCACGGCGCCGAACTGGCTCAGAAATTCCCGATATTCCTTTTCGATCCCGTCGAAGACATCCTGACGGTAACCGACAAGGTCCATTTTGTTGACCACCACCGCAAACTGGCGCACTCCCAGGAGCGAGAGCAGATAGCCGTGTTTTTTGGACTGTTCCTTCACGCCTTCGAGTGCGTCGATCAGGAGCAGGGCGGCTTCCGCCCGGGCGGCCCCTGAAATCATGTTCTTCAGAAATTCCTTGTGTCCGGGCGCATCGATGATGATGTACTGGCGGCCCTGCCAGATGAAAAACGTGCGGGCCGTATCGATCGTGATGCCCTGCTCCTGCTCCTCGAGAAAGGCATCGAACAGAAATGCGTACTCGAACTCCTTGCCTTGCTGGCGGCAAATCGCCTGCACCTTTTCCAGCTTACCGTCCGGGAGGGATCCCGTATCCGCATAGAGACGGCCGAGCAACGTCGACTTCCCGTGATCGACGTGACCGACGATGACGATGTTGAGATGTTCGGACGGTTTGGATGAATGGGACGTCATAGTGCGGGACACTCCTCTCGGCGCGGCGGCATCACATGTATCCGTCTTTGCGGAGCAATTCCATTCCGCGTCCCTCATCCTGCGCGCGACCTGACCGCTCCGCGACGGTCGTATGGCGCAATTCCTCGATGATGTCGTCCACGTTCTTGGCGGTCGATTTGATCGGCATCGTGCAGGGGGCGCATCCGAGGCTCCGATAGCGGGTGCCGTCGCCCTTGTCGAGGTACAGGTCGATGAACGGAATATTCTCCAGTTTGATGTACTCCCAGATGTTGATCTCCGTCCAATCCAACAGCGGGTGAATACGGATGTGGGTGCCCGGCGGAAAGGTCGTCTTGAACTGATCCCATAGCTCGGGCGGCTGATCCCGAAAATCCCAGTCCCCATGCTTGTCCCGCGGCGAGAAGTATCGTTCCTTCGCCCTGGTTCCCTCTTCGTCCGCCCGAACGCCGAGGATCACGCCGGTGTAGCCCTTTTGCTCAAGAAGCTGTTTCAGGCCGTTCGTCTTGAGCGCCGTGCAGCAGGTCACGCGTCCCAAGGTGTGATTCATACCGGCGGCAAGTGCTTCTTTATTCTGTCCGACGACGAGGTTGAGATGCCATTCGCGCGCCAATCGATCGCGGTACTCGATCATGGCGGGAATCTTGTAGCTGGTGTCCACGTGCAGGAGCGGAAACGGAACATGACCGAAGAACGCCTTGCGCGCCAGCCATAACAGGACAGTCGAGTCCTTCCCCATCGACCAGAGCATGGCGAGGTTGTCGAAATGCTTGTAGGCTTCTCGAAGAATATAGACGCTTTGGTCTTCAAGCTGACGCAAATGTTTCACGGGTCGATCCTCTCCTCACGTACGCATCAGCCGGCCGAAGCCGCGGCGATCGGCTGCCGGCCGAGTGCTTCGAGCTTTCGCGCCGCGGCCCCGTCTTCAAGAGCCCGCTTGGCCCGCGGTATACACGCGGCCAGCGAGGATTCTTTTCCTGCGGCATAGAGCAACATCGCCGCGTTGTAGAGTACCCAATCGCGAGCGCCTCCCTGCACCTGATTCTGCAGGACTCGGCGCAGAAGCAGCGCCTCCTTGTCCCGTTGCTCTGGCGGGAACCCGCCCATATCGCGAGATGTTCCGAGATTCAATCCCACGTCCTTCGGCGCCAGGGTCAGGGGAGTGATCCGGTCGTCACGCAATTCCAACACCTTGGTCACCATCGCGATCGACAGCTCCGGATCTCCTTCAACACCGCGAATCACGAGCGCTCTCGGCGCTCCCAACATCCGAAGCGCCTCCGCCGTCTTCTCAAAATACGGCGGGTGGGTCAATCCGATCACTTGAGAACGGCTGCGGGCCGGGTTGAGCAATCGCGCAACCGGATGAAAGACGCTTCGCACGCCGAGTTCCCGGCGCAGTTCAAGAAATCGATACAGTGGAGGATGGTAGAGCCCGATGTCCAGGTAGGCAAATCCTTGTTTCGTCACGGCCTCTCCGGCCGCCTTGGGATCCAGATCGATCGGTACGCCCAACGCCTCGAGAACTCCGGCTTGACCCGGGCGGCCCGGAATTCCGTCGTATCCATGCATGAGAACGGCCGCCCCGGCTGCCGCCGCGACGATCGCCGCCCCGGCCAGCGCATGAAAGGTATCCTGTTTGCCGGCATAACTGGGCAGGTCCACGACATTGATGTCTTGCGGTGTCGGAACGGGAGCCACGTAGGAGCGAGCAGCCGCAGTAAACGCCGCCAGTTCGGTGACCGATTCCATTTTCACCCGCATCGCGACCAGGAACGCCCCGATCTGAGCGGGAGTCGCCTGGCCCTCGATCAGCGATTTCATGGCACGCTTGGCCTCGTCCCAGGTGAGGTCCTTCGAGGCTTTCTGACCTTTGGCGATTTTCGCAATGAATTCATGCATCGACATCAAGAAGCCTTCTTATGGAGTCCGCATTCCGTTTTCTCACGCCCCTGCCACCGGCCGGAGCGAGGGTCTTCCCCGGGCATCACCGGTTTCGTACAGTGCGTGCAGCCGATGCTGGGATAGTTGCGATCATGCAATTCGTTGTACGGCACTTCGTAGATCTTGATATAGGTCCAGACGTCCGCCCACGTCCACGCCGCCAATGGATTGACTTTGACCAGCCCGAAAATGTTGTCCCATTCAATCATCTTGGCGTTGGCGCGCGTTGGAGACTGCTCCCGCCGGATGCCGGTGATCCAGGCGTCATAGGTCTTCAATATTCTGTTCAAGGGTTCCACTTTCCGAATCTTGCAGCATTGATCGGGATCCTTGGCCCATAAGGCTTCCCCGTGCCGCGCCGTCTGATCCGCGGGCGTCAACAGCGACTTGACTTGGAGCATTTGTGCCGGCTTCAAGTTGTACCGTTCCGCGATCCGATCCCTGGTTGCATGGGTCTCGGGAAACAGGAAGTCCGTGTCGAGATAAAACAACGGCACCGACGGATTGATGCGATGAACCATATCCACCAGCACCACGTCTTCCGCGCCGAAGCTGCAGGCCAGGACGATCTTCGGCGCATATCGTTCGATCGCCGCAGCCAACACCTCCTGCGGCTGCTTCGACGCGAACGAGTCGCTCCACACCTGTAGGGCTTCCATATCGTTAGGGGATACCTGCGTCATGCCGGACTACTCGACTTTCTCGACCAAGATCCTGAAATGCACCGCCTCCGGCTCCAACGCCTCCTGCAGATGGATAAGATGTCCGTCGTTCTTCAAGCTCATCGGCACATTCTTGATCGGCTCCCCGGCGTCCAGCCAGACTTCCAGTTTCTCGCCGGCATCCATCATCTCCAGCTTCAGTTTGGTCTTCACATAATTGAGCGGACAGGCGACGCCGCGCAGATCATACAGTGGGGCGCCGGTCGGCACGGGTGCAGCCGGCTTCGCCGGAGTCGGCGCAGGGGCCGTCGGCGCCAACTTCAGATCTTTCCCCATCTGCTCAGTCGCCGCACGGCAGGCATCGACGAATCCCTTCGCAAACGCCATTTTTTCCCGAGCCGATTCCAGCGTCGTGTCCTTCGGCCCCAGATCTCCGACCTTCTTGCCCAACTCCCGGTACTGCCCCGGTACGACACCGTGACTCGCAATGCGGCGTTCGAATTCGCCGAACGTTTCCGCATCGGTCGACGGCTCGAGGCCTTCCGTCACCAAGAGCGCCTTGGCGGCGGCCAAAACCGCCCGGTACGATTTGTTCACAGACACCGAATATTGATGGTTATCGATCAGGAGCCGGGCTTGATACAGCTCTTGATCCGCTTCAAGAATGCCGTTTTCGATCATCTCCAGCGCGCCGCCGGCGCACTCGCCCGGCCCAAGATCTTCCAGGACGAACTCTTCCTCTCCCTCCCAATCGTAATAGAAGGTGGGATCGTCGTCGAAGGCCGGCACGATGGTATAGGGGATCAACTCGTCCTTGAGGGCGTTCTTGCCGACTCGCTCGATGAATGCCGGCAGCCCTTCACTGGGCTTGCGGTCCCGGCGATATACGTCGATCAGGTGCGTGATTGCCGCGGATACGGCTTTGGCCGGAAGTTTCACCGTCATCTGTCCGATCTTGGCCGTTCCGTTCACTTTGCCGCCAAGATGCAATTCGTAGAACGGCGCCGTGTGCTCTCCGATGCGTTTGCCGACTCCGTGCAGACCGATCGTGGCGATGTGATGCTGCGCGCACGAATTGTGGCATCCGCTGATTTTGACGCTGACGTCTTTCAGATCTTCCGGCACGCGACCCGCCGGGAACACCTCCGCCAGGGCCCGTGCCAGCCCTTTGGATGACGTAATGCCCAGGCCGCATGTATCGGTACCGGGACAGGCGATGATGTCCTCCACCAATTCGGCTCCGGGATCGGCGAGTCCCTTCGACGCCAAGTCGTCGTAAAGGCCCCTGATCGCCGATTCGGGAATCCAGCGAATGATCATGTTTTGATTGATCGTGGTGCGGATGTTGCCGTTCGAGTAGCGTTCCGCGAGATCGGACACGACCAACATTTGATCGGTCGTCAAGTCACCCATGAACAATTTGACGACGGCGGCCACGTAACCAGGCTGCTTCTGACGCACGACGTTCGTCCGCTTCCACATATCGAACGGCGTCTCTTCCGTCGAGCCGTTGACACGGCCGTTTCCCGAGACGCGGTTCGACTTCACCGGTTCGGGCATGATCAAGGGCGCCGGTTTGTCCTCATATTCGAGGAGTCTGAGAGTGTCGTCCGCGGGGCGCGCATGCCCCATGCTGACGTACGCCTCTTCCCATCGGCGCTTGAACTCGGCGAATCCGAGCTTGTCGATCACGAATTTCATCCGGGCTTTGTTCCGATTCTTCCGGTTGCCGAGCGTATCGAACACCTTGATGACGGCTTCGACGCTCGGAATCAGCTCGTTCATCGGCGTGAACTCGCGGAGGACTTGAGCGATACGCGGCGCGGATCCAAGTCCGCCGCCGGCGACCATGCGGAATCCGATGACGCCGTCTTCCCGCTTCACGGCCAAGAGACCGATGTCGTGGATCGGCGTCAACGCGCAGTCATGCTTGCAACCGGAAAAAGCGATCTTGAATTTGCGCGGCAGGCTTTGATTCAACGGGTTCCGCAATAGGTGATAGGCCACCGTCTTGGCATAGGGAGTGATGTCAAACACCTCGCCCTGGCAGACTCCGGCGAGATGGCAGCCGGTCACATTTCGCACGGTATTGGCGCAGGCCTCCCGAGTGGTCAACCCTACTTCCGCCAGACCGCGCATCACGTCGGGCACGTCCTTCAGCTCCACGAAATGGAGTTGGATGTCCTGCCTGGTGGTCACGTGCCCCACTCCGGTGGCATACCGCTCGGCAAGTTCGGCGACCCGGCGCAATTGATTGGCGTTCAGCCCCCCAAAAGGGATCTTGATGCGGATCATCTGGACCCCGGGCTGCCGCTGGCCATAGATGCCATATTGCAACCGGAAAGGTTTGAACAGGTCGGTGACGATCTCTCCTGACAGGAGGCGCTTGGACTCCTGCTCAAACGTCTCGATTTCGTCGGCGATCGCCGGCGGAATCGGATGCGTCTGGACGAGCCCGGAGGTAAGGGTCTTGGCAGTCATGATCATAACCTCAGATGTGGTACATAAGGGTGCGTTGTTGATCGAGCACGCGTTGCTTCCCGGCTAACTCGTCGATCGTGATGGCTTCCAACACGTGCCGTTCCGCTTCCTGAACTCGTTCCCACACTTTTGCGAGCAGGAGTTCCGATTTGGTCATACGTTGAAATGGCGGACGGCCGTTCGAGCCATTTCCGGTCAGGAAGGGGCCGTCAAGCGCCTCCAGCACTTCCGCAATGGAGAGTTCGGTCGGCTTCTTCGATAAGACGTACCCACCTTGAGCGCCGCGCTGACTAGACACCAGGCCAGCTTTCTTCATGGCGTGTAGCACCTGTTCCAAAAACCGTGCGGGTATTCCCTGGCGCTTGGCAATTGATTTCGCCTGAACCGGGAGGAGCCCGCTATGCATGGCTAGATCAACGGCCGCCATAATTCCATATGTAGATCGAAGAGATACCTTCATATACGACTATTCCGGTAGGAATTTGAGATGTTACTGTCCCGCTTTGCAGGTTGTCAAGGTGCCCGGATACAGACGCCAATCGCCCGGGGTGTTCTCTCAATCGTTCTCGGGCATGGGTCTCGGGGGTTGTCAAACCTCTCGCACCCCTCAAACAACGATACGAACATGGACTATAGAAGATGAAAATGCGATGCCGGTGAATCGGTACATCCGCAATGCCCAGGAACAGGTCGACCACGATACGAGCAACGTTCGGAAAGTGCCGCGGGATGTCCAATGGGCATAGTCATCGGTCGCACCGTGCGATCGCAACAGCTCACTGATCCCGACGTGGGATGAAAAGGTACTTCGTCGTCGCGTCTCAGCGTGCGCCGTTCATGACGTCACGACACCGTCACTTCATATTTTTCGCCGTTGACATCACCTGGGCTCTGGGCAATAATCCGGCCCTCTTCTTCGGGTGGTAGTTCATGACACTCTCTCCATCGGCTTTCAGCGTGCTGCTGCTGAGCAGCGATGCGGATATTCAAACCCAGTTCAGGCAGGCGTTTAAAGACGCGTCCGTCACCACGGTGCGAGACGCTGCGGCCCTGTCGAAGGACTCGGCCAAGCGGATCTTTGATGCGGTTATCCTCGAGGCAAAACCCGGTACTCACGGTGTGGTACCGGCTTTACCCGGTCATCTCGATCTCACGCAGGCGCTCATCATCACCGGCACCCGTTCAGCGCTGCGAAGAGTCTCGAAATTCATGCAGACGCTGAATCGATCCAAGCATGCCGCGGCCAACGGACAGGCAGCGCCCTCCCTGGAGGACTTTATCGAGCGAAAAATGGGTGATTTCGTCAAAGGTATGCGGAATGGCTCGGGAAGAAATCTCCATCCCATGTTGATATCCGCCATTGAGCGCCCGCTGATCACCAGGGCACTCCAGGAAACCAAAGGCAACCAGATCCAAGCGGCCGAGTTACTGGGGTTAAATCGGAATACTTTGAGAAAAAAGATCCAAGAACTGCATATTCCCGTTAAGCGGGGACGACCGGCCCGTATGCGCGACGCCTAGACAAGCGCCTGCCCGAAGGGCCCGCTGAAATCGGGGAAAACACCTGACCGCATCCCAACCACCATTACAGGAGGGGCATAATGACAAAAGAAGAGTTGATCGCAAAAATGGCGGCCTCCGCCGGAATTACGAAGGTGGCGGCAGGAAATGCGCT
Source organism: Nitrospira japonica (assembly GCF_900169565.1). Taxonomy (NCBI): domain Bacteria; kingdom Pseudomonadati; phylum Nitrospirota; class Nitrospiria; order Nitrospirales; family Nitrospiraceae; genus Nitrospira; species Nitrospira japonica. Next base: position 1,400,827 of record NZ_LT828648.1, on the reverse strand, counting down.
CCAGGCCTTTACCGGAGCAGTCACGTCCTCCCTAAAGAAGGGGCAGCGCGTGTCCCTGGTGAATTTCGGAACCTTTACCATCTCGCGCCGAAAGGCGCGGCTTGGTCGTAACCCGCGAACTGGCGAAACGCTTCGGATCCCGGCCGCAAAGGTGCCGAAGTTTTCCGCAGGAAAGGTGTTGAAGTCGGCGGTCCGCTAAGCGCTCGCCCGACCGACGCGAAATCGCTTCTCACGCAGCAAAGGGGAAGAGCGTCCGCGAGACTGCGCGGGCCCTCTTCTCCTTTGCTCGTTTCTTGACACGTCAGTCGGGGCTATATTAGCATGCGCATCCGGACGATAGGCGCGTAGCTCAGGGGGAGAGCGCTACCTTGACACGGTAGAGGTCGACGGTTCAAGACCGTCCGCGCCTACCATTCGGCTGAGGGCATCCGTGCGCCTCTCCGAGGCGGGGTGCCTTTCTTATTTTTGACGACGATCAGCGTGTAAGCCGATGAAAGTCGTGGTGAAAAATGGGCCGGCTCTGACGATTGACAACGGTGGATCCGTTCAGACCGCGCTTTCGTCTCTGGGCGCGTTGGATCCCCAAGTCTTGGCCGCCAAGGTCAATGGCCAGGTGGTGGATCTTTCGAAGCCGCTGGCGGGCGACGCCACGATCGAACCGCTTCGTTTCGACAGCATGGAGGGTCGCGAGGTCTATCGGCACAGCAGCACTCACATCATGGCCCAGGCCGTCAAGGAGCTGTTTCCTTCCGCGCAACTGACGATCGGTCCCGCGCTCGAGGACGGCTTTTATTATGATTTCGCATTCGACCGGCCTTTTACGCCTGAAGACCTGGTCAAGATCGAAGAACGAGTCGCGGAAATTATCGGACGCAATCTGACAATCACCAAACGGGAATTCAGCAAACCAGAAGCCATCGACTTCTTCCGCTCGCGTGGTGAGCAGTACAAGGTGGAACTCATCGAAGGATTTCCGGACGGCGAGCCGATCACGGCGTATAGCCAGGGAGATTTCGTCGATCTTTGCCGCGGCCCGCATCTCCCGACGACGGGCCACGTCGGCGCATTCAAGCTGTTGACCACGGCCGGAGCCTACTGGCGTGGCGATGAGCGTAATCCGATGTTGCAGCGGATTTACGGGACCTCCTTTCCGACGAAGGGTGAACTGGACGCCCATCTTGCGCGCCTGGAGGAAATCAAACGCCGCGATCATCGAAAAGTCGGGAAAGAGCTGGATCTCATCTCGATCCAGGATGAAATCGGCCCGGGCCTCGTTCTCTGGCACCCGAAGGGAGCGGCCATCAGGCTGTTGATCGAAAACTTCTGGCGCGAGCAGCACATAAAGGACGGTTACGAGTTAGTGTACTCCCCGCACGTCGCTCGGCTTGATCTCTGGAAAACCAGCGGCCATGTGGACTACTACCGCGAAAACATGTTTGCGGCCATGAAGCTGGAAGGAAGCGACTACCAGCTGAAGCCGATGAACTGTCCGTATCACATCATGATCTACAAATCGCGGCTTCGGAGTTACCGCGACTTGCCTGTCCGATACGGGGAGCTCGGAACCGTCTACCGCTACGAACGCACGGGCGTGCTTCACGGTCTTTTGCGCGTGAGGGGATTCACGCAGGACGATGCCCACCTCTTTTGCCGTCCGGACCAGATCGAATCCGAAGTCAGTCGCGTGCTCGACTTCACCTTCTTCATGCTACGGACGTTCGGATTCGCCGAGTTTGAGGTCTTCTTGTCCACCAGGCCGAAGGAATCAGTGGGAGGCGACGAGCATTGGAGCCTGGCCACGAGCGCGCTCGAGGCGGCCTTGAAGGGCCGGAACATCGCCTTTCAACTGGACGCGGGGGGCGGCGCCTTTTACGGCCCGAAGATCGACATCAAGATCAAGGACGCGCTGGGACGATCCTGGCAATGTTCGACCGTGCAGGTGGATTTCAACAATCCGGAACGATTCGAATTGGGTTACATCGGAGAGGACGGCAAGGCTCATCAACCCATCATGATTCACCGCGCACTGCTCGGTTCGATCGAGCGGTTCTTCGGAATCTTGATCGAACATTACGGGGGCGCCTTTCCGACCTGGCTGGCGCCGGTTCAGGCCGTGGTGATGTCGATCACCGACAACCAACGCGAGTACGCCGCCAAGGTGGCCGCCGACATGAAAGCGTCCGGCTTCCGCGCAGACGCCGACCTCCGCAACGAAAAGATCGGTCTCAAGATCAGGGAAGCTGAGAAGGCCAAGATCCCCTTCATGTTCGTGGTCGGAGACCGTGAAGTACAGAGCGGTTCGGTCTCCGTACGCGGACGCAGCGGCGCCAATCTCGGGAGCATGACGGTCGCCGGAGCTCTGGACCTTCTCCGCCGGGAAGCAGACCGGGGTGCACAACAACTTTCACCGACATCATGAGAGGTGGCCTATCGTCCCCAAACTGCGCGTGAACCGCGAAATCAGAGTACGTGAAGTCAGAGTGATCGGCCCGGAGGGTGAACAACTTGGTATTCTTCCGACCCCGGAAGCGTTTCGTCAGGCGCAGGAAGGCGGCTACGATCTGGTAGAGGTCGCCCCCACCTCGGCTCCTCCCGTCTGTCGCATCATGGACTACGGGAAATATAAGTATGAGTTGAGCAAGAAGGACCACCAGAACCGGCGACATCAGAAATCGACACAGGTGAAGGAAATCAAGTTGCGTCCCAGAACGGACAAGCACGATCTGGAAATCAAGGTCCGGCAAATCAAGACGTTCCTGGAAGAAGGAAACAAGACCAAGATCACCCTCACGTATCGGGGACGCGAAATGGCCAACCAAGAGATGGGCCGGTCGCTCATGAGCTCCGTGATCGAACAATTGGCGGACACCGGCACAATCGAATACGCCCCGCGGATGGAAGGCCGAAGCCTCATCATGATCGTGGCACCCAAGAACTGACCCCACACGACCACGTTTAACCAAAGGACCACGACGTATGAAGATGAAATCACATAGCGGAGCCAGCAAGCGGTTTCACAAGACCGGCACAGGAAAATTCGTGCGGAAGAAGGCCGGAAAGCGGCACATTCTGACCAGCAAGAATCGCGAGCGGAAGCGCCGCCTGAGCGGATCGGTCGTCGTCGACCCGACGAAGGCCTCCGCGCTGGCACGCCTGCTTCCCTATCAATAAGCGATCTTGAGCATCAACCGAAAAGGAGTACTCTCCCATGCCACGCGTAAAAGGTGGACCGAAAACACGGGCCAGAAGGAAGAAGCGGCTGAAGCTTGCGAAAGGCCAATACGGAGCCAAGAGCCGCCTGTTCAGGTCGGCAACCGAATCCGTCGATAAGGGCCAACAATATGCGTATACGGGCAGAAAGAACCGGAAACGGGATTTCCGCCAACTCTGGATCGCCCGTATCAGCGCCGCGACCAGAGCGCAGGGCCTGTCCTACGGGCGCTTTATCAGCGCCTTGAAAAAGGCCAACGTGCTGCTCGATCGCAAGATCCTCTCGGATATGGCCATCAAGGATGCGGCGGGATTCGAACAGTTGATCGGGTTGGCCAAGAAGCAGTTGACGCCGGCCGGCGCGTAACGGAACCGCCGGTTCTTTACGCCTCCGCGCGCGACCCGGCGCGTGGAGGATCCCCATCCACGATCATGTGTCCAGTGCCGAGAGATCGATCTCGAAGGATACGGCAGGAACGGTGATTTGCCAGCGTTCGAGCACTTCCGGGTGCAACTCCCCGATGACTCCCAACACTGTGCCGTCATCGCCCACGATACGACCGGCTCGCCCCTCGAGAAACGAGGGATGTTGGACCGATTCGAGTTTGTAGGCGCAATCGAGATAATAGAGCAGCGCGTCCAGGCAGGAGTGGATCTCGGAAAAGTTGGCCTCCGCATGCGCGATCAGCGCGCCTAACATCATCACCGTCTCTCCGCCCAGTTCGTGAGCCGGATCGGGCCGCGCGACCTCACCCGCTTCGAAAAGGCGGTGAGGGAAAAAGGCCCGGCTGGACGCGGCTTCCACCCGCAGCAACGACGGCAACATCCATTGGCGCAGCGCCGAAAAATTCTGCGACATGACGTTGTCGACCTGCACCAGCCGTCCCCATTCCGTTCCGTTCAATCGCATGGCATCGCACAGTAACTGGGGTGAGCCGAGAATATTCGAGATGATCTCCTGGAACCCCATGCCGACCATCAAGCCCCTAGCGCGATCGGAAAGCGTCTCCAGGCTCGAGAGACCGCCGACCGTGAATTGCGACGGCATGACGGGAAGGAATTCGGAAAACCCACGACTGATCGCCACGTCTTCCACCACGTCCATGGGATGCATGAGGTCATGCCGATAGATCGGAAGCCGCACAGTGACGTCTTCCTGGTCCACCGTTACCCCATATCCGTAACTCCGGAGCGCCTGACTCACCTCCCGCGCGTCCATCGCCTGCCCAAGCGCCCGCTCGATGGTGGCGAGTGAGAGCGTCCGCTCTCGGCCCAGGTCACGGGGCGTCACCACACGCTGCCCCAGATCAGTCTTGAACGGATAGACGACTTCCACGGGCTCGATCGCCGCGCCCCGGTCGGCCAAATTCGCCGCAAAAATGTTGAGCGTCAGAATGACCATCGAGAGGTCCGTCCCCGTCACTTCGACGAACAAGGCGTCGTCGCCCACGCGGACCTCGCCGATTTCCCTGCTGTTGATGATCGGAGGGAAGGATAGGATTTGCCCCTTGGCGTCTCGAAGCAATGGAACCCGCTCTTTTCCCGCGACGATCCCGCCGAACTCAAGCCCCTTCGGATGGACCAGCAGCATCTCGCCGAGCGTCATGACCGTCGTCATGCCCAACGGGGTAAACCTGGCGCTGTCAGGCGCCACGGCTTCATAAGAAACGGGAAACTCGATCGCGGGCAAACGATAGAGGCCGATGGAGACCGTGCGGCGCTTGCGTCCGAAGATCTCCGCCAGTTTTTCCTGCGTCTGGATCAGCTGCGCCAGTCCCTCCTGAGTGACTCGATACCCGGTCGCCGTGCAAGCCGCCACATAGGGTCTCAGCTCTTCCAATCCTGCCGTTACTACGACCTGCTTGGCCGGGGGACCTGGCTGTGACAGAAACGTATAGGGAACGGTCGCCCCGGTTTGCTTGATACGGATTTGCCGTGCGATCCCTTCACAGCACCACAGATCGGGTCGGTTGCTATCTTGTAGTTCGATCCGCAGCTCACCGGTGTCGGGACTCTGTCCTTTGAGTTCTCCCTTGACCAACATCAGCCACTCGTCCAATTGGTCGGACGTGACCGGTGAGGGAGGTTTGGCCGGCCCCGCCAGCAGTTGTTCGAGATCCTGTCTGAAGATCGTAATGGTCGGCATGCCTAGACGACTCCGCGGGTGGAGCGGATGAGATCGAGATTGTCGGTGAAGAGTTCACGGATGTCATGAATACCCAGCGCCACCATCGCCATGCGGTCAAGCCCCAATCCCCAGGCGATCACCGGCACCTGCACGCCGAGAGGCGCGGCGACCTCCGGACGGAAGAGCCCGGCACCGCCGAGCTCGATCCAGCCAAGACGGGGATGGCGCACATGCAATTCCACCGACGGCTCCGTGAAAGGAAAATAGGCCGGAAGGAATTTGACCTCCTTTGCCTGGGCAACTTCCCTCGCAAAGAGATTCAGGAGGCCGAGCAGCGTCCGGAAATTGATATCTTCGCCCAGTACGATCCCTTCAACCTGGAAAAAGTCCGTCGCGTGAGTCGCATCGACCTGATCATAGCGAAAGCACCGGGCGATCGAAAAATATTTCCCGGGAATCAGCGGATTGGACGCCAGCCGGTGGGCGGATACCGCCGTGCCCTGGCTCCGCAGGACCAACCGACTGGCCCGCTGCAAGTCGAACGTGTAGCCCCAGCCGGTCGATCCGGTGTTTCCTCCCCGCTCATGGACCTCTTTCACGCGTGTGAGGAAGGGCTCTGCCACACTCCGGGCATGCGTGGGACTCTTCACAAAATAGACGTCGTGGATATCGCGGGCCGGGTGAAACTGCGGCATGAACAGCGCGTCCATGTCCCAGAACTCGGTCTCGACCAGCGACCCCCGCATTTCCTGGAAGCCCATGCTGACAAGCTTGGTTTTGACCGTATCGAGAAATTCGCGATAGGGATGGCGCCGTCCCGGAGCGATCCTGGGTGCCCGCAGACTGATGGTGTACTTGCGGAATCGCTTCGTTTTCCAGCCGCCCTCTTTTAAGAGTTCAGGCGTCAGCTGGGAGACTTCCTCGGCCGCGTCCTGCTGGGACAGGTGTTTCAACGCATCCAGACCCTCGGCCGTCGGCTTCAACAGGCGGGTCACGCGATCATCGACTCGAAAGGGCTCCTTGACCTTTCCGCGCTTGACGGCATGCGCATCGATCACGCGTTGCTCGAATTCGGAGAAGGTCTCCAGAGTTCGAGATCCGTGCTGAAGCTGTTGGAGCAATCCCCGCAGGGTTTCAGCGGTGGGACTCGACCTTCCCGTCGACTCGAGGCAGCCGCCCTGAACGATCAAGAGGGCCCCTTCCTTTTTCAAGGCCCCGATGGCCCCGCTGACATCCGACGGCTCAAGGTGTTCGCGGGTCTGCAGGTCCTGGATGGTGAGGCGTTTGCCCGTGCTCGCGGCCTCGCGCGCGACGGACAGGACCATCTCGATCGGCGATGGTTTTTCGATATACTGCTCGCCGGTCTTGGTCAGTGACACGATGGGCGTGACGGTTTCTTTTTCGACGGCGAGGAGCGATTTGGCCAACAGCCACTCCACCGCCATGCTGATCTGAGAGGCTTCCAGTCCGGCAGCCGCGGCCAACTGCTCGGTCTCCATCGCGCGGTCACCGTTGTCGGAGAACGCCGAGAGGACCCTGATTTCCAGGGGATGCAGACTGTCGATGAGAGCTGCGATATCCACCCCAGGCCCTATCGATGCGCCGAAGCCGGCTGCCCGGCGGCGCGCAATGCCGCGATGGTGGCGCCGTAGTCCGGGCTGGAGAAGACCGCCGAACCCGCCACCAGCACTTCCGCCCCGGCAGCCAGAATGCGGCCGGCATTGTCCACTTTGATGCCGCCGTCGACTTCCAAAAGGGCGTGACTGTGGATCTGATCCAGCATCCGCCTGGCGTTCGCGACTTTCTGAAGACAGTGGTCGATGAATTTTTGCCCGCCGAATCCCGGATTGACCGACATGATCAGAACCAAATCGACATCCGGAAGAATTTCGTCAAGCGTGCGCAGCGACGTTGCGGGGTTCAACGTCACGCCGGCCTTGACGCCATGTTCCTTGATCAACTGCACCGTCCGGTGAAGATGGGGGCAGGCTTCGACGTGCACGGTCAGATAGCTGGCCCCTGCAGCGGCAAACTCCGGGATGAAGGCATCCGCGTTCGTGATCATCAAATGAACGTCCAGCGGAAGCTTGGTGACCTTTTTCAACGATTCGACGATCGGCGGGCCGACGGTCAGATTGGGCACGAAGTGGCCGTCCATCACGTCGACGTGCAGAAAATCCGCGCCCCCGCGCTCCACCGCGGCGACTTCATCCGCCAGTCGGGCAAAGTCGGCCGACAGAATCGAGGGAGCGATGCGGGCGGGTCTGGTCATGAATCTCGTTTCCTGAGGCGTGAGGCGTAGAAGACGTCCATCCCGTACCGGTTATTCTCCGTGGTCAGGTCTCCGTGGCCGGTCAGGAGATTCTGTGCTTCATTCGGCAGCCACGGCGCGAGCGACTCTCGTCGGAAGTCTGCATGAGCATTGAGGAATCTCTCAATGACGGCGTGAGTCTCTTCCGGCTCGACCGAACAGGTACTATAGACCAGCACGCCGCCGGGCCGCAAGCTTGCGCTGAGCGCATCAAGGATTTCCAGCTGCAGTTTTTGATGGCGCGCGAGTGCGGCGCCGTCCTTCCGCCACTTCGCCTCGGGATGCCGGCGCAACACTCCGAGCCCGCTGCAAGGAGCGTCAACCAGTACGCGGTCGACGAGCGTTTTCCGGACTTCGGAAGGATCATGGGAATGCGTCGCGGTCCTTTGCCATTCGTCCCTGTAGCGGGCATCGCCGGTGATCGCCACGACGCTTCGCAATCCCAACCTCGTGCAGTTGGCGGCAACGAGATCGAGCCTGGCTCCTTTCTTATCGACAGCCAGGATGGTGCCCCGGTCTCCGATCAATTCGGCTATATGGGTCGCCTTTCCTCCCGGCGCCGCACAGGCATCGAGGATCGCTTCGCCGGAGTTCACACCGAGAAGAGGAGGGATGAGCTGGGCCGCCTCGTCCTCGACATAGAAACAGCCTTCCGAAAAGCCGGGGAGCGACGTGATGGGCCCGCGCGGCTCGATCGTAATCCCGACCGGACTCACCCGAGTGGGGGAGGCCGATATCCCGCTTTGTCGAAGCCGTTCGAGAAAGTCATCGCGCGTCGCCTTGAGCCGATTTACTCTGAGTGTCACGGGTGGAACGGTGACGGAATGGGCACAAGCCGCCTCGGCCTCGTCAGCCCCAAGCCGATCGACCCATCGACAGGTCAGCCATTCCGGAACGGAATACCGCACGGAGAGCGAGCGGATCGAGTCGTCCTTCGCGGAAGGCCAAGACGGCTCAGGGTTTCTAAGCAGGGCACGCAGAACGGCGTTGACGAAACCGCTCCAATCTCTTCCCAAAACGGGAACGTTGATTTTGGCCAATTGAACCGACTCGTTGACCGCCGCCGAATGAGGGATGCGGTCGAGAGAGAGGAGCTGATGAGCGGCCATTCGGAGAAGCATCTGAATCAGCCGCGGCAGCTTTCGCATCGGCTTGTCGAGAACCGGCTGCAGCCTCCAGTCGATCGTTCCCTGATGTCTCAGGACTCCGTAGACAAGTTCGACGGCCAGCGCTCGTTCCCTCGGATCATGGCTGATCGGCGCGCAAGCCCGCTCCAAAAGCCCATCGATGGGATCAGCCGATTGAACCGATTCCACGAGCACGGCCAATGCGATCGATCGTGCGGAGGGTTTGCGTACGGAGGGACGGGTTTCGGTGCCCATGTGTCATTGAACCAAAGCTACACCGGCGAGGGCACGCCCAAACGCAGGCCCGGTTGGATGGGATGCCCGGCGAGATACTGCGCCACCATCATCCGACGGCTGTTGGCCACCTGAAGTTCGTTGACCGCCAGAAGCCCGTCGCCGGTTGCAATATGAAGCGCCTGTTTCGTCACGTCCACGATGGTGCCGGGCGCTGCGGAAGCCGGTTCGCTCAGTGGAGCGGCCTTCCAGAGCACCCACCGGTCGGCATGCGAGAACGTATACGCGCCAGGCCAGGGACTCAATCCGCGAATTCTATTGGCAAGGGAGCGGGCCGGTTCATTCCAATCGATAAGCCCATCTTCCTTTTTCAGGATCGGAGCGAGCGTGGCTTGGCGATCATCCTGCGGGCTCGGCATGAGCGTCCCGGATTTCAAATGCTTCATGGTCTCACTGAGCAATCGTCCGCCCAGTGCGGCCATGCGAACGGACAGGCTGCCGGCCGTATCCTGTGGCTCGATGGCCATCCGTTCCTGGAGGAGGATCGCGCCTGTATCCATGCCTTCGTCCATCAGCATGGTCGTGATACCGGTTTCGGTTTCGCCCTCGATGATCGCCCATTGGATGGGTGCTGCGCCGCGATAACGCGGCAGCAGAGAGCCGTGCACGTTGAGGCATCCATGACGTGGCAGGGAAAGAATTGACGGAGGCAGGATTCGGCCGAACGCCGCCACCGCGATGACGTCGGCATCCCATTTCTGCAAGGCCGCCAGAAAATCGGGATCTTTCATCTTCGTCGGCTGCAGAATGGGAATCTGCCGGCCCACGGCGAGATCCTTCACCGGCGAGAACGTCATTGTCTGGCCGCGGCCCTTGGGCCGATCCGGTTGCGTGACCACTCCGACGACCTCGTCGTCGGAATTCAGAAGGGCTTCCAGCGAAGGAACGGCGAAATCCGGTGTGCCCATGAAAATGACGCGCATGCCACCGCTTTAGCATCCGTCTTCCGCGAATGCAACCGGCGCTCGGCTGTTGCTTGACTTGCCGTTCAACGCTTTGTTAGATTCCGCCCGCGGGGTGGAGCAGCCTGGTAGCTCGTTGGGCTCATAACCCAAAGGTCAGAGGTTCAAATCCTCTCCCCGCAACCAAGTTATTTAGCTTCCCCCCAAGCCACTCCAACAGCGATCCCAACATTAGGCACAGCGCCTGACCAATTCTTGCCTGGCTTTCCGTATTAAGGAGAACGCAGCGAAGCGTGCGAAAATGTGCGCCCCCGCCACCTGAGACTAGGTATCGGGGCCAGGGAGAAGAATGGTGCCCACAGAACGGACAACCAGGATGCCCAAGGGAGAATAAAGGTCGAGCGCTACTTTTTCTGTTTTGTGAACTTCGTCCCTTCGAGCGAAAGGTTGTACATGAGGCCTTTTTGACCTAACACAAAGGCTACGATCGGATCCTTCATGTTATTGGTATCGATCGTTCCCCCAGCGCCTAGGGTCACGAGTGAAACGGAGCCGTCCACTCCGGCCTTCCACCCCTCGCCATCATGGAATTTTTTCATCGCGGCTTCATCAAGAAACACGAGATAGATGGTCTTGATCTCTCCGCCCAATTGCAGTCCAAACGAACCCTGCAACATGCTGTAGTAATCGACCGTCTTGCTTTTGACCCGGAATGCGCCCTCTCCATACTCTCCGCCAAACCCCGCGCCACCTTTGATGACCTTGGGGAACACCAGCATGCCTTTACTGCTCTCGATGAAGGCTTTGCCGCCTTTGACCTCCTGTTCGAATTTCACGATGGCTTCGTCCGCCCCGGCGTCGATTTCTTTTGCCGAAGCCGCCGACGCCGGGCCAGCGAGCCATGCGTTCAATAACAGCGCGGAGCCTGCCACCATAGCCACGAGCTGCAAACCACGAGAGACTGGTTCCCTCATAATCATCACTCCTTTCGTAGAGAGCCGGCCTTTAGCCAGCCGACTCGATGGATGTAGCGATCTGCCAGCGAGGAGACTCTATACGATTTACATGGCCATCGAAACTGTGAGAGCTGACAGAGCCGAACAGATCCAAGACAAAAATGCACGTATTTTCGAGCGACGGCTTGCCAAGAGATGGGGGGTCGAACTTCCAAGGGCGGGCTATTAGTGGAAGAGAGTAGCGCGGCGGCACTGACGCTCGTCAGGAGCATTCCCATTGCGAGGATGCCCCTGCGCGGCGCTGCGAAGCGGAACGAAGAGGGTTTTACACCTCTAGCAGGTAGGGCTCACTTTCGAAAGGAAGTGGGCTCTTCCGTTATTCTGTCTCCTCTGATCGCTCCTAGGGCCCCTCCCAGTTTCTTCTTCGTAGTCACCCTGGTGAAATGCGCGAACATTCGTACATCCCAGCAGGCGTTTATGAAATTACAGTCCATTTGAGCGGCAACGTAACCGACGCAACCTGGCAGGTATCGGTATCGCAGCGGAGCGACCCGCATGATGGAGAAACGGATATATGAAGAAACCAAGTCCTCTCAAGAAACCTGTTTTGCCTCGCACCTCGCCTCGACGATCTCTCAAACGGTCGGTGACATTCGAATACTTTGACCCCTCGGCAACCACCGTCACCGTCGCTGGAACTTTTAATCAGTGGAATCCAGAAGCTCGCCCTCTCAAACCGGATACTGGCGGATTATGGAAAGTCACACTGCGACTCGAATCCGGCATCTATCAATATAAGTTTGTGATTAACGGGCAGCGGTGGGAAGAAGACCCATTGAATCTTGATCGGATCGCCAATGAGCACGGCACGTTTAATTCGGTTCGAACCATCGATCCTGCACGGTGAGTGGCACACTGGGTGTCAGCTGTTTGACACCGTGCCCCATAGGGACCTTGGCCAGTCAATAGACTTCTGGCAGATGCCAACGATCTCTGGAGAGCCGACCGCACACATGCCTGTCGTCAGCCATGTGCCTCGCCCTTGACGACTCTTCGGTGGCGCAATTTGTCCGCAAGGGGAGCAATAATTCTGGCATGAAATGACTAGGTAGACACCTAGTGCATGCTAAGAGAACCAGGAATAATTGATTATGCGATGAAGCGGAGGGGAAAATTCGGTGAAATCGAGCCTGGGCTGAGGCGCGAAGGAGAGTCGCTGCACTGGCGTGGCAAATGCATCGGGCGAATGCATGGTTTGATTAATGCGAGACCATAGATACAGGACAAATGGAATAAGCAAGGATGTGACGAGAAAGCGAGGGACACCATGAATGTGCATTTCTTGCTCACGAAGACGACGGGAACGGTGAGGAAAATCATGGGGCTCAGTCTATTTCTTTCGTCCGTGGTTTCCTCCTTCTTGTCTAGGACTCAATGGGTGCTCGGTTGGAATCACGGCACGGATGATCCGCCCCGTGCCCATGTCGAGGACAGATTCGCGAACGATGAATGGCTATGTCACTATTACAATATCCCCACCACGTCCATGTCGTTGTACCAGTCAAATCCTGAAAGCTATGAGACGGGGGGAGGGCTCTTCAATACCTATTGGGGTCATTAATGTAGCCATCGACGGGCTAATCCGTGTTTCTAGTCCTGTCGGTGAGAACATAGTAAAATGGTGGCTCAAAGTTAAATCACGAACTCGTCAAAAACGGCTGGTCAATGTATACATCTTGCCTATTCTATTTCATTCCACGATCCAAATCGCAAAGCCCTTCGCATCGCGCAGTATCTGATCGGTCACGCCGCCGCCGAAGAGACGTTTGATCCGGGACATCCCATGGCGCCCCACCACGATCGTTTCGTGACCTCGTGCCTCTTCAAGAATGTTTCTCGCGATATCGTCCTCATGGCCAAACTTCAGGGTTACTCGCTGTATGTCAAATCCGGAGTCTTTCAAGGTCTGACACGCGCTCTGCAGGACATGACACTGGGATTCCCGTTGCTTTCGAATCCAGTCTTCCTGGTCCTTGTGTAGCTGCTGATCCATTTGTGCTTCGACGGCCGGACTCTCCGATCCCCCATGCTCCAGCAACCCCCTGGGCATAGGTTTGAGGACATGAAAGATCGTGATGGCCACATCAGGTGTTCGGTGCAAAAGAGATCCCACATACTTGACAGCGCGATGAGAGCTTTCGGACTCGTCGATGGCTAGCAGAATGCGCATTGCATCCTCCGTCGAAGGTTGGGTCACTTGAGCTGTTGGGTCATGTATATTATGCCCCGTGAATCCTCGATTCTAGGGAAAGTTCTGGTCAGGAGAATTTAAGGAGCGAGGCCTGCTCGCTGGCAGTGATAATTCCCGCGAGGATGTAGAATGACGATGCGGATCATCTGGAAGAAAGAGTGCTTGTTTTGCCCTTCTCCAATATGAAACTATAGAGAAGTAGTAGGAGATACGGTGGCAACTCCGCGACATCAGCGTTACCTCTCAAGTCCCTCGCAAGTCGACCCTCCGCCTGCTTCCTTGTAATTTAGACTGGATCGTGCGCCGTCTTCCACGCTCCTTCCGTCCCTGCAGGACGCCGGGAGGGTCTTTCTGCTGTCAACGAGACAAGGGAGGTTCATTGTGAATGCATTGCCAATAGGAGGCCTGAGGCTTCTCGAAGATCTAAAGAAACCAGTGCCGCATTGTCCTCATTGTGGGTGCCTGGACCTTCAGGTGGACAATGGGTTGGTCGAATGCGATCAGTGTCCATGGACAGGAAGCGAGCATGAGGCGGGACAATGGCATGAGGCCAATGTCAAGGCAGTTCGGATGCGCGAAGGGTTGCAGTGAAAGATTGAGAGTCGGTCGGTTGAACGAGGTCTACCTGAGCCACTTCAGGGTGGTGGTACCCGCAGCAAGAATCAACCGTGGCGATTCAAGGGGGCGCGGGGCTTCCCCGAGTACTAAAGACCTGCAGCCGCAGTGTACTCATTATATTGGATCACTGCTCTTCACCCCAGGCCGACTCATGAAGCTGTCTCATTACACTCAAGGCCGCGACAATAATTTTAACCTCATTCGAATAGCCGCGGCCTTAGCTGTGCTGCTGGTTCATTCCTTCCCTATCGCCCTTGGTTCACGTTAATGCTCGCCGCAGCTTCCTGGCATCTCCTCGAGCAACGAGCTCTTCGACTAAAAGGTTTGCTTGCCGGCAATGCTGTTAGTCCCGCTTCTGTGCCAAGTGGGATTACGTCCCAGTTCAGACAACAGCCATACGTCATAGATTTCTATGCCGACCGACTCGAGGATGCGATCTTGATTCGCAATACCGATGGTACTATTCAGGGTTGGAATCAGGGTGCCAAACGATTGTATGGCTGGGATGCTAACGAGACGGTAGGAAAAACTTCCCATTTCCTCCTGAAGACAATCTTCCCTTGTTCGTTGTCATCAATCGAAACACAGTTGGTGCAAAGAGGCTTTTGGGAGGGCAAGTTGATTCATAAGTGTCGCGATGGAGCGCAGCTCGTTGTCCATAGTAAATGGCTTCTCCTTCATGAGGTGGAAAATTCAGATGCAGTGGTATATGAAGTGAATAGTCAGAAGGTGCAAATGGACAAGCATTGGAAGGAGGCGTATGAGTCCTAATTGAATTCCCTGCCCAAGAAACCACCTTCCCGGTATCATTCCGTCACATACCTCATACGTTCGCTGTCTGACATTCGCACCTAAGTCCCGGGCATTTCTCTGACTCAAATCAATGGTATCTAGAGGTGCTTCTCGACTTGCAACCACTTCCCAGAGGGGGCGTGCAGGTTGACAAGTCAAAAGATCACGCTAGACTTCTTACGTAGTTTCCTGGCGTATGGAGGCATGTGATGGTGCATCGCAGGCGGGTCCAACCATTGATTCTTTGGTCCTTCGTGCTGTTGTTCCTGGTTCCTCACGAAACCTCCGCCGAAATGTATGCCGACATTTATGGCGGTGCGGTCTTCACAAACAAGACCGACGTGACCGTCAGCAGCACCAGCGGGACGACGACCACCAATCAAGGCTTATCCGTTAGCGACACATGGACCGTCGGCGGCCGAACCGGCTATTGGCTCGATCGCTTCGACTGGCTCGGCTTCGGGCTCGATGTCTTCTTTTTCCGTGTCAACGCACCCGGTCAGTCGGTACCGAGTACCGTGACCAGTGGGGGACAGACGACAACCTCGCCGGCTCCGTTTCAGTGGTCGTTGCCCGTATTTGGCATCGGATTTGATGTCTTACGGCTGAGGATTCCGCTTCTTCGGAGCGACGCGTTTCCGCATGGCCGGCTCCAACCGTATATGAGTGCCGGTCCGTCTTTGTTTATAACCTACGCGGGAACGCCCATGAACGTGCAACCACAAAATCAGCATGAGACGGATGTCTCGGTAGGAGCGAAGGTGGACGCGGGGGTGACCTTCATGTTGACGAAGAACATCGGCCTCTTCACGCAATACCGGTTCACGCACTTTACTTCGGAATTGAGCTATCAGAACGCCGTAACCGGGTTCTCCACGGACAGCTACCGAGCAACTTTCGATTCGCATCACGTCCTCGGCGGCCTTTCCATTCAATTCCCGTAATTGTACTGGCCAGAACAGGTCGGCAAATCGACGATTGAAGGCTGATTGTCCTTTCAAAATGATCGAGCCCAATCCGACGCCGCCATGTTCGCCTCATCCAATCTCGTGGTTGAACGAACAAGTTTGGAGTGAGCTGCGCGTTCCGCAGCCGGCTGCGGACGAAAAGCATGATGTCGTAGGTGAGCCGATTCTCCGATGCTATAGTCGGAGGGTCGCGGAGCGAGGAGCATCACCCATGCATTATGTCCGAATCGGCAAACGGGCCTTGAACCTTGACAGCATCGCCTATTGCGAAGTGCAAGCCTGGCAGGACGAAATGAGCGTCAAAGTCTATTTCGCCGGATCCGCCAACAATACCCCGTTGGTCTTCGGAGAGGGCGAGGCAAAAGAACTGTGGAAGTACCTTGAATATATAGCGGAAAAGCCCGTCTAGCCTCCATGCCCAGTTTGCAGAGCTTCGCGGCTCTAGCCGCCTTCCCGTCGTATTAGGTCCACTTCAACCACGGTAGTCTTTCCCCCTGTTCCCAACTTCTGTAGGGCAGACAGACAATAGTGTGTCTGATTATGGTGGCCTATAACCACACGTTGCCGACAGGCAGGAAGAGCTGAGGGAACCGTGGAGGAGCCCATCATGAAGCTTCGCTACTGCACCAGAGTCGATACGCGCCTTCCGGTTGTATTCGCGGGTGAATCGTTTGTGGGAGAAGGGACTGTTCTGAACCTCTCAGTCCCAGGATGCGCGATCACCAGTAAGAAGGCCGTCCGTTCGGGTTCCTATCTCGAATTAAAGGTTTTGTTCCCCGACCAGACCCCTCCGCTGTCGGTGGGCTTGGCAAGAGTCCGGTGGTGTCAGGGACGGTACTTCGGCGTGGAGTTTATCCGTATGCCGGGTACTGACCAGGTACGCTTGGGACGCTTGATCCGAAACCCTGTCGTTGAGAAACCTGGCGTATCGAGGGCTATTCAATAGTCCAATTTCCGAACTGTATCTGCTACAATCGACATATGTGGTCGAGGCGGGTCTTCTTACAAGGGCTTGCACTCCTGATGCTGGGTCTTGCCGGCTGCGCAGAGCCATTTACGGTGTTCCACAGTCAAACCGGTGAGCCGATCCTCATAGGCCGACGGTCCTTCTCCTATGAAGGCTGTCTTTCCACGATGCAGGAAGAGGCTGATCGGCTCGGGGTCACCTTCCGCTATATCCACGTTCGGGGATCGAAATTCGGGCGGGCGCTCCTCTGGCCCTTCGAGCCGGGATACGCCTGTGAAGGGGCTGTCGGGCCCGAGCAGCCGCCGACCGGTGCCTATCCGTATCCTCCGCTCCCCCAAGGCTGATCTCCATCAGGCCCTGTCTTCCGGGCGCGTCACCAAGAAATACAGATTCCCCTGCGAAGCCGCGAACAACATGGAGCGAGTGTCCTAGTCTCCACCGTTCTACCTCTCGAGGCTTATGATCTCCCAACCCTGTGCAATATTCCTACTTTTTGTTCCTCCGTATTCCACGCTTGGCTATAATCAAGCGGGTAATTGCACGCGTCTTTATCACGTCTCCTACACGAGTTAACCAGCGATGATCGCCGTTCTTCTTATAGAAGACAACGATGTCGATGCCCAATTTACCCAAGATCTGTTGGCCGAATGGAGCATAGAGGAATTCCGCATTACGCACGTCAAGACCTTGGCCGACGGATTGGCACTCATCGGTCAAACCCGTTTTGACGCCATTCTTCTCGATCTCTCTCTTCCCGACGCCTTTGGGTTGCCGACGGTTCGGCAGGTGCATGCGACTAATCCGGCGATCCCGGTGGTCGTACTCAGTGGTGTGAGTGACCAGGCTCTGGCCCTGCAAGCGGTGCAACAGGGAGCCCAGGACTATCTGGTCAAAGGACAGGGACATCCCGAACTGCTCGCCAGGGCGGTACGGTATGCGATCGAGCGCAAACGTACGGAAGAACGCCTGACCTATCTCGCCCAATACGATCACCTTACCGGTTTGGTCAACCGCAGCCTGTTTCGGGACCGATTGATCCAAGCGATGGCCCGCAGTAAACGGCTCCAGCAGCCCATCGGGCTGATGTTGTTGGATCTCGACCGCTTCAAGGCCGTCAACGATACATTAGGCCACGACATCGGCGATGAATTGTTGAAGGCGGTGTCGGAACGATTGAAAAGCTGCGTCCGCGAAGTCGATACCGTCGCCCGCATGGGGGGCGATGAATTTACGATCATTCTGGAAGGGGTGCCGTCGGAGGCCAGTATCGTCGTAGTGGCCAAGCGGATCGCGGAGGCTATCTCCTCGGCCTTTGAATTGAAAGGCCATCACGTATCAATCGGCGTGAGTATCGGAATCACCGTTTATCCGCACGATGATCAGGGAATAGACGAGCTTCTCAAACATTCGGATGAAGCGATGTACCGCGCGAAGCAGCAAGGAGGCAGCGGCTTCTATTTTCACGAAGCCTCCGGCTACCACACGCAATCCGCCCACGCCGAGTCCTGAACATCCTCTGACCTCTTATCGCCCGATTTCAGAGAGCGGCGTTTCGGTCACCGATACCGCACCCCGTGGATTAGGCGTCAGCGTATTGGAGGATTCCAGGGCATCCTGATCCGGAGACGGGATGCAGTCTGGCGTCATCACGAAACCCCAGTGGGAATTGTCCGTACAGCGGTTGTCCATCAGGAGCGCTTTGGCATGATGAAACAGCAGGATGCCGCTCATCATATTCTCACGGCACTGATTTCTCACCAGTTCGGGGTAACTGCCGTCGTCTCGTACCGCAATGCCGAAATGATGATTGCCCCGGGAGACATTCTCAGCCAGGCGAGGCTGCGCGCCGGCGAACACGAACAAGCCCGACTCCCGATTGCCACAAAACTCGTTGCCCACAAACGTCGGCCTGGATTCGGGTCCGTAGATGACGACGCCTGAAAGGATGCCCTCCATGGCGCGGCATTGTGTGACGGTGCAGGTGGAATCAAGGAGATTCATGGCAGAATGCTGGTCGCTTCCGACATAGCGGAAGCTGATCCCACTGATTCTCCCGCTCGGCACTTGCTGCAGGTACAAGGGCGCACCACGCCGCGAGAATACCTGAACCAGATCCCGGCCGGCACCGATGAGGGCGATCGGCCGAGAGGCCACAAAGATCTTGTCCTCATAGGTTCCCGGCCGGACGAAGACTTGATCTAACGCGTCCGCCTCTGCGAGCGCGTCGCTCGGCCTCGGATAGGCCTTGGCATCCCGGGCGTCCACCACCAGTGTTCTTCCCCCAAGTGGATTCGGGGGAATGTCCTGCCTGTCTCGATGATCCTGCTCAGTGCTCATCGTTCTACAACTCAATGGCACAGGCGTAATTGCGCGTCATGAAACCGCCCGCTCTCCAATCCGGCATGACACATATGTCGAGCGCGTGAGGGAACTGCGGATTCACATTTGTCAAGCCGCGGGTCTGCACAGACAGACTCGTACAATTCTGTTGAATCTCTCTGAAGTGACAGAACCCCTCGGATACAACTCTATGCATTGACGAGCCTTTACCCGATTTGCCTATCGCCTCTACTGCCGACGGCTGGCACGACGATTGCGACATCCCCATGGTCCCACGAAGCCACCGTGACCCATTTCGGAGGATGGCGATGACACTATCGTATAGGCCTCGGATCGTTGCCGTGTTCGGAATTCTCCTGCCGCTATGCCTCAATCCCGTTCTGGCCTCCGCCGCTCCGGGGCAGGTTCAGGATACGTCACGTCATTTGTATGATCGGGTCATGGAAGAATTCAAGCACCGGGATTACGAAGCGGCTCTCGCCGGTTTTCGCCTGTTCCTCGAACTCCATGCCCAAACCGCGCTTGCGGCGAACGCACAATACTGGGTCGGGGAATGTCAGTACCGGATGGGGCGTTACAAGGATGCCTTGGCTTCATTCTATAATGTGGTTTCCTACTACCCCCTCAGCCCCAAGCTGCCCGCGTCGACCCTCAAGATCGGCCAGACCTATACCAAGCTCAAAGACCATGAGAAAGCACGAATGATGTACGAGCGCGTGCTCGACGAATATCCGGACAGTCCGGAGGCCGAGGCGGCGAGAAAGGCGCTCGATATGGAACAGCCCCGAGCCGAATCGACAACGTTACCGGAATAGCGGCACGTTCGTTCGGAGGAGCTGAGAAGCGGCACTGCCGCTCACTCGCCGGCAAGACCCAGCATTTCTTCCAGCTGCCGCACTGAATAGAACCGATCCGCTTCAAGAACGACCAGGTGGATACCGGAGGCATGAACGATTCTCCGGATGTCCTGACGTTTTTCCGTCTCGCGTGCGTTCAATTCCTGGTCGCCTTCAACTTGCACAACGTGTTCGACGAGGCGACAGCCCGGATGAATCAGCACGAAGTCCACGTGCTGAAGTGCCATGCGGCGCAGCATCTGCATCCGCCCGGAGCCCTCGACCTGCACCCTCAGGATTCCCAACAGCGGAACCCGTGCCAGTATGATATAGCGGTCCTGCGCCGCCATCCGGAGCAGATTGTAAAGCCGCACATCCCGATCGCTGAGAAGAGGCTGCGGTTCCAGGATAACGCCCGTTGGGAGGGTACGCTCTTCCGTTTGTGTGGGGGTCTGCTTTCTGCTGGCCTTGAACCACCACATCGCACAGATGCCGATGACCAGGGCGCTCCAGAAAAGTACTTGATCCATGCCGGGCTGGCCTATTTGAACAGTCGAATCCATTGTGGCCCGGCCGGCACGATCGCGCCCAGAATAACCGGATGGGTGGCTCCCGTCACGGCCGGAAGATTGCCCCACTGTCCTTTGGCCGTTCGGTAGGCCAGGACGGCGAAGGCGACTGCTTCAAAGGCCTTGCTGTCCCATCCCAGTGCATCAAAGGTCGTGACCGGGACCGGAGCGAACACCGCGGACAATTGAGCCATGATCGCCCGATTTCGGACCCCGCCTCCTCCTACCACCACTTCATCGATATGGCCCCTGATCCAGCGGCGTGACGCTCCGACGGCTTTGGCCGTCCACGCGCTGCACGTCGCAAGAAGATCCTCCATGGACAATTTGTGCGGGGCCTCGAGCAGTTCCTCGGCCAACGCTGCGCCGAATTGCTCTCTTCCGGTCGATTTCGGGGGTCGTTGCGACAGAAAGGGATGCGCCAATAGCTTGCTCAAGAGCCTACTGTCCGCTTTCCCGCGGAGCGCCATCTTCCCATCGCGATCCATGGCAAGGCGGCCGTTCGTCATGCGAGCCACGAGGCTGTCGAGCACCATGTTAGCGGGACCGGTGTCGAACGCCATGACCCCTTCGTCGGTCTTCCCCGGCGGGACGTATGTGACATTACTGATACCGCCGAGATTCACCACGAGTCTTGCGCGGCGTGGATGCCGGAAGAGGAGGGCATGGACCGCGGGGGTGAGAGGAGCGCCTTGACCGCCGGCCGCGACATCTCGAGCTCGAAAGTTTGCGATCGTGGTAATTCCCGTTCGCTCGGCAATGACCGCGGGCTCGGCGATCTGCAGTGTGGAACGAATGGATCCCACCCCCCGCGCCTGAATGCCGCGGGGAAGATGATGGACGGTTTGGCCGTGTGAGCCGATCAATGCCACGTCGGCGGGACGAAGGTTGGCGGCTCGAATGATCTGCAACGCCGCATCGGCGAACCATTCACCCAACAAGGCATTCAAATGACAGATTTCGCCGACGGTTCCTGATACCGAAGCGGTCAGAATCCGTTGCTGAAGCGTGCGCGGATAGGCGAGCGTTTCCGCGGCAAGGGTCTTCACTTGAAGTGATGGCGTTCGCCCTGCGATTTCAACCAGTGCGGCGTCGACTCCGTCGCCCGATGTCCCGGACATCAGTCCAATTACCTTCATGACTCTCATCCTCCGCTGATCAGGGTGCCGTTGAGCGCCGCTACGCTAATGGAACTCTCGCCCGCGGTCAAGCAGCCGTGCGCAGGCGGCCGGGGCCCGGTTTGTGGGTCAGTTTGCAGTCAGCAGCACTGGCGTGTGCCATTCGCGCGGAAGCGAGAATCCGGGCGAGGCGTTCTCCCCGGCATTGAGTCCTGATGGGAGATGGCGCCCGCTGTCCCGGCATGGCGCAGAGAGAAAACTGACACATTGCCAGGGCCTGCGTTGCGTTGACTTCGCATGGCCCCGATGTTACGGTCCCCACCCCATGCCTGCGCCCGTATTGCGATCGAATCTGTGCGCCCTGCTGCTCGCACTGCAGCTTCTCTTCTCCGTGGTCGTTCCCGCTCTGGTATCGGCGAACGTTCCGAATGAGGGATTGAACGTCGTCGTCACGATCCCCGTGCTCAAAGACTTCGTCGAGCAAGTCGGAGGGCCGCGGGTCTTGGTCACTTCATTGCTGAAGGGATACGAGAATGAACATACCTATTCGCCGAAGCCAAGCGACCTCATTGCCGTGCGCAAAGCCCGCCTCCTGTTTCAAGTAGGAATCGGATTGGAGGTATGGGTATCGCCCCTGGTGAAGAATGCCGGAGGATCTGCCCTGCGCGTCGTCACGACCTCCACCGGCATAGGACTGATCGGTGATGCCCACGCTGCTGAAGACGGCCATGCCGGCGGGGAGTCGACCGCCGAAGGAAATCCGCACGTATGGCTCGATCCGGCCAATGCGGTGATGATGGTCCGGCACATCACCGAAGCACTGATACAAGCCGACCCCGAACACGCGGAGGAGTATCGCAAGAACCAGGCAGCCTATCTCACCCGCCTGGACCGGCTGCAGGTCGAACTGACCGGCAGGGTCAAGGGCTTGGCAGACCGGCAATTCGTCGCGCACCACCCGGCTTGGCCCTACCTGGCCAGGCGGTTCCGATTCGATATCGTCGGAACGATTCAGTTGCAGTCGGGCGGGGAGCCGAGTGCGCGGCATATCCAAGAGCTGATTCAAACGATGAAGCGCCACAGGGTCAAAGTCGTGGTCTCCGAGATTCAACTCAGCCAGAAATTTCCTGACCTTCTGGCAAAGGAAACCGGTGCGCGCGTCGTGGTGCTCACGACCCTTCCCGGTGGATTGCCTCGAACGGACACCTATCTCGACATGTTGCGTTACAATGTGCTCCAATTGGTCAATGCACTCGAAGCCGCTTGACCACACCTCCTGCCTGTCGCCCGCCACGGAGACGTGAGCGTGTCACTCCGTTCACAGGCCATCATCCGCTTCGACCATGCCACATTCCAGTTTCCCGGCGTTGTGGCGCTCGAAGACGTCTCACTGGACATCCACGAAGGGGAATTCATCGGGGTCATCGGTCCGAACGGCTCCGGCAAGACGACCTTGTGCCGGGCGGTGTTGGGCCTGATGCCGCCGACTTCCGGGCATCTCAGAATTTTTGACTGCGCGTGCGATAAATTGCGCTGTCATCACCGGGCCAGAATCGGTTACCTGCCTCAAAAGGGCGTGGTCGATCGACATTTTCCGGTCACGGTGCTCGAAACCGTCATGATGGGTCGATACGGCGCTCTCGGCTTGTTCGCTCGTCCAACCAAGCGGGACAGGGACATCGCGGTCGAGGCTCTCGCGCACGTGGGAATGGAGGGGCATCGCAACACCGGGTTGGGACAGTTGTCGGGCGGACAACAACAGCGGGTCTTCATTGCGCGGGCACTCGCGCAGCAGCCTAAGGTATTGCTGCTGGATGAGCCGACGACCGGACTGGATATTCCCACGCAGCACAGCGTGATCGATCTCGTGCAAAAACTCCATAACGAGCTGGGGCTGACCGTGCTGCTCATTACTCACGACATCAACATGATCCGTTCCCGCGTCGATCGGTTGGTGCTGTTGAAAACCCGCCTGTTTGCCTCAGGCCCTCCGGCGGAAGTGTTGAAGCCGGACATCCTGCGTCTAGTCTACGGAAAGGACGTGGTCATCACCGCACACGACACGATCCTGGTCGAAGACTATCACCACCACCACTGAGACCCGGCCATGTTGGAACTTTTCGCTTACGATTTCATGCAGCGTTCTGTACTGGCGGCAGCCCTGGTCGGAGGCCTTTGCTCCGTCGTCGGCGTGTTTGTCGTCCTGCGCGGGCTGGCCTTCGTCGGAGCCGGGACGGCTCACGCGGCGTTCGCCGGCGTCGCGCTCGGATACTTGATAGGATGGTCGCCGCTGGCACTGGCTGTGCTGTTTGGCTTGACGACTGTATGGATCACCGGCTGGGTCGAGGAGCACGGCCGGATGAAGCTGGACGTCTCGATCGGCATTCTCTACACCGCCACAATGGCACTGGCGATCTTATTTATCGGATTGATGAAGACATACAATGCGGAGGTCTACGGCTATCTTTTTGGAAACGTGCTGTCGGTCACCCAGGATGAGCTGCGCACGATCATCGCGCTCGCCATCTTCATCATCGGGGTGATGGTGCTGTTTTCCAAAGAACTGTATTTTATCGCGTTTGACCAGGAAATGGCCGAGGCATCGGGTGTGCCGGCCCGCCGCATGTTTTTCCTGTTGCTGAGCCTGATCGCCCTGACCGTGGTTGTCTCACTCAAAACGGTCGGTGCAATCCTGGTCTTTGCGATGATCCTTATTCCGGCCTCGACGGCGTATCAACTGACGCATAGCCTCTCCACCTTGACCTGGTATTCGCTGATCATCGGTATGAGCACGGCGGTCTGCGGCGTCCTCATCTCCGCCTTGTGGGATATCCCCTCAGGCCCCGCCATCGTCCTCCTGGCTACGAGCGTGTTTTTCCTGTCCATTCTGTTTTCTCCCAAAAGACGTCGCTCGGCGGCCTAGCGCAGGCTTGCCCCACGGTCTTCTTTCGTTCTGCTGTGCATGAACAATGCGAACGGCGATTTCCTTAGGCCGGGACACCGGAGAATCCGGTCGGAGGAGGGGGACACTGCGGAAGCGAGGGCGGCTATCGAGTCATTCCTGCCTGATTTGTTTCGACCTGCTCCAGACCATGCCGGTCTGTTCCCTCGCGCTGAACCCCATCTTTTCATAGAAGGCCGGCCGTCTCGTGCACAGCCAGAAGAGCTCGACCCGGCGCAGTCTCGGATGATGAAGGATGCGCTGCACGATCTCCGTTCCGATCCCTTGCTTTTGGTAGGCCTTATCCACGATCACGTCCCATATCGTGGCTCGGTAGACAAAGTCGGTCAAGACTCGCCCGAATCCGACGAGATGCTCCCCATCCCAGGCGCTGAGAATGAGGTCAGTGTGCCGCAGCATGTCTTTGGCATCCTCAAGCGTTCGATCTTTGGCCCAGGGTGCTTGATGAAAGAGGCCGAGAAGCTGGGCTGTCTGCAAATCCTTTTTGTCGGAAAACACCAAGGCGGTCTTGAGGGAGGAAGGCATCTTGTACTAAAGTAACTCCCCGCGAGTAGATCCAAACGGCGCTAGTGTACGAGGAAACTTATGGCAACGCAAGTGCGCAGCTGTTCCAAGTGTTTTCAGTTGATGTGGCTGAAGCAGGATGATTACGAGTTGCTCGACGAAGAGACGATTCGCGCGAAATGCCCTCACTGCGGCTCTTTGGTCCGATTCAAACTGACGTCGGAAGGGGCCAATGCGACAGGGCCGAAGATGGGCCACTGATCTGAACGATTACGAGTACAGCGTTTCAGTCAGGGTTTCTGAATCACCTCACAACTTCAGCAGGACTCACTTCGAATGACCCCTTACAGTCCCCGGCCGGCCCCATCCAATTCCGGCTTGTTGCCCGGCAGGATCTTATTCAGCGCCGCGCGGTAATCGGAGAGCCGCTTTTCGTCCGTGCGTCCAACCTCCGCTTCTTTGTCTCGCTGCATGCGCTCCAGATGATCCAGAACAGCCAATAGCGGTTGAACCGAGCCGAGCAACTTTCCGACTTCAAAGGCTTCCAGCGATTCGACCAGCAGTTCGTTGAGTCCCTTATACGAGGTGCCCGCGCTCTGCTGGCGGAATCGCGAAACAATGTGCTCATATTCTTCGATCGCTTCCGGTGTCGGTTTGATGCCGGTCGGCACCACGGTCAAAAAGACGATCGACGGCAATTTGACGGCATAGGCTTTCAGTTGCGAGGTCAGTCCGCCGACCGTTTCCAGCACATCTGTCGCGGTCATGAATCCACCCTTTTCGTATAGGACAATGGAGCAGCGCTCGCCCCCCGGTTCTGGCCCGGGAGGGTCTGTTCGAGATATCGCCTGACCTCTTCCATGTCGTCCGGCAAGGAGACCGTATACTCCTGGAATTCTCCCGTCGAGGGATGGGTGAAGCCCAACGTCCGAGCATGCAGCATCACCCTGGGGACATCCAGTTCCAGAATCCGGCAGACCTTACGCCCTCCATAGGTGGGATCACCGAGAATCGGGTGACCCAACGAGGACAAATGCACCCGGAGTTGGTGCGTGCGACCGGTGCGTGGATAGAGCAGGACATGCGCCGCAATTTTGACATATCGACAGTGGACCACGTATTCCGTCACGGACGTGCGCGGCCTGGACGTGCGCGCGGAGAACTTCTTGCGTTCCTTTGAGTCGCGCCCGATGGACAGATCAATCACGCCACGACCTGTCTTCGGGATTCCTTGCACCAGAGCCTCATACACTCGCGCAATCGTATGCTGTTTGAATTGCAGCGCCAGGTGTCGATGGGCCTGGTCATTCTTTGCCACGACCATGACGCCGGACGTCTCCTTGTCCAGGCGATGGACGAGACCGGGCCGTTCCTTCCCACCAATCGTGGAGATGGTGCCTCCCGAGGTTTGAAAGTGATGGAGGAGGGCGTTCACGAGGGTGCCTGACCAGTTCCCGGGGGCCGGGTGCGCGACAATACCCGCGGGTTTGTTCAAGACGAGGAGATGCTCGTCTTCAAAGAGGATCTCCAGTGGAATGGCCTCACCTTTGATTTCCAGAGGTTCAGGCTTCGGCACATCCATCGTGATCTTGTCACCCGGCTTGATTTTCTGGCTCGGCTTGACGAGTTCACCATTGATGCGAATCCTACCAAGCGTGATGAGCCGCTGAAGGACCGACCGGGAGACGTCACGCTCGCGGTTGACCAGAAAGACATCGAGGCGCTTGGGCTGCTCCCCGGAGGTGATGATAAATTCCGTAATCATCACCGCCACGCTACTAGACTGTTTCCCGGAAATGCAATCCGAGATTCAGACCGTTGCCTCCTCGTGCTGAGAAGGCTATCCTAGAACTACCTCTGTCAGTATTTCGAGCGCCAAAGGAGGTCCGATGATGAACGCGCTGGTTTGTCTCGCGTTGAGCCTATTTCTCCTCAATGTGTTGCCGACCGTCTCAATGGCCTCCGACCAAGAGGCAATTCCTCCGGGAACAGTGGCCGACTATATCCACGCCATCCTCGAAGCAGACCGGACGTTTTATACCATTCATGTGGTGGAACGCATGCAGAAAGGGCAGGGACCGGCCGCAAGCGAGGATTGGCGAGCCAAGAAGAACCTCTTGCCGCTTCCGGCGCAGTTCCTCAAAGAGTCGGGTGATCTCGCGGCAAAGACGGGAAGTACGGTCCGGTACCGGCTGATCAGTTTATGGCCGATCAATCCAGATAACGGTCCGTATGGGGAGATAGAAAGGAAGGGATTGGAGACCGTTCGGGATCACCCGGACAGAACGGCGACGGCCAGGGTGACGGTCGGCACTCAGGTCTATTTCCAGGCCATCTATCCAGACCATGCCGTCAGCGAAACATGCATCGCTTGTCACAATACCCATCCCAGGAGTCCGAAACACGATTTCAAGATGAACGACGTCATGGGTGGCTTGCTCATCGAAATCCCATTGAACAAATAGGGATACAGGAAGGAAAGGAATCGCTGGGGGCGGGCGGGAATACCGGGCCTCGAACGGATAAGGACCCGGACCGTAGTCCCAACGCTAGGCAGCCGTCAAGAACGACACAATCACGCGTGGCTGGGCCGATTCTGATGCCGCTCGGCCAGTTTCTTCCTGAGGCGGGATTTTTCGAGGCTGATTTCAGCCTCTTTCAGTTCAGAGGGAAGACCGCCGGCTTTCAGGCGTCGCTCCGCCGATTCAACGGCGGCCTGAGCTCTCCCCACATCGATGTCCTCCGCCTTCTCCGCGATCTCGGCCATAATGGTGACGCGATCGGGCGTCACTTCGGCGTAGCCCCAGAGCACGGCCATGTGAAGCGTTCGCTCTCCCACACGATAGCGGAGCTCTCCGATTCGCAAGGTCGAGAGGAAATGGCAATGGCCCGGCAATACCCCGAACTCTCCCTCGGAGCCCGGCGCAATGACTTCATCCACTTGCTGGCTCAGAAGCAGCTTTTCCGGCGTCACGACTTCTAGAAGAATCTTCCCGGCCACTCGAACCTCATGAAGGGTATTTCGTGAAACGCAATCTTCTCGCTATCTCCGCACAGTCTAGACCTTAACCCCCATCTTTTCCGCCTTGGCGACCGCCTCTTCGATCGGGCCGACCATGTAAAAGGCCTGTTCCGGCAAATGGTCATACTTGCCGTCCAGAATTTCCTTGAAGCTCCGGACGGTATCCTTGAGCTTCACATACTTGCCCGGCGCACCGGTGAAGGCCTCGGCGACGTGGAACGGTTGGGACAGGAACCGTTGAATCTTCCGCGCGCGAGCCACGACCATCTTGTCATCCTCGGACAACTCGTCCATGCCGAGAATCGCAATGATGTCCTGCAGATCTTTGTAGCGCTGCAGTACGGACTGCACGCCGCGCGCGATTTTGTAATGTTCCTCGCCGATCACTTGGGGATCGAGAATGCGGGACGTCGAGTCAAGGGGATCGACGGCCGGATAGATACCGAGCTCAGCCAGCTGCCGGGACAACACGGTCGTGGCGTCCAAGTGCGCAAAGGCCGTCGCAGGGGCCGGATCGGTCAAGTCATCGGCAGGGACATAGATCGCCTGCACCGACGTGATCGATCCGCGCTTGGTCGAGGTAATACGTTCCTGGAGCGTGCCCATCTCCGTGGACAAATTCGGTTGGTAGCCGACGGCGGAGGGCATGCGGCCCAGCAACGCGGAAACCTCCGACCCGGCCTGGGTAAAGCGGAAGATATTGTCCACGAACAGCAGCACGTCCTGATTTTCTTCGTCTCGGAAGTATTCGGCCACCGTGAGGCCGGTGAGACCCACACGCAACCGGGCGCCGGGCGGCTCGTTCATCTGTCCATAGACGAGCGCGGCCTTCGACTTCGTAAAATCGTCGGGATCGATGACTTTCGACTCCTGCATCTCGTGCCAGAGATCGTTGCCTTCGCGCGTCCGCTCTCCCACGCCGGCAAACACGGAGAAGCCGCCGTGATGCAAGGCGATATTGTTGATGAGTTCCATGATGATGACGGTCTTGCCGACGCCGGCGCCGCCGAAGAGGCCAACTTTCCCGCCTTTGCTGTAGGGCTCGAGCAGATCGACGACCTTGATGCCGGTTTCCAGCACCTCGGTCTTCGTCTCTTGGTCCTCGAGTTTCGGCGCAGGACGGTGGATGGGATAGGTTTTCTTGGCCTTCAGCGGCCCCTTCTCGTCGACCGGCTCGCCGAGCACATTGATCAGCCTGCCGAGCGTCTCACGGCCGACCGGAACCGAAATGGCCGCGCCGGTATCCTGCACATCCATACCCCGCGTCAGACCGTCGGTTGACGACATGGCAACGCCCCGCACCCGGTTTTCTCCGAGATGCTGCGCAACTTCGAGCGTCAGGCGCACCGCAGGTTTGCCCGCCGCCTTATTCTCTTCCTGATTGACCTTCAGCGCATTGTAGATATTCGGAAGGTGTCCGGGAGGAAACTCCACGTCGACGACCGGCCCGATGACTTGAATGACTTTGCCTGTGCTCATTCTGCATCCTCACTGAAATGTTGAATGTTGAATGTTGAATGTTCAGCGGCGGAATGCCGCGTTGGGCCGCAGCGATTCAACATTGAACATTGAGCATTCAACATTTATTTGAGCGCTTCCGCGCCTCCGACGATGTCCATCAGTTCCTTGGTAATCGCAGCCTGCCGGGTTTTGTTGTAATACAACGTGACCTTCTTGATGAGCTGCCCGGCATTCCTCGTCGCCCCGTCCATGGCCGCCATGCGCGCCCCGTGCTCCGCCGCCGCGGATTCCAACAGAATGCGGTACGCCTGCACTTGCACGTGCTTCGGGACCAAGGCGTTCAGGAGCTCCGCTTCATCCGGCTCATAGAGATAACTTCCTCCGGTGGTGCCTTCGGCCTGGACCGAACCGAACTCGGCCGCCGCGTCGATCGGAAAAAGCTTTTCGACAATGACCCGCTGCTGAATCGCGGACTTGAATTCGTTATACACGACGTACGCCTCGTCGAAGGTGCCGTTCACAAAATTACTGCTCACGTCGTCGCCGATATCGATGGCGTGCTCAAAGCTGAGTTTATCGAACACACCGGTCCATTCTTGACGGATAGGCCACGCGCGACGCCGGAAATAGTCGCGACCCTTCCGGCCCACGATGCTCAGATTCACCTGAAGTCCTTGCGCTTCCGATTGCCGGAGGAATTCCACGGTCTTCCTGATGATGTTGCCGTTGAAGCCGCCGCAAAGGCCCCGGTCGCTGGTCACGACGAGGATTTCCACTTTCCGGCCTCCGTGCTTCCTCAGCAACGGATGGGCCGTACGGTTGACCCGCCGGCTCAGATTTCCCAAGACGCTGCGCATCTTGTGCGCATAGGGTCTTGCGGCCAGGATGCGGTCTTGCGATCGCTTCAATTTGGCCGCGGCCACCATCTTCATGGCCTTGGTGATCTTCTGCGTATTTTTGAAGGCCGCAATCTTGCGGCGCAACGATTGAAGACTAGGCATACAACGTGCGGTCTATTCTCCGTAAACTCAACACTGACGATTCAACATTGAACGGTGCTACTTGGCCCCATACCCCATCTTCTGCTTGAACGTCGTGAGGATTTCCTTGAGCCGGCCCCCGACCTTGTCGTCGATCTTGCCGATGCTGACGATTTCCTTCTTCAGTTCCGCATGATGTTGCTGAACGTAGTGGAGAAAATCGGCTTCGAACTGTTGAACCTTGTCCACCGGGACGTCGTCGAGAAAGCCGTTCACGCCCGCATAGATGGACAGCACCTGATCGCTCACCGGCATCGGCTTGTACTGCCCCTGCTTCAACAGCTCGACCATTCGGACGCCGCGCGCCAGCTGCATCTGCGTCGCCTTGTCGAGTTCGCTGCCGAATTGCGAGAAGGCCGCCATCTCCCGGTACTGCGCGAGGTCGAGACGAAGGGTACCGGCCACCTGCTTCATCGTCTTGATTTGGGCCGAGCCTCCGACACGCGACACCGACAACCCGACGTTGATCGCCGGCCGGATGCCCGAGTAAAACAGATCGCTCCCGAGATAGATCTGACCGTCCGTGATGGAGATGACGTTGGTCGGGATATAGGCCGAGACGTCTCCGGCCTGCGTTTCGATGATCGGCAACGCCGTGAGACTTCCGCCGCCCAGCTTGTCGCTCAGCTTTGCCGCGCGCTCAAGCAGGCGGGAGTGGAGATAGAACACGTCGCCGGGATACGCCTCGCGGCCGGGAGGTCTCCGCAACAAGAGCGACAATTGCCGATAGGCGACCGCGTGCTTCGACAGATCGTCGTAGACGATCAGCGCATGCTTGCCGTTGTCCCGAAAATATTCACCGATGGCGGCGCCGGCGAACGGGGCCAGGAACTGCATCGGAGCCGCATCGCTGGCGGTCGCCGATACGACCATGCTGTATTCCATGGCGTGGTTTTCTTCGAGGGTCTTGACCACGCGGGCGACGGTCGAACGCTTTTGCCCGATGGCGACGTAGATGCAGAAGACACCCAGGCCCTTTTGATTGATGATGGTATCAACGGCGATGGCGGTCTTTCCGGTCTGCCGGTCGCCGATGATCAGCTCCCGTTGTCCCCGTCCGATCGGAATCATGGCATCGATGGCCTTGATGCCGGTCTGCAGGGGTTCGCGAACCGATTGGCGGGTATTGACGCCCGGAGCCACCACCTCAATACGAGAGGAGTGCTGCGACGTGATCGGCCCTTTACCGTCGATGGGCTGCCCGATGGCGTTCACGACACGGCCGATCAAGGCCTCTCCGACAGGGATCTCCGCGATGCGGCCGGTGCGCTTGACCGGGTCGCCCTCCTTGATGCCGACGTCGTCGCCCATCAGCACGGCGCCGACGTTGTCTTCTTCGAGATTGAGCGCGATGCCGTAGAGGCCGCCGGGGAATTCCAACATTTCGCCGGCCATGGCGCCATCCAAGCCATAGACCTTGGCGATGCCGTCTCCCACTTGGATGACCGATCCGGTTTCCTTGACGTCGACCTGCTTGTCGAAGCCCTTGATCTTCTCTTTGATGATCGCGCTGATTTCGTCCGCTTTGATCTGCATGGCTGCTCCTCTATAGCTGCTATTCGCGCGTCAGCGCTGCCCGCATGGTGTTCAGACGTCCCCGAACAGTGCTGTCGACCACACGGCTCCCGATCTGGATCTGGAGACCGGCCAGTAGGGCGGCATCGGTCTGAAAGGCGACGTCGACTTCGCGCTTCAACGTGTCGCGCAGGCGGGCCTTGATGCGGTCCTGCTCCGCCGACGGAAGTGCGATGGCCGAGGACACCAACACGTGCTGTGTTCCTTTTGAACGATCGACAAGATTGGCAAAGGCTTCTGCGATCTCAGGCAGGAATGCGACCCGATGCTTCTTCACGAGCTGGGCAAAAAAGGCCTTCGCGGCCGGAGGACAGCCCAAACGGTTGCCGAGTTCCGTCAATACGGTGATCTTATCATCGACCCCGAAGGCCGGTGAGGCCACCACGTGGCGGAGGGAGGCGGACTCTTTCATCGCCTGCCCGAGACCGTCGAGGGTACCTCTTGTGGCTTCTATGGACGAGGGGTCGAGAAGCTCGAAGAGTGCCTGTGCGTAACGTCGCGCAACTGCCGTCTTTATCACTGTGCGGGCTCGCTCTTTCCTCTTTTAGACAAACGGGAAGCTTTCGTGCTGAGCGCACGAAAATCGGCGCGCAAAGTTAGCACTGGCTGATGGGAACTGTCAATACGAGAGACTCGGCCGCTGAAATACTAGTCGGCGCGAATGATTCCGCCGCCGAGAACCGCGTCCTCCTGATAGAAGACGGCGGACTGGCCGGGACTCACAGCTCTCAGAGGCTGGTCGAAGCGGATACGAACCGCCGTCTGATCGACGGGCTCAATCGTCGCGAGGCAGGCCGGAGTGGCATGTCGAATTTTGACTTCGGCTCGAATCGGCCCCGTGAACAGTCTTGGATCCAACAAATTGAGATCGTCGACCTGGCAGCTGTCTCGTGCGAGCGAGTCTTCCGGTCCCA
This sequence comes from Nitrospira japonica, assembly GCF_900169565.1. NCBI lineage: Bacteria > Pseudomonadati > Nitrospirota > Nitrospiria > Nitrospirales > Nitrospiraceae > Nitrospira > Nitrospira japonica. The sequence goes on along the minus strand of NZ_LT828648.1, from coordinate 1,367,962 downwards.
AGACGACGATGTTCGTCGCGGCGTGGACTTCCTGGACATACAGTCGCTGGCCGGTCGCCACGCCGAGGCCTCGGCGTTGGCCGGGCGTATAGAACGCAACCCCGTCGTGAGCACCGAGGTATCGGCCTTCACGGTCGACGAAGGCTCCGGCCTTTTTCGCCTCGGGCATTTCTGCTTCGATGAAGGTCCGATAGTCGCCGCGGCTGACAAAGCAGATTTCCTGGCTTTCCTTCAGTTCGTCCGCCGGCAGCCCCAGCGCTTCCGCCTCGCGCCAAACCTCGGTCTTGTGCATCCCCCCTACGGGAAAGATCAGACGAGGCAGCCAGTCGGCACGCAGGCGATAGAGAAAGTAACTCTGGTCCTTCTTGACATCCACGGACCGGTAGAGAGCGGTCTGGCCGTCCCTTTGGCCGGTCCGAACGTAATGGCCCGTCGCGACGTATTGGATACCGCGGGCCTCGGCCAGCTCGATGAGATGCCGCAGTTTGACGCGTTCGTTGCACCGCACGCAGGGATTCGGAGTCGTTCCTTCTCTATAGCCACGGAGAAAATCGTCGATGACTCCCTGCCTGAACGCCTGCCGCGTGTCGATAACCTCATAGGGGATGTTCAGTCTGTTCGAGACGAATTTCGCGATCCCGATTTTGCAGCAGCCTCGTTCCTGCCACTTTTTTGAAACAGGGGCATCATCGCCTTCGGGTTCCCAGACTTGGAGGGTGACGCCTCGAACGTCGTACCCTTGCCGAACCAGCAAGGCTGCGGCCACGGAGCTGTCGACTCCGCCACTCATACCGAGGAGTACAGTCGGACGCGTCATAGTGGGACGTATTCTACCGAGACAGAAGGGAAAGCGCTAGACGAGTGCGGAGAAACGTTTCCTGTCGCTATGAGGCAAGCGTGACGGCGGATTCGTCCGGCCGGCTCTCTAATCCCATGTCGCACATGCCATGAAAGTGCGACCCCTCTTCGATGGCGATCAACGGGGTGCGAATGTCGCCCACCAGGATACCTGGCTTGTGAACGCTGATCTTTTCCGCGGCCGTGATCGATCCGTTGATCCTGCCGCTGTTCATCAGAATGCCCGCCGACACGACCCCCTTGATGACCGCCGTTTCCCCGACGATCAGCATCCCGGTCGTATGGATTTCACCCTCGACGTACCCGTCAACCCGCACGGTGCCGTCGAACTTGACGACGCCCTTGAAGCGGACGTCCTTGGCGAAGAGCGTGATATTGTCGTGACCCTGCACCACCGGATTCTGGCGTTCCTTCAGTGCCCACATATCCTACCTCCCGAGGGTTGTAAGGGATGATGGGCGGTACGCCAGCCGATCGAGGACCAGCGACTACGCACCCACCCGTTTGGTTCCGGAGGCGCTGCTTCCGGTCAGGGTGTGGACCGTCGCGCCTTGAGTCCCCTGACCCATTTCCAGCCCGCCGTTGAACTGCACGCCGTCCTCCATCGAGAGAACCGGCGTCTTGACGCTGCCATTGACGATGGCCGGCGCACGCAGCTTCACGCGCTCGCGCGCAACGACGTCTCCGGTGATCTTGCCTTTGCAGACGATGGTTCCTGCCGTAATCTTGGCCTGAATGATCGCATCCTCTCCGATCAGCAGCGTGCCATCCGTCCGAATTTCTCCCTCCAGCGAGCCGTCGATTCGCACGGTGCCGTTGTAGGAAATCGTGCCCTTGAAATCGACGCCTTTCCCGACAAAGGCGCTGATGTCTTCCAAGCCCTCCTTGACGGTGGCGGATTCCCCCTGAACTTCCTCGGTGTCCTGGTTCACGTCGGTCTGTCGCTTGCCGTCCTGTTTATCTTGTCCCCACATGAGCGCTCCTCCTACATATCGATGCCGGATGTGATCCGAATGTGCTCTAGCGCTCGGAGATCTGGACAGACAGTGCCATCAGTTATCTGATTTGGCAACTAATATGCCGTTTCTCTCGATCGCTACAGAGCGTTGGCGCTGAATCCCGTGCGGTCACTGCAGAATATTCTCCAGAATCCCGTCGAGCTCGGCCGGAGAAAAATAGTGAATGACGATTTTCCCGCCGCGTTTCCCATTGGCAATCGTCACCTTGGTGCCCAACCGCTTTTCCAAACGGTGCTCGACGTCCGACAGCGGAGATCGCCTCACCTCTTTGATCTTGCGCTTCTTCTCGCCGAGGGCGGATTCCACGAGTTTTTCGGTTTCCCGAACCGAGAGGCCGCGTGCCGCGATGAGCTGAGCGATCCGTTGCTGCTCGGCGGGGCTCGACAGTCCTAGAATGACCTTGGCATGCCCGAGCGAAAGCTGATCGGTCTCGATGAGCTGCTGCACCTCCTGGGGAAGGTTGAGCAGCCGGACGATGTTGGCGATGGAAGACCGTTCGCAACCGACCCGCTGGGCAATCACTTCCTGGGTCAGGCCGAATTCCACGACCATACGGTGATAGGCCTTGGCCATTTCCAATGGATTGAGGTCCTCGCGCTGGAGATTTTCCACCAGGGCCAGGACCATGGACTCTTCATCGCTGCAGTTCCGGACAACGGCCTGAATGGTTTCCAGTCCGGCGGCTTTGGAAGCCCGCCACCGGCGCTCTCCCGAGATCAGCTCATACATCCCATCCCCCTTGCGCCGGACGAGGATCGGCTGCAGCAGCCCGCTTTGCTTGAGCGAGGCAGCCAGTTCGTCGAGTTCCTCCGGCGAGAAGGTCTGCCTGGGTTGATATCGATTGGGAACGATCGCATCCACCCGAAGGTGCTGCAGGTCGGCCGCGTCCGGTACGGAAACCGGCTTATTGGAGGGAAGGAGCGCCTCCAGACCCCTACCCAGGGCTTTTTTCTCCATGACCGAGAAACTCCTTGGCGAGAGAGAGATAGGACTGAGCGCCGGTCGACGCCATGTTGTACAACAAGACGGGACGACCATAGCTCGGGGCTTCTGCAAGCGTGACGTTCCGAGGAATCGTTGTCTGATAGACCTTGTCGGTAAAGTGTGCCCGAACCTGATCGGAAACTTGCCGCGCCAACGTATTCCTCACGTCGTACATTGTCAAGACGATCCCCTCGATCGTCAACTCGGGATTGAGTGAATGGCGCACTCGCTCGATGCTGTCGATCAACCGAGTCAATCCTTCCATCGCATAGTACTCGCATTGCACCGGAATCAAGACCGAGCGGGCGGCGCACAAGGCATTCACCGTCAAGATGCCGAGCGCGGGCGGACAATCTAAGAACACATAGTCAAACCGGTCTTCAATCGTACGAAGCACATGCCAAAGCCGGCGCTCGCGCTCATCCATGTTGACCAGTTCGATTTCAGCGCCTGCCAGATCGGGGTTCGAAGGAAGAACGTAAAGGTCGCCGATCTCGGTCTTCTTCAACACTTCATCAATATTATCTTTATTAATCAAACAGTTATATATATTATTCTGAAGCGATCTCGGATCGAGACCGAGACCACTCGTGGCATTACCTTGGGGATCCATATCCACCAGTAAGACTTGCTTACCTTGCAGAGCAATGCCTGCAGCAAGATTGACGGAAGTGGTGGTCTTTCCGACACCACCCTTCTGATTGGCTACAGCAATTGTCTTAGCCATCGATCTCGTTCTCGCCCATCATGATTGACTGTTCCACGTGGAACAGCCTGGTTTATTTTCCGCCGAGAGAACTGTAATCACCCGTTCTC